>JASJBD010000090.1 GCA_030066665.1 Gammaproteobacteria bacterium
GCGAGCAATGTCGTCGGCCCCGTCCACGTCGATACCCTCGGCCGGTGGTGGCTTTTGTCCCAGTCCATGTCGAATTTCGCCAAAATCCGGCAGGAAGCGAGGCACGGGACGTTCGGCCGCCGCCATTTCATGGGCAATTGCGTGCAATTCCAGGCCGAGCTGGTTGGCGATTGCGAGGTGATCTCGCAATTGCCATTCGCGGTACACGCGACCGCGCGTCAACAGATGCACCGACAGCGCGCGGAAACGCAATTCACGACCGCTGGCCGGACCCAGCGTGCTCGTTCCGGCATGGGTCGCAGAGATCTCGGCGCGCCACGCCATCTGCTGGCGCGATGCACCGGTCGCGCCGGCGTGTGCCGCGTCCTGCGCGAGCCGTTGCCCGTCGAACACAGCCAGGTCGCGCAGATCGGCCGCAATCAGATTGTGGCGTCCGTGGATATCTCCCAGCGGTGTGTGCCGTTGCGCGCCGTGCAGGTAAGCGCCCTGTATGGCGCCCGCCGCGCCATCATGCCGGAGACGCCGCTGAAAGGCCTTGAGGTCGGCCGCATTTTGCAGCAGGCCGGTGGCGGCAACGGTAGATGTCGGATCAGCTGCCATAGATCTGCCGCAGCACGGCCAGCTCATCGAATACCGTCCATTCCTCGGTAATCCGATCGCCGGTAAGCCGCCAATGGGTCGCGCCCATAATCAACACCCGTCGTCCCGACGGCCGCCCATAGAACGACGGCGCAGTGTTCGTGCCGGCAATCAGCCAGCGCAACGCAATATCGGTTTCATCTTCCGGGCCGGGTGTCGCGCAAACGTGTTCAACGGTCAGTCGCGCGTCCGGAAAAGCCGCGCGCAGCGACACGATGTGACCGACTATTTCTCCATGGCCGAACAGACGTCGGCCTGACGGGCCCTGGACGCTGCAGTTGTAAGCGTAAAACTGCTCCACCGCACCAAACATTTGGTGGTTCCACAGGCGATCGAGCAGCATCGCGGCGAATTCACCCGGCGCTTCCCGCGGCATTGGCATGTCACCCGGCGCTGCCGACGGCTGCGCCTGCACCATCTGCCAGCTGCCATCCCGCCACTGTTCGAAGTCCTGATCACGAGCACCCCGCGATGCCTGTTGCTGCGCAACGCGGTGGGGGTCGAAACCGAGCTGCAACAGCAGCCCGATGCTGTCGCGCATCAGCCATTCCTCGACGATCCGGTTTTCCCGCACGATGCAGTCGGCAATCGTCAGCACCGATGCACGTCGACCGGTCGGCTCGCCGAGGTCGCCATGACCCTGGTGCGTCAGGTGGCTGGTAATTCGATGCGAGGTATAGAAACTGCCGTCGGATTCCTGCGACCAGACGACATTGTCACCGTACAGGGACCGGTCCGGAAACGCGGCCAGCATGCGCGTGGTCTGCCGCGTAACCTCCTCGGCGCCGCGCACATCTCCGGACAGCGTGTGAATGACGGCATCGGGCGAATAGTACTGGGCACACAAGCCGACGTTCTTCTCTTCCCAGATGCGATGGGTGACACGAATGATGAAATCAACAATGTCGACATACTCGTCGTCGAAACCCGGCAGGTTCTGGCGAGCACGATTGTCGGGCGCGAGCAAATCCGAGATATCGGTCCAGGCCGCGCGCGTCACGCTGTCGGGACGAGCCGCGGCGAGGTCACGGGGTTTGTCGTGCTCGGCTGTCACAATGCGCAATCCGGAATCTCAGGCGCGCAGCAGCTCACGCATGCGCGCCAGCATGTCATACCCCAGCTGGTTGAATGTGTCGACCAGATCTATGAAGACCCAGTTCTCGCGCAGCAGGTCCCCGTCCCGGCGCCACCAGTCCATTACGCGCATGCCGATGGCTTTGCCCGTTGGTGGCAGACCCATCCAGCCGCTACCGGTGTGTTTGGCGTAGTAGCTGGGCCAACCGACGCTGCAGGTAAAACTCCCTTCGGCAAATCGCGCCTTGTGATGACCGGCATCGCGTTCCGACAAACCCATGCGCATCGGGATCTGGTGATTCTTCTTGAAGCCGGTAATGCCACGCGTGGTACCGATTCCCGACGGGCCGTACCACATCATATCCGGGTGCCACCATTTACCGAGCAGATCGACCGGCAGATCTGCCTCATCGTGACCAGTGAGACCGACATAAATCATGTCCTCGACCAGTTGCAGCGAACGCTGCGATTCAGCAGGGTCCTGGGAGTCAATCAACAGACCGTCCTGCGTCGCGGGACCCGGCGTCAGGATCTCCAGGCCGAGGCTTGCCGGCATCAACTCGAGGCCAAGTTGCCGAAAAAAACCAATCAGATCGTAGATCACGAAGGTCTCTGCAATGCCACTATCGGTAACGCGGTGAAATTCGCCATAGCGCAGAAACTTCGGCTTGCCGGTAGGCGGCACGTCCAGCCAGTCACGCATGAAGGTGCCGAGCAGGTGGCCGGTGCTGGCAACGAAGGTCCCGCCCTCGAATTGCCCGGCCATGAAAATATCGTCACGGCGTTCCAGGTCGGGGAAGGCCCGCTTCAGCGGCTGCCAGAAGTTCGCCGCGACCGCGTCGCTGCCATCGAGCCGATTAAACGGAAATGACCCGTTCCAGACAAACTCGGGTGTGCAGAAGCGACCGTTGACCGCGGCGAGTTCCGGGTCGGACGCCGCGAGCAGATCGCGGTGAAACTCCAGAACCGTCTGTTTCGCCGCCTGATAATCCGCCCGACTCTGCATCAAAGCACGCCCCTCGCCAGCTCAGCAAACTGCCCGGAAGTCTGCCAGAACGTACTTCGAATGCAAGCATTCGACAGCGTGTGGGCACAGTACAGACAGACTTTTTCAGCGTGACCGGCCTGCATCCCGGGCTGTGTGTTGCCGCTTGTTTGCATTCGAAGTACACTGCCGCCGGACAGCCAAAGCGATGGCTGCAAGCGGCTTTCGCGCCAATGAACAATAGCTGGACCCAAGCACGCATGGAACAGGAACGCCTGGTTCGCTACCGGGACCTGCGACCCTGCCTGAATGCCTTTATCGACACCCGCACGCCGGGCAGTGACAAGAAAGAAAACTTCACCATCATTGGTCCGGGCGTGGCCGAGCATCCGGATCAGCACGTCCACATTGCCCTGCCTCACGGTTTCAACATTGGCGGAGCGCGCCAGCCACCCCACTGCGTCAATTCGCAGCACAGTCACGAAACGGCAGAGGTGTTTGTCGTCCACAGCGGTCGCTGGGCATTTCGCTGGGGCGAACGCGGTGAGGATGGTGAGGCGATCCTCGAGCCGGGCGATACCATTTCGATTCCAATCCACGTGTTTCGCGGGTTCGAGAATATCGGCGATGATGAGGGTTTCCTGTTCGCGGTGCTCGGTGGCGATGACCCGGGGCACGTAACCTGGGCGCCCTATGTCTTCGAGATGGCGCGTGACTTCGGCCTGATTCTGCTCGAAAACGGCCAGTTGGTGGATACGACGCTTGGCGAAACAGTGCCCGAGGGCATGAAACCCACGCGGCCAACGACGGCGGAGGACGTCGCCCGTTGTCGTCGCATGACGGCTGACGAAATGGCCGAGTGCGTCGCGTTGGCAACCGAGCTGTCGCAAGCGAGCGAATCACTGCTCGCCAAGAGCGCGGATCCCATGGACAGTGTGACAGAGGCCCCGATAATTGGTCAGGCCAGCGAGGCCGAGCGGCTGCCGGCTGGAAGAATGTCCTGGTCGCACGGTTTCCATGTGCGGCGCCTGGACTTCACTGCCGGCAGCGCGCTGCGACGGCATCGTCGGCATGAGGAAGAGGTAGTGTTCATCGAGCAGGGCGCTGTGCAAATCTCCTGGGACGGCGGCAGTCTCGAATTACAGCGCGGCGATGTGCTGAGCCTGCCTATCGGGCTTGCGCGCAGCTGGTCGTGCAGAGACGACGCGGCCGCCAGTGCCATAGTCGTGCGCGGCGGCGATCATCCCGGGGCACCCGACTGGGTGTAATACGAATGGACAACAACACGCGCGGCCTGCTGCAGTCGGATCCGGCCGATACCGTGACGCTGGACGATGTTCGCGCCGCCGCGGGGCGTCTTGCGGGGCATATCGAGCACACACCCTGTCGCCGTTCGGTAACGCTGTCGGCGATCGCGGGCATCGAGACCTGGCTGAAATTTGAAAACCTGCAGTTCACCGCATCGTTCAAAGAGCGCGGCTCCTACAACAAACTGACTTCGCTTGGCGCCGCGGAAAAACAGCGCGGTGTCATCGCGATGTCGGCTGGCAATCACGCCCAGGCAGTCGCCTATCACGCCAACCAACTTGGCATCCCGGCAACCATCGTGATGCCGCGGAACACACCGACGGTCAAGGTCGAGAATACGAAGGCGCATGGCGCGCACGTCGTACTGGAGGGCGACAACCTGACGGATGCGCGCGCCGCGGCGCAAGCTCTCGAAACCGAACGCAATTTGACTTTCATTCACCCGTACGACGATCCGCTGATCATTGCGGGCCAGGGCACGATTGCACTGGAGATGCTCGACGACGCGCCGGAGATCGATTGCCTGGTCGTGCCCGTGGGCGGCGGCGGACTGATCAGCGGTATCGCCGTGGCCGCGAAGTCCCTGCGGCCTGATATCGAGGTCATCGGCGTGGAAGCTGAAATGTACTCCGCGATGAAATGCGCGCTGGACGGACAGCAGCGCGACATCGGCGGTGACACACTGGCGGAAGGCATTGCAGTGCCGGGCACAGGTCAGTTCACGCTGCCGCTGGTCAAGCGTTACGTCGACGATCTACTGCTCGTCGATGAGCTCTACCTGGAGCGCGCCGTGGCCTTGCTGCTGAATATCGAAAAGACTCTCGTCGAAGGCGCCGGAGCGGCGGGGTTTGCCGCCCTGCTCGCCTGCCCGGAACGATTTGCCGGGAAACGCGTCGGCACCGTGCTCTCCGGTGGCAATATCGATTCGCGGCTGCTCGCTTCCTTGTTGCTCCGCGAACTGGTGCGCGCCAATCGCATTACGCGCTTGCGCATCACCATTGCCGATGTGCCCGGCGAATTGGCCAAGGTGTCGCAGATCGTGGCGCAACTGGGCGGCAACTTCATCGAGGTTCAGCATCAGCGCATCTTTACTCGCTTGCCAGCGAAAGACAGCTATCTCGACGTTACGCTAGAGACGCGTGACCGGGCTCACCTCGACGCAATCCTGCGGGAACTCGCGGACGCGCATTACGTCGTACGCCTGCTGGACGCGGATGAATCATCCTGACCTGATCGTGCCAGCGCCGCTCAGCGGTTTCCGGCCGCATTCGTTGATTCTTGTTGCCCTGCTCGTGCTGGCGCCGCCTGTTGCGCTATCCGCCGGTGACGATTACGTCGATTTCGAACTGCGCACGGAGGTCGACGCCTTACAGCTGGCCGTCGACGCGCTACCGACGCACGCGGGAAACTATCGGCCACGACTGCGCACGATCTGGCGCTGGGCCAACGCGTATGCGCTGCATGGCTGGCCCATCGACCCCGAATTACCCTGGACCGTCGGCCAGCTGAACTCGCCGGATGCATCGCCAACCAGACTGCAGCTGGCCGATATCGACAGCTGGGTACGAGAGTTCAGCTATCGCGAAATGGGTCCGTCGCGTATTGGCAAATTAGAAACGCCGATGCTTGGGCCGTTCCCGGTCGACGACTACTCCACGCTGATTATCGATTACACGGTCGGCTCCCGCGCTCTGCTGCCCGGGGACGGTCTGTTGATCGCAGCGCGAACCTACGCCGGTGGTACTGAACTGCAAACCAGCGCGCCAGACGACGCAAATTTCCTGGCCGCCGAAACAGATGTGCCGGGCGTCCGTTTCGCGTACGACACATTACCGGTGAGCGGCTGGTTCTCGGGACGCATGGGCAAAGCCGTGACGAACACCGGTCGTGCACCGAAACCCTTTGTCAGGATTGCCGCGGGGGAACTGCCACCGGGGAGTCGCCTGCGCCTGGTACTCGGTGAAACCGCCTATGGATCACCGGGCCTGCATATGCCAGCCGTCAGTATCGATGGCCTTCGATTCCATGTATGGCTGCGACTCGAGAGTGACGGAGTACTGATCAATCTACCGGAATTACCGTTCCGATCCGTCGGCGGACCGGTCGCAAACGTGCGTGCGACAGCACCGTCCGTGGTGGACGCCGATGAACCAGTCGACCTGCACGTGTGGAGCGGTGACCAATTTCGGAACCGGGCCACCGGGCCGCTGCCCCGCTATCGGGTCGAACTGAATGGCCAGAAAATAGCCCAGACGGCCGCGACGGACGAACCGGCTCAAGTCCGACTCCCGGCGCTGGGGCGCGAGGGCGTCTTCCGTCTCCACATCGAGTCTCAAGACGGACGTCTCGCGACTGCCTCCAATCCGGTGCTGGTCGAGCGCGACCGGGTCGAGCGAATTTTCTGGGGAGAAACACACGGTCACTCCGGATTCTCGGAAGGGGTGGGCACAATCGACGGCTTCTTTCGCTTTGCCCGCGACGACGGCCGCCTCGATTTCGTCAGCCTGAGCGAACACGACCTGTGGATGGATGACAGTGAGTGGCTGGCACTTCGCGACGCCGCGATTCGCTACAACGACCCGGGGCGCTTCGTGACCTTCCTTGGGTATGAGTGGACCGTGCACTTCGAGCACGGCGGCCATCATAATGTGCTGTTCCGCTCCCCCGGGGGACGCTCGCGCATCGGCCTGCAGGACGCCGCCACATTGACGCAACTCTATGACGCCCTGGGAAAGAGCAACCAGCGTAGCGACCTGCTGTTGATTCCGCATGCTCACAACCCCGGTAACTGGTGGCACAGCGATTCTGCGATTGAACACTTCGTCGAAATCGTCTCGAACCACGGCACCTTTGAGTGGTTTGGGCAGGCCTACCTGGCTGAGGGCCACCGGATAGGGTTTCTCGGCGGCTCCGACGATCATTACGGCCACCCCGGGCTGCGGCCGCTGCGGCGGATCGCATCAAGTGACAACTTCGGTGGCCTGGTGGCCGTGTTTGCCGCGCAGAAAACCGCGGACTCGATCTTCGATGCGCTGCGCGCACGCCGGGGCTATGCGACCAACGGGCGCCGGATGCTGGTCGACGTAACGCTGAATGGCCACTTGCCCGGGTCCCAGGTGCCAGCCTGCGGGCCCCTTCGGTTTCGCGGACAGTTAGCCGGTACCACCGGACTGGAAAGCTTGCAAATCTTCAGGAACGAGCGCCTGCTGCACGATGAGCAGTTCGTGCAGAGCACTCCCGAGGCACGCTACATCGAAATCCGCTTTGCGTCGGATTCCCGGCCGGGCGAACCGGGCGAATTCCCGCGGCAATGGCAAAACTGGATCGGCACGGCCAGTATCAACGATGGCGACCTGGTGACAGTGTTTTCGCCCCGCCACGAAAATATCTTCAGCGAAGCGATCAATCTGGACGAGAACTCGCGTCGACACGCACGCTTTTTCGTCAGGACGCGCGGCAGCGAAAAGAATGTGCTGCTGGAGCCCGCGAAGCTCTCGCAGGATGCCACTTTGACACTCGCTCTCGAAGAACCGTCGATCGAACCACAGACTATTGCCCTGCAGGGATTCCAGGACTCCGGCTGGATGGAGCTGGACGACCAGCCCGGCCGCCGCACGGCCTTGCGGGTGCGCCGGATAGCGTTGCCGGATACATTGGACCGGGTGTTGGACCACAATGTCTCTGCAGCATCCGTCCCGGGCGACCGGTACTATGTGCGCGTGACGCAAACCGATGGCGGGATCGCCTGGACCAGCCCATGGTTTCTCACCGCCTGTCGCACAGATAAAACCGCATGGAAAATTTCGGCGCCCTAAACTGGTCAATCCTGGTTCTCTACATCGCGGCGAACCTGCTGCTCGGCTTTGTGCTCGGCAAAAGAGTCGAATCGGCTGACGATTTCTATCTCGGGCGACGGACCACTCCTTGGTGGGCGATCGGCATTTCCGTTATGGCGACCTATGTCAGCGCGCTGTCATTCCTCGGCGGACCTGCCTGGTCATACACGGACGGGCTGTCCGTGATCGTGATGCACATGAACTATCCGCTGGTAATCTTTCTGGTTATCACGCTGTTCCTGCCGTTCTTCTTTAACAGCGGCGTGGCGTCGATCTATGACTACCAGGAACGCCGCTTTGGCGCCGCCTCGAGAGGTGTGATTTCACTGATTTTCCTGATATCACAGGCCCTGACTTCCGCCGCCGTGCTGTACGCCACATCCTTGGTCCTGGAGTTCATCACCGGCATCGACGTCGTCACGGCGATCTTCATCGTCACGATCGTGGCGTTGATCTACACCGCGCTGGGTGGGATCACCGCGGTTATCTGGACGGACGTGATCCAGGCCGGCGTCCTCCTGATTGGCGCCGGCATCATTCTGTACGCCCTGTTGGATCAGCTGCAGCTACCCATTGGTCAGGCCCTCGCCGACCTGAAAGCCAAAGGCAAGACGAATCCGGCAGATTTTTCATTCGATTTCACCAGGGAGGCCACCATCTGGTCGGGCGTGATTGCGATGACGCTCTACCATGTCACCGTCTACGGTGCGAACCAGATGATGGTCCAGCGCACGCTCGCGTCCAGGAATATCGGCGACGCGAAGAAGTCTTTTCTGATGATGGGCTTCGGTGCCTTCTTTATCTACTTCCTGTTTTTCGTCCTCGGTATTCTCTTCTATTCGTACTACGGCGGCCGGGAGTTCGAAAACGGCAACACCATCATTCTGCAATTCGCTGCCGACTACGGGCTGCCGGGATTGATGGGCGTGCTCGCCGCCGCGGTACTCGCCGCCTCAATGTCGAGCATGGACTCCGCCTTCAATTCTCTCGCTACAGTATCCGTGGTCGACTTCTACCAGAAGTATTTCAAGAAAGACGGCTCGCCGGAGCACTATTTGAACGCGTCGCGCCTCTTCACGCTGTTCTGGGCCGTGCTGATTATCGTGCCGGCAATCCTGTACTCCCGCACCGAGGGGTCGATCCTGCGCACGCTGAGCCAGATTGGCTCGTATTTTGTCGGCGCGAAGCTCAGCATGTACGCGCTAGGTTTCTTTTCGAAGCATACGACCGAGCGCGGCCTGCTGGTCGGCGTGGTCGCGGGCTTTGTTGTGCTGTGGTACGTGGCGACGCAGACGGACATTGCCTGGCCATGGTACTGCCTAATCGGCGCAACCGTGAATATCGCCGTATCCTGGCCGGCCAGCATACTGCTCGATGGTTTCCAGAGTGAATACTCGCCGTACACAATTCGCGGCCAGATCGAGAAATTCCGTCGCGAAAAGCTCCCCGACAAGGATGCCGGCTGGTTTCTCATTCCCGGCCGCGTCGATCGGACCAGTTACTGGCTGCTGGTGTTCTTCGTCGCCTGCTATCTGTTCCTGTTTGCCTTCAACGCGCTGATACCGGGCTAGCGCTCGTCAATAGGCATGCAGGTTGGCGTCGGGATCGTCGAGGATCCGCATCGCGGCGTCCAATGCGTACTCGTAGCTTCGCGCGCCCGCTCCGGTAATGAGTGCCTGCGCCAGGTCCGAGAATAACGAATGATGCCGGAAGGCCTGCCGGCGAAAGATGTTGGACAAATGCACCTCTATCATCGGGACACCGCTCTCTTCGAACGCGGCCCGCAGCTCGAATCCACGATAGGTCAGATGGGTCGGGTTGATGATCACTACGCCCGTGCCATCCTGCGCGGCGGCGCGAACACGGGCGGCCAGCTCGGGCTCTGAACCGCTCTCGTAGAAGTCGATGCTGTGACCAGCTGACCGGGCCTGCTCCGCCAGGCGCTTATTGATTTCGGCCAGACTCTCGGTGCCGTAGTACTGCGGCTGGTAGCCGGGTTGCCCGATCTGGTTCGGTCCATTGATGACCAGTATCTGCCCCATATCCGTGTCGCTTACTGTTCGGCGTCAGCGGCCCTGCGCGCGGAGCAGCGAATCGAGTCGCGGATACACGCGTCGCACGTTGAGCTCGAATACCTGACGGCGCTGTTCATCGTCGAGTTCGAGTGCATCGACATAGCGTTTAGTGTCATCGAAGTAATGCCCGGTTTCCGGATCAATGCCGCGCACGGCACCGACCATTTCGGACGCGAACAGGATGTTACCCGCGTCGATGACTTCAAACAGCAAATTGATGCCGGGCTGGTGATAGACACAGGTATCGAAAAACACATTGCGCATTACGTGTTCAGCGAGCCGCGGCTGCTTCAGCATGTCAGCGAGCCCGCGGTAACGACCCCAGTGATACGGCGCGGCCCCGCCCCCGTGCGGAATGATCAACCGCAGTTCCGGGAAATCGCCAAAGAGATTGCCCTGCACCAGCTGCATGAACGCGGTTGTATCGGCATTGATGTAGTGCGCGCCGGTTGCATGGAAGCACGGATTGCAGCTGGACGATACATGGATCATCGCGGGCACATCGAGCTCGACCAGTTTCTCGTAGATTGGATACCAATACCGATCGGTCAGCGGCGGCGACGTCCAGTGTCCGCCCGACGGATCCAGGCTCAGATTGCAGCCCACGAAGTCCAGTTCGTTGACGCACCGATCGAGCTCGTCGATCGAGGCATCGAGCGGCTCGCCCGCGACTTGCGGGAGTTGCGCGCAACCGGCGAAATACACTGGGTAAAGCTCGACAACACGCTGAATCAAATCGTTATTGGCACGCGCCCAGGCTATCGACGTTTCAATGTCGCCGACGTGGTGTGCCATAGCGGATGCCCGCGGCGAAAAGATCGTGAGGTCGGCACCGCGCTCTTTCAAGAGCCGCAATTGGTTCTGCTCGATGCTCTCGCAAATCTCGTCATCGCTGATCTGCGCGGGCGCCGGCGGCGGGAGCGCCGGGTCCTCGAGCCGCGCCAGCTGCGCGCGCCGAAATTCCTGGTGGCCCGGCGGTGCGGTCGTGTAATGGCCATGACAGTCGATGATCAGCATGCCGGGCTCCAGATCGCGGTTGGAATGTAGACTTCGCCTGCCATCAGTTTGCGCGCCGTGCGCAGCAGGGCTGAACGCCGCACTGCCAGCTCGCCGCCGTCATCTGTAAGCTCGACATCGATGGTAAAGCGGCCAGTCGGGTGTTCGATATCCATTGGACCTGGTGACACCCTGTCGACTATTTCATTCGCCACGGTACCCGGAATCTGGATAGCCGCCGCCACGCTGGCCGCGCCCAGCACGCCGATGGCCTCGTGAACGCGATGGGGGATGTACGTACGGGTGCAAATCGCGCCGCCGGCACGCGCCGGTGCAACGAGCGACATCTTTGGTACTGTTTTTGCAGCCACGTCGCCCAGGTTCATCAGCGGACCGGCCTGCCGCCTGATCGACTCGATTTTGGTGCTCAGCCCGTCGTTTGCCTCCAGGTCCCCGGGCGGCTCGTAGCCACTAAGGCCGAATTCGTCGGCGCGCAACAGCACAACGGGCATGCCGTTGTCGATACACGTAACGCCGACACCGTCTACTTCATTGACGGCCATGCCGGTCGGCAATAAGGCACCGCAGTTCGAGCCAGCGACGTCGACGAAATCGATCATGACCGGTGCGGCGGTGCCGGGGACGCCATCGATACGAGCGTTGCCGTCGTACTCAACCTGCCCGCCTGGCGTTTGCACGGTAACGACGGCTACACCGCCGGAATTGACCATGCGGATGCGCACGGTCGTTTGCCCCTCGATCGCAGCGACCAGCCCCCGTTCGATCGCGTACGGGCCGACCCCGGCCAGGATGTTGCCGCAGTTCTGGCTGTCGCTCACGGTCGCTTCGCCGACAACCACCTGGAGGAACAGGTAATCGACATCAGTGTCGCCCGTGGAGGACGGGCTGATCAGCGCTACCTTGCTCGTCAGCGGGTGCGCCCCGCCCATGCCGTCGATCTGGCGGTCGTCCGGCGAACCCATGGCTGCCAGCAATACGCGATCCCGCAGCGCCTGGTCCTGCGGCAGGTCCGCGGCGGCGAAATACAGAGCCTTCGACGTACCACCACGCATGACGACTGCAGGGATAGCAGTCTGCATCGCTTAGTCTTCCGCGTCGGCGTCGACGTAGCGCAAACCCTTTTCCGCAAGTCGCTCGCGCATACCGTACACATCGAGGCCCAACTCTCCGTTCGCAAATCGCTGGCGCTTGTCCTCCTCGTTCACGATCCGCGCGCGTGCCTTGTCCAGTACCTCGGCAGCCTTCGTGCGCTCGACCACCACGACGCCATCGTCATCAGCAACGACGAGATCCCCGGGATTGACAGTGGCGCCGGCGCATACAACAGGCGTGTTGACGTTGCCGAGCGTTTCCTTGACGGTGCCTTGCGCGCAAATCACACTGGACCAGACCGGGAATTCCATTGTGGTCAGCGTCGCAATGTCCCGGACGCCGGCATCAATCACCAGACCCAGCACGCCGCGAGCCTGTAAGGAAGTCGCCAGCAAGTCGCCAAAGTAGCCGTCGGTGCAAGGACTCGTTGGCATCACGACCAGGACGTCGCCAGCCCGGCATTGTTCCACAGCGACATGAATCATCCAGTTGTCCCCGGGCGCGACCTCGCAGGTGACAGCGGACCCGGCAATGCTGACGGGCCTGTAAATGGGTCGCATCGTCGGCGCCAGCAAACCCTTGCGGCCTTGTGCTTCGTGCGTGGTTGCGACGCCGAGTTGCGCGAATTCCTGCGCGAGCTCCGGAGTAACCCGGGGCGGATCCTTAACCACGATCGCCATGATGCTCCTCGATACTCAGGTCTTGTACATGGCCAGAATGCCTGAACAGGCCACTGCAGTCATTGTATCGCTTGAACGGAACTGGGACAGATTCGTCAGACTGATCCGAATCGGTATGAACCGGCGGGTCACCGTCGGCCACCGAACCCCGCTACCGCACCGAACTCAAGTTCGACAAGCGCTTCCCGAACGCGCGGCCGCCGGGATTTCCGCTGACGGATCGCTACGAGCTCGATTCGTGGGATACCTCCTGGCACTAGGGCGGCCGGCGGCAATCAGCGGCGGCTGCCGCGTGGCTGTTGGGTCCGGCTTTACGAGCTAGCGCCCCCTTTCAGCCCGGTTACTTGAACCATATCGCGTTCGGGTAGCGCTGATGCAGCCGCCGGTCCAGACCCAGCCAGTGGCCGGTCGGCAGCACCATAATTAGCACGCCAATCAGGATTAAGGGGATCAACGA
This sequence comes from Gammaproteobacteria bacterium, assembly GCA_030066665.1. GTDB lineage: Bacteria > Pseudomonadota > Gammaproteobacteria > Steroidobacterales > J054. Next base: position 13,164 of record JASJBD010000090.1, read on the forward strand.
CGCGTCGTAATAGCCACCGATGCCGAACATGATGCACATCAGCGCGGAACCGAAGCCCGCGATACGCGTCATGAAGCCAAATACCAGGCCGACGGCGATGGCGACCTCGCCCCAGGCGACGATCCAGCCTACCAGCTGCGAATTTGGAATGACAAAGCCCTCGAGGAACCGGGCCGAAAATGACGCCGGATCGAGCTCCGTCAGGCGTTGGGTAAACAGCTTCAGTGGGAAATCGCTGAACAGGTAGTCGCGCTGGAACTTGTTGACCGCGCCGCCAGCCCACATGAGGCCGTACAGAATGCGCAATACCACGATGAAGCCTATGCCGGTGCCCAGCGCCGGCCGGGACCTCACCAGCGCGAAACTGAAACGCGGGCGGGCCGTACCCGCTGCCTGGACTGCTGCATCGCTCATATCACTGCTCCTCCTGAATTGCTGTTCTTAAGCTGGCGAGCAGCTCGCGGCCGGCCTGGAAGCCGAGCAACTCGCATTGTCCAATCGGCGACGCCTGGTCGGCCGCATCGAGTTGATACCAGCGGCCATCACGTTGATCGACATAGGCGCCGGGCACCAGTACGCGGCGGTTCACTGCGTCGACAATGGCCTGCTGGTCCGTGATGACTTGCGCCGACCCGCTGTCGGCCGCTTCGACCGCATAGATCGTCATGGCTCGCTCGTCCTGGATTTTCGGTCGGATGTTCTGGATCAGGTATTCCCAGATGGTCGCGATCTGGGCCCACACGCTGTCCTCGAGCAGGTTGTAGACCACGATCGGCGGCAGCTCGCCGGCTGGCCTATCGGCCGACTGTTCACAGCGCAACACGTCATTGCAGGTGGTGCACAGCTCACTGATCATGATCTTCAGGTCGAAGTCTGTCTCGACCGTGCCTTGCGGGCTGCACGCGCCCAGCGCGATCACGACGCCGATAACAATCAGTTTCCGCATAACTATGTCCTCGGATCGATGGCTTATTAGAATCGCAGCGCCAGCCGCAGGCCGAACACGCGTGGCGCAGGCAGGGTGCCAAATACCTGTTGCAAGCCCAGGCCCGCGACGAAACCGAGCTCTGCGGCCTGCGAGCCGAAGTCAGGCCCGGCACCACCGGTTTTCAGGGTATCGTCGTCGAACAGGTTCTCGACGTAGGCAATGAAGTCGAAGCGTTCGCCGGTCAGGCCCGCGCGCAGATCGAACAACCAGTAGTCGTCGAACTTCACGTAGTTGTCGGCATCGAGGAAACGTTCGCCATGGTACACGGCGTTCAGCTCGACCAGCCAGTCGTAGTCCTGTCCCGGCACCTGCCGCTGCACAGCCGCCAAACCGCGGAATGCGTGCTCGGGCGTGCGCTCCAGCCGATTGCCGCTCTGGTCGATGCGACAGGTCGGGCCCCCGTTGGCCGGGTCGTTGAAATCACCCGGATTGGGGCCTTCGCCACCCTTGTAGAGCACCTGGCACTGGCCGGTCTGCGCGGCCCGCAGCAGGATAGCGGTGTCGTCGTCGAATTTTTTGTAGGTCGCATCCAGATAGGTATAGGCGCCGCTCAGCGTCAGGCCCTCGAGGAAATCGGGTCGCCAGGTGACGTCGACTTCCAGGCCGAGGACCTCGGCGGCAGAGGCGTTGGTCACCCGCGGCGCCAGCGCATTATTGATGAGTTCCTGCGTCACCGTCTGTTTGTCGGTGTAGTCCTGGAAAAAGCCGGCAAGGTTCGTTTGCAGGAAGCCGCCAAGCCGCCACGTGCCCTTGTAGCCGATCTCGTAAGCGGTCATCTTTTCGGGCTCGAACCGCTGCTCCTCGATGGTTGTGGCCGCCTGACCGGCCTCGAGCTGCCCGATACCGCCGGGTTTCTGCGCCCGGGCTACGTAGGAGTAGAACAACGCGTCATCGGTCGCACGCCACTCCAGCGTGACCTTGGGTGTGTGGAAGTCAGATTTTTCTGTACCCTGGATTAGCGCCCAATCCTGTCCGGGTAGCGTCGCGCCGACCCAGATGTCGAAGTTTGGGTCCTGGCCGCTGTTGACCTTGCGGATCGCGCTGTCCCAAGCGACGCAGGCGATGAGCGCACCCGGGTTGGCCGCCTGCGAGGCGAGCGGGCTGACGAGGCCGCCGCCCAACACCGCAAAGCCCAGCTGTCCGCAGGACGCCTGGTTCGGACGGGTGATATCGAAAGTTTCATCGACATAGCGGTTTTCGAAACTCAGGGTTAGTTGATCATTGATGTCCCACTCGAGGTTGAGGTAAGCGGAGAGATGCTCGGTTTCAGTCAGCCAGACCGCCCCGAGAAAGCCGGGAACCTGCGGGCGCAGGTTCTGCCGCGCATATTCCTGCACGCTCGATACCGACGTGAGTGCGCCGCCCGACGAAGTGCCATCGCAAACACCCGGGACGTTTGTCACCAGGTTGCCGGAGAAGTCCTTGGTGACTGGCGCGCAGGAAATGATCCCGCTGCTGTCGGTTAGCTCCCGTTCCTCGTTCCAGTAGAGGCCGCCGACAGTAATCTGCAGCGGCGAATCCCAGAGAGTGGCCAAACGCAGTTCCTGGCTGAACTGCATCGTGTTCTGGGTCGTTGTGGTCCACAACGCCGACGTGATCTGATCCGGGCGGCCGATGGCCTGGTAGTCTTGATCGAACGCTTGGCTGAAGTCTGCGTCAGTGAAGCCAGTGTAAGAAGTCACGACGAAGTCACCCGGCTCCCAAGTAGCGATCAGCGAAGCCCGGAATACGTCGACCGTATCACCGGCGTAGTCCTCACCGGTGAGCGGATCCTCGCCTTGCGTAATCGGCGTGCCGGCTGCGCTCCCGTAGGAATCCGGCCAGCAGAATCCCGGCGCGGGTATCTGCTGGCCGGGATTGTCGGGATCCGGGACGAGCGGATGATTCGGGAACAGCGCCAGCACTTCCGCCGTGCTCGCCTGCAGCGGCAGCAGGCCCGGACAGTACACACCGAAGTCCGGCAGGCTGGTTGCCGTGCCACCGAATGCGTCGCTGATGCCCACCCCGGCATCGAGCGCCTCCTGCGGGTAGATCACCGGGGCGACGCCGTCGATCCGGGCGGTCGCGCTCGGCCGGTATTCATCCTCGCTGTACTCGAGCCGCGGGCGGATCTTGATACTCTCGGTCGGCGTCCACACCGCCGTCAGCGCTGCGCCGAAGCCCTCGCCGCCACCCACATCGTTGCCGGAGACACTGTTCTGGTAAAAACCGTCTTCGCTCCAGTAGACCCCGCTGAGGCGCAGGGCGAAGAGGTTTTCGACGACCGGGCCGCTGATGGCGCCGTCGAGCTGCCAGCGGCCATAGTCGCCGGCGTCGACCCGCAGCTGGGCCTCGAACTCATCGCCGGGCTCCTTTGTAACGTAGCTGATGGCACCGGCGAAGGCCGCACGACCGTACAAGGCACTTTGCGGACCCTTGACGATTTCGATGCGTTCGACGTCGTTCAGCAGTCGCTTGTTAGCCAGCAGGCCGGACCCGGCCGTGATCGCGTTCTCGGTCGTCACGTCGATGCCGTCGACGAGAAACGCCACATTCGACCGCCCCCGCGTGTTGGACAGGCCACGGATCGTGACGCGGGTATCTTGGGGTCCGAAGCCGGTGTCGAACTGCACGCTCGGGTCCAGCTTGGAGATACCGATGAGGTCGTTGATGCCCTGCCGCTCGATCAAGTCCGCGCCGATGGCGGATACGGCAATCGGCACATCCTGCAAGCTCTCGGCGCGTTTGCGCACCGTAACGATGATCTCCTCGACCGGCTGCTGGGCCAGGGCCAGGTCGGCGCAGCCAACCGCAACGCAGCTGAACAGCAGCAGGCCCGCTGGATTGCGACTGCGCGGCATAGGCTTTTCCCTTTCTTCCTC
>JASJBD010000087.1 GCA_030066665.1 Gammaproteobacteria bacterium
CTGGCCGTGCTGGTATCCGGCGCCGGCTATGGTTCGATCTATTGGGATTTTCCGTATCAGCCAGACACCTACTCCTTCGCCCGCGCAGCGCTGGCGCGGGGGCTGGCGACTTTCAACTTCGACCGGCCCGGCGTGGGCCGCAGCGACCGGCCTTTCGGCATGACCCTTGGTGTGGACAACCAGGCGCACGTGCTGAGCCAGATAATCGAGACGTTAAAGAGCCAGCACGATTTTGTGGCGGTGGCTACGCTGGGACATTCATTCGGCTCGACCATTACGCTCGCGCATGCGTTGGCCTTCCCGCAACAGGTCGACGGCATTGTGTTGACGGGTTTTGTGCACAACTCCAATCCGGGTTTCAACCTGGCGATGCGCGACGGCGTTGACCTCGCGGCTTTCAAAGGCCCCCTGGTTGGCAGCCTGTTCGACCCGACTTACATCATCTCCAAGCCGAATACCCGCGGCGATATTTTTTATACGGCTGCGAATACCGATCCGGTGGTGGTCGAAATTGATGAGCTCAATCGCCAGACGACGAGCATCGGCGAAGTCATTACGATGACGAAGTATTTCAAGCAGCAATCGACAGCCTTGGCCGTGCCGGCCTTCACGCTAGTTGGTGAGAACGATTTCGTGGTGTGTGGCGGCGCCGTGGACTGCACGAACCACGACGCGATTATGGTCTGGGAGGCCGAGTTCTTTCCCCGGGCCGCGTGTCACGAAATCGTCGTGCTCGAAGACACGAATCACAATGCCAATCTGCATTTGAATGCGCCCAATAGCTTTCAAATGATGTTGGATTGGATCGGCCGGCGCGTCGGCAATGGTGGTCCGCCGACGCAGCCCTGTAGCTGAGACACACTAATGGCAGAGTCTCCGTTGAACCAGGCGAACACGCCGTCACCGGACTGTCTGAACTGCGGCACTCGCTTGACGGGCGAATACTGCGCCAATTGTGGGCAACGCGCCCACCTCAAGCCCCTGTCGTTGTGGGAACTGCTGAAGGAATTCGCGGAGGAGTTTTTCGACCTCGATTCGAAGGCCTGGCGCAGCATCGTGCCGCTGATGTTCCTCCCCGGACGGGTCACCACAGACTATTTCGTCGGTCGCCGGGCGCGCCATCTCTCGCCACTGCGGCTTTATCTCACCGCCAGCGTTCTGTTCTTCATTATCGCCGCGTTCACCGACAACACGATCCCGGTTGCATGGGACGACGTTGACTTCGACCGCGCGCCGCCGGCGGTGTCCGACCGTACAGACGTTCAAGACCGCCGCATCGCCGAAGCGGGCGGCTGCGAGGCGATCCTCGCCAACGCCGAGGCACGTTTGTCCGATTACTGGCGCGACCGCGCCTACACCGCTTGCCAGAAGGTCACCGCCGATCGCGGTCGATCACTGGAGCGTGCCGCCGTCGACAATATCCCGATCATGATGGTGGTCTTTATTCCGGTGCTCGCGCTGGTGATGAAGCTGCTATATCCGTTCTCGGGGCGATTCTACGTCGAGCATGTGGTGTTCTACCTGCACTACCATGCATTCGGGTTCTTTCTGATGACGCTGATGATCCTGGTCTACGAGTTCGGGACAGCCATCGAGTGGTCGCGCACGGCTTGGCGAACGGTGTCTGTAGTCTCGAGCTGCTACATGGCGATCTACTTGCTCATTGCCATGCGCCGCGTCTACCAGCAGGGCTGGATTGCGACCTCGGCCAAATTTATTGCGCTGTTCTTTGCCTACCTAATCGGCCTCAGCATCAGCTTCCTCGCAGTCGTGATGTACGCGGCCATGACGCTGTAATTCCGGTGAGTTCTTACCGGGTGCCGGCGTCGGGCGGGGCACCGGTGGCCAACGTGCGCGCTTCAGCGTCGCAATCGCGATCCGGCGGCGTGCCGCTTTTTTGTGATCCGGCGATTTCCTCGCGCACAACTTCAATCTCGGCACGGAACTCCTCATCACCATGCATGCGCGCTAGCAAGGCTGCCCCCGCGAGGCGGCCGTGCATTACGTCGCTGCGCCAGTGGACATTACAGACCAACCGGCTCTGGCCGAATTCCCAGCCGCGGGCGAGTACTGCATCCGTTTGGTCGGGCACAAGTTCCGCGAGTATCAACGCCCAAACCCAGCCCAACGCTGCATGACCCGAAGGATAGGAACCGTCGAGTGCGGTGACTTCTTCAGCACGGGGTACACAGCTCGGTTGCTCATTGACCAGGAACGGGCGCTTGCGTTGATAGTGTTTTTTCGCAGGCGTTACGGCAGCGCCTACATCAGTTCCGCTGCGCAACAGAAGCGCCGTTAGCTTCGGCGTTTTCTTCGCGGAGATCTCGAATCCGACGGCGCAGGAAAATGCGCGGCCTGGATCCGGAATCGCGTCCTGAGCGGCCAAATCCCAGCGAGCGCTGCCGCGCAACGTCAGCGCTTCACGGTTGAGTTCCTCGTCCAGCGCCAGTGCTTTCGATCCCGGCGCGGGTGGTGGTGGTAATAACGCGACGCTATTCGGAATGTCGTCGGCGTCCAGGAATCCCGTTGGTCGTTCCCAATCGCGCGCGGGACTCGCGCCCGATGTCATGTCCTGTGCACCGCAGACGGGCGCAATGACGAGGGCACCAGCCAGTAAAGTCAAGACTCTATACATCGTTCACGAGTATACGCGACGCCTTGGATCCACGCGGCGTACGGTGCCGGCGCTACGACCGTCGAGAGTTTCCTGTGAATATGATATTAACTTCCAATGAGCACAGCCGATGACTTGTGGTCACCGCAGCCGGAACGCGCGCGTGCCGCGGCCATGTTCCGTTTCATGCGGGCGCAGTCATTTGAGACCTACGCCGAATTATATGAGTGGTCTGTCCGGCACCGGGACAAGTTTTGGCTCGCGCTGGCGGAATTTTGCGATGTGAATTTTGCCAGCCCGGCCAGTCAGATTCTGTCCGAGCCGGGAGGCATGAGGACTGCCCGCTGGTTTGTCGATAGCCGTCTGAGCTATGCGGAACATCTGTTACGACATTCGGGAGATCGCGCCGCCATAGTTTTTCGTGGTGAGAACGGTGCGCGCCGCGAGCTGAGCTTCGACCAGCTACGCCACGCGGTGGCTGACTGTGCCGCCGGATTGCGCGCTGCAGGTATCGAAAAAGGCGACCGTGTCGTCGGTTTTCTGCCGAACTGCCCGGAAACAGTGGTTGCCATGCTGGCAACCAGCAGTGTCGGCGCGATCTGGACGTCCAGTTCACCGGATTTTGGCGCCAGTGCGGTGATTGATCGCTTCGGTCAAACTGCACCAAAGCTTCTCTTCTGTGCCGATGGCTATTGCTACAACGGCAAACAAATCGACTCGCGACCGGTGATCACGCAGATTCTCGCAGGAGTCCCAAGCATCGAGAGCACCGTGCTGGTCGATTTCATCGCGAACGGCGCTGGCGCGGCGAGCCCCACAGGCAGTCGGCGTTGGGATGAATTCCTCGTGCCGGGTTCGCCGCTCGAATTCGAGCCGATGCACTTCGACGACCCGCTGTTCATACTTTATTCCTCCGGTACCACCGGCGTGCCGAAGTGCATCGTGCATGGTGTTGGCGGCACGTTGCTGCAGCATTTGAAAGAGCATGTTCTGCATACCGATGTCGGCCCGCAGGATTGCTTTTTCTACTTCACGACCTGTGGCTGGATGATGTGGAACTGGCTGGCCAGCGGCCTGGCATCCGGGGCGACGCTAATGCTGTACGACGGCTCGCCGTTCTACAACGATGGGCAAATACTCTGGGATATTGCCGAGCAGGAAGGCCTGACAATATTTGGCACAAGTGCGAAATACATTGCAGCGCTAGAAAAGGCAGGTTTGCGGCCGTGCGAAGGCCATGACCTGTCAAAGCTGCGCTGTGTGCTGTCCACCGGGTCGCCGCTGGCGCCGGCGAGTTTCGATTATGTGTATCGCGATATCGCCCAAGACATCCAGCTATCGTCGATTTCCGGCGGCACGGATCTGCTGGGGTGCTTTGCCCTGGGGAATCCCATGGGGCCGGTCCGCCGCGGCGAATTGCAATGTCGCGGCCTGGGCATGGCGGTGGAAGTCTATAACGAGGCGGGTGCGCCCGTAGTCAATGAGGTCGGGGACCTGGTTTGCACCCAGGCCTTCCCGTCCATGCCGGTCGGGTTCTGGAACGATCCGGACGGTGAGAGATACCGCCACGCCTACTTCGATCGTTTTCCCGGCGTCTGGACTCACGGCGACCTGGCCGAATTGACCGCGGACGGCGGTATGAAAATCCTCGGCCGTTCAGACGCGGTGCTGAATCCGGGCGGCGTGCGCATTGGTACAGCGGAGATTTATCGCCAGGTTGACACGCTCCCGGAGATCGTCGAAAGCGTTGCAATCGGTCAAAGCTGGGATAACGACGTCAGGATCGTGTTGTTTGTCGTTCTGCAGGCTGGTGTATTGCTGGACGAAAGCCTGGCCAACAGGATTCGCTCTGCCATTCGCGAGAACACCTCACACCGGCATGTGCCGGCGAAAATCATCGCCGTAGCGGACATTCCCAAGACCAAGACCGGCAAGACCGCCGAGATAGCGGTGCGCAATATGGTTCATGGTGAACCGGTCCGCAACAGGGAGGCGCTGGCCAATCCCGAGTCGCTGGGTTATTTCGACGGCTTGCGGGAGCTGCAAAGCGATTAGTTACGACTTAGCGCCGCGAGTCCGATGTGGTTTACCATCGGCCGGGTAGTGGTTGGCGAGAAATCATGACGCACGACGTTGAGACAGTCGACTGGTCGTCGACGAATGACCTGTTGAATCTGCATCTCCGCAAGATCGCCGCGGACGGCCTGCCCGACTACATCAAGAACAGCTTCAGCCTGTACTTTCGCAAACTCTGCGCGAATGAGACCGGCGTATTACGCGAGACGGATATCCGGCCGGTCGAGCCCACCGCGCTGAAAGGTTTCGACGACCTGGCCATTTTCGCGGACCGGGGCCGGGCGGAATTGCAGCGCTGCTCGATTGCCAAATTGAATGGTGGCCTGGGCACCAGCATGGGTCTGCAAAAAGCGAAATCCCTGCTGGTCGTGCAGCAAGGCCTGAGTTTTCTCGACATCATCCGCAAGCAGGTGTCCTATTTCCGCGAGACCAGCCAGATCACCCTGCCGCTGCTGTTTATGAACTCCTTTAATACAGAACAGGACACGCTGGATGCGCTGGCGGGCTTCGAGGGCAATCCCGGCGGTATGCCGCTGAGCTTTTTGCAGCACCGCTTTCCGAAAGTGCTGGCGGCCAGCGGCAAGCCGGCCGACTGGCCGGCGAACCAGCAGCTCACGTGGAATCCGCCCGGTCACGGTGAGTTTTACTCCGCGCTCGAATACTCCGGCACGCTGCAGGCCCTTCTCGACAATGGCATCGAGTACCTGTTCATTTCCAACTCCGACAACCTGGGCGCCACGCTGTCGCTGGAGATTCTCGGTTACATGGCCGCTAATGAGATTCCGTTCATCATGGAGGTAGCGGAACGCACGCCAAATGACAAAAAGGGTGGTCACCTGGCATTCACCGCTGACGGCCGGCTGACGTTGCGGGAATCGGCGCAATGCGACGAGGCTGATGTCGAGGCGTTCCAGGACATTGCGCGACATCGCTTTTTCAACACGAACACCCTCTGGGTCAGCCTGTCAGCGCTGCAGCAACAACTGACCACAGCCACGGATGGCGTACTGGACCTGCCCATGATCAGGAACGAGAAGCGCCTCGACCCGACGGATGCCCAGAGCCCGAAGGTTTATCAGCTGGAGTCAGCCATGGGCGCGGCTATTTCGTTGTTTGATGGTGCGCAGGCTGTGGTCGTGCCGCGATCCCGGTTCCTGCCGGTCAAAAAGACGAACGATTTGCTGCTGATTCGCTCGGATTGTTATGCGCTGAACGAAGACTTCTCGGTCACCGACCAACGTCCGGCCGACGCCGGGCCCTGTGTTGTCAACCTTGAATCCGACTACTACGGCACGATCGCGAAGTTCGATCAGCGCTTCCCGGAAGGTGTGCCATCGTTGATCAATTGCCACTCGCTGGCCATCGAAGGCGATGTCCGATTCGGACGGAACGTGCAATGTGTCGGCGATGTGCATATCCGGAATGCATCCGGCGCGCCCGTGACTATCGACGACAACACCAACATCAACGGCAGCGTATCGTACTGATCAGCCACTCGTGGCTGCGGAGGTGCAGCGACATGACACGTCTCTACCTGCTCGGGCTGCTCGCCTGTGTGCTTACGTCGGCGCAGGCCCTGGACCTGGCCAGCTATCGCATGGTGGACCTGAGTCACCCGTATAATGACGATACGCTCTACTGGCCGACCTCGCCGTCGCGGTTCGAAAAGAAGCAGCTGGCTTATGGCGATACCCCCGGCGGCTGGTTCTATTCGGCTTTCGCGATTTGCACGCCCGAACACGGCGGCACACACCTGGATGCGCCGCGCCATTTCGCGGCGCTAGGCGCCGTCACCGATGCGCTGCCATTGGAGAAGTTGATTGCCCCGGGGGTGGTCATCGATGTAAGCGAGCAGGCTGCCACCGAGCCGGACTACCTGCTCAACGTTGCCGATATCGAGGCCTTCGAGTCGGCACATGGAAGAATTGCCCCGGGCACCATCGTGCTGCTGCGCACCGGCTGGAGCGAGTTCTGGCCCGACGCCAAGCGCTATCTCGGCGACGACACCCCGGGCAGTGCCAGCAACCTGCATTTCCCGAGTTATGGCGCAGAGGCCGCGCGGTTCCTCGTCGAGAAACGCGGCGTGGCATTGCTGGGCGTCGATACCGCATCGATCGATCACGGGCCGTCGCGGGATTTCATCGTGCACCGGATCGCTGCCGCCGAAAACGTCGGCGGACTCGAAAACCTGACCAATCTGGACCAGCTGCCGACGACAGGGTTCACTGTGTTTGCGCTGCCGATGAAGATTGGTGACGGCTCCGGCGGACCGGTACGTGTCGTCGCACTGGTGCCGAGACAGCCGGCTCTGTGATCCAGCGCACAGGCCCCGCCCACACGGCGGGCTAAGGTACGGTTCGGCGGCTTGCGTCCGCCGAGCGTGGCTGTTTCCAATGACTGAGCGACCCTCCACAACGGCGGTGCGGGACGATGTTCCGGCTGTTAATAAAGAGTCTGCCGTCGCGGCAGAACGGGTCCTGATTGCCGATGACGATCCGGCATTGCTCCAGCTCATGGAGACGACGCTGCGCGCGGGTGGTTTCGACGTGGTCGCATGCCCGGATGGTGGAGTGGCCGTTTCGCAATGTGCGGATTTCCGGCCGCAGCTGGTGCTGCTCGATATCGAAATGCCGACGATGGACGGTATCTCGGCGTGCAAGCGGCTGCGGCAGCAAGGCGGTAATGAAAACCTGCCCATCGTGATGGTGACTGGTGCCGATGACAAAGGCTCGGTGGAACAGGCCTTCGCGGCTGGAGCCACGGATTTCATCACCAAGCCGATTAACTGGCCGCTGTTCGAGCACCGCGTGCGTGGGTTTCTCGAAGTCGGCCACGTCAGCGCCGAGCTGGAGGCTAGCGCGGAACGCCTGGACAAGCTTGGCAAGGCCGCGCCGGAAATTGTTCTGGTGGTCAGTCGTGATGGTTCGATTTTGGACCGGGTCGGTTTTCGGGCCGGCGCTGCATCATCGGCGGCGGCCGACGAGCCGGAACACATCGGGGAGATCTGGTCCGACAAAGTTGCGAGCAAGATCTTGCAGCTTATCCGTCGGGTCCTGAAGACCCGCGAGCCGGTTGACTGGGAATTTGACCTCGACGATGACAACCACAGGCATCACTACGATGTTGCGGTATCCGCGGACGGCCGGGACCGGGCCTTGGTGGTGGTGCGGGAAGCCACGGACGCGCACGAATCGCAGGACGAGGTGTATCGCCTAGCGTTCTGGGATACGGCGACGGGGCTGGCCAACCGACACCTGTTCGAACGCATTGCAACGGAATGCATCACCGAAGCACGACTCGAAGAACATGGCCTCGCTTTCCTGTGCATCGCGCTGGACGGCGTCGACAACCTGGCGAATGATTTACCGACTACGGAGTATGCCGAAGCGCTGAAAGCAATCGCGATTCGCCTCGCCTCCAGCGTGCGTGATTCCGACACGGTTGCCCGACTCGACGATACGGGCGAGGGCCAATCGCTTGCCCGGCTCGGTGACAACCAATTCGCGTTGGTGCTTAGGGGCATGGACCTCCAGGAGAGCCTGCAGACCTTTAGCGATCGCGTGCTGCAACTCTTTTCCGAACCCCTGCGTGCCGGGGACCGCACCATAGACGTAACGCCGCGAATTGGCATCGCGCTGTTCCCGAGCGATGGCCAGGATGTACCCACACTGCTGGAAGCTGCGACATCGGCGATGCACGAGGCACGCTTGACCGGCGCAGACGCCCCCCACTATTGGTCTGTTAACCAGACTGCCAATGGCCTGGCCGCCATGGACATGTGCGACGAGTTGCGCCATGCACTGCGCAATGGCCACTTCGAGCTGCACTACCAGCAGCGCGTCAATATTCACACCGGGGAGACGACGGGTGCCGAGGCGTTGTTGCGCTGGCCGCATCCGTTGCGGGGCAGCGTGTCGCTGGAGGAGCTGCTGCCGCTGGCGGAAACTGCCGGCTTGCTGGTGTCCATTGGTGAATGGGTGCTGCAGGAGGCGTGTCGGCAAATTGCCGAATGGCAGCGCGAGGGCCTGGCGATCCCGCGCGTATCAATCAACCTGTCACGCCAGGAGTTCTTCCAATCTGATCTCCCCGAACGGTTACGACGCGCGCTGGAGCGGGCCGGTCTGGCGCCGGAGCATCTGGAGCTCGAATTCACGGAAGCCGCCGTCATGCGTGGCAAACAATCGCTCGAGGATTTGCAGGAACTCAAGGATCTCGGCGTCGGCCTGGTATTGGACGATTTCGGCACCGGCCACAGCTCGCTGTTTCATCTGCGATATTTCCCCCTCGATGCCATCAAGATCGACCAGGCCTTCGTCCAGGGTCTTGGCCGCACCGGGCCCGATCGCGCCATCTGCGAGACCGTTGTCACCCTGGCGCATCGGTTGCGGCTGCGTGCCATCGCTGAAGGCGTCGAAACTCCCGAACAGCTTGCCCACCTGCGGCAACTTGGCTGCAACGAAGCGCAGGGCTACCTGATCAGCCAGCCGCTGGCTGCCGATGAGTTCGCCGCCAGCCTGAAACACACTGTCTAAGCCAAACCTGACGTAATGCGGCTCTTTAACGCCTGCATTACGTGATCTGCGTCACACTTTTTCGCCAGTCACCGGCATCAGCAGTCACGGTGGGTCTCACCGTGATTTTGCTCCAATACACCCGTCGAAATTAGCCAGGTTTGCAGTGTTTGCGCGGCCGCTGGAGCGGTCGGCAAGCGAATCTGAGAAAGAAGATCATGGATAGAGCTATTCAAAACAATCGCAGCCGCACGACGCTGGTGTTGACGCTGATGTTGTTGTCGGTCTCCGCGCTGGTGTTGTTGATGCCAGGACGCGCAACGGCTGACTCAACGGCGAATTACATCGTGCAGGCCGACACAATGGCCCGCGCCGTCGAACTGGTCATGCAGGTTGGTGGCCGGGTCGGCGAGGAGCTGGCGATCATTCGCGCGGTCGGCGCCGACCTGACGCCGCAGCAGCTTGATGAGCTGCGTGCGCTCGAGGCGCCAGTCAAGATCTACGAGAACCGCGCCGTGCAGGTCAGGGGCGACGTGCCCGAGACCTGGTTTCCGTCGCAGGTCGGTGCGGCCGAATTGCATGCTCAGGGCATCGACGGGCGCGGCGTCACCATCGCCGTGCTCGACACCGGGCTATGGGAAGAAGACGGCCTGGATGAGAACTCGGAAGGCGAAGACCGCATTCTCGCCCGCCACGACGTGATCCTTGCACGTGAGTTCGGTGACGACGATGACGACGATGATGATGACGACGCCGATGAATCCGAGAATGATGATGCCGAGGGCATTGACGACTGGAGCGGGCATGGCACTCACGTGACCTCGGTCATGATGAGTAGCCGGAAAGCAACGTCGGGCAATTACATGGGGATAGCGCCGGGCGCCAAGGTAGTGGCCGTCCGCGCATTTGGACCGGATGGGTCGGGCCAGTACACGGATGTGATTCGTGCGTTGGGCTGGATCATCTGGAATAGGCACCGCTACAACATCCGTGTCCTCAACCTGTCATTCAGCGGCGACGTCACGTCGGCCTACTGGGACGATCCGCTGAACCAGGCCGTGATGCTGGCGTGGCAGGCCGGCATCGTGGTGGTGGCCGCTGCCGGCAATGCCGGTCCGGATGCCATGACCATCGGTGTACCCGGCAACCTGCCGTACGTCATTACGGTCGGCGCGGTGACCGACAACTACACGCCGAATGACCCGGCCGACGACTATGTGGCGAGTTTCTCGTCAACTGGTCCGACCTACGAGGGCTTCATTAAACCGGAAGTGCTCGCCCCGGGCGGCCACATGATTGGCATGATGCCGCCGCACGGGTGGCTCTGGCTGGAATATCCCGAAGGCCGCGTTGCCGACGACTATTTCAAGATGTCCGGTACATCGCAGGCCACCGCAGTCGTTAGCGGAATTGCTGCATTGATGCTGCAGCAGAGCCCGGGCCTGTCACCCAACGACGTCAAGTGCCGGATTATGGATACCGCGCAGCAGGCGTTCGCCGATGATGGTTTGCTCGCCTACAGCATTTTCCAGCAAGGCGCGGGCCTGGTACACGCCGGCGACGCGCTCGCCAGCACCGCGACCGACTGTGCTAATCAGGGCATGAACCTGATTGCCGACCTGTGGGGTTTTCAGCACTACGGTGGTCCTGCATTCGAGGACGAGAACGGCAATTTCTTTTTGCGTGATCCCGAGTCTGCGGATCCCGATGACGTGTTGGACGGCGACGGCTCCGCCTGGAGTCGCGGCAGTCCGTGGACACGCGGTTATGCCTGGACGCGCGGCCGTGCCTGGACGCGTGGCAGCCCCTGGACTCGTGGCGGCGTCTGGAGCCGCGGTCGACCGTGGACGCGCAGTGAATACACCTGGACCGACGGCGGCGTCGAGACCGACAACGTCGTGTGGAGCAGTGGTCTGACCGAACCGATTTCGATCAACGGCTGGGTTGGACAGGAGTAATCGGCAAATGAACAACAACATTGCTCATACGATGAACCCGGTCCGCCTGCTGACGATTGGCATCTTGACCGCGCTGGTTGGCTTGTTCGGATTGCAGGCAGCCAATGCCACCGGTCGGGCCATGCATTTCGAGCACCTGACGCTGGCCGACGGTTTGTCACAGAACACGGTCATGGCCATCCTGCAGGACTCCCAGGGCTATCTTTGGTTCGGCACCGAAAACGGACTGAACCGCTACGACGGCTATTCCTTTACACGCTTTGCGCGTGACTCCCGCGACCCCTCAGCACTGCGTAGCGATTTCATCTGGGCCATGGCCGAGGATGCGAAGACCAACCTGTGGCTGGCAACTGACGGCGGTGGTGTCGCCCGCTGGGACCGGCGCTCGGGCGAGTTTGAGAACTTCGTGCACGATGCAACGCAGCCGGAGAGTCTCGCGAGCAATCTGGTGCGGACCCTCATAGTGGATCGCGATGGTGCGGTCTGGGTCGCGCACCGTGAAGCGGGCCTCGACCGGCTGGATCCGGCCACCGGGCGCGTGACGCACTTTCGGCATGATCCAGCCGACCCCACGAGTCTCAGCAGTGACTCAGTGTTCTCGCTATTGCAGGACCGCGCCGGTCGGATCTGGGTCGGAACCAGCGAGGGCCTGAATCGGCTGGATCAGGGCAGCAACCGGTTTACCCGCTACGTCAATGACCCGAACGACGCGACCAGCCTGAGTCACAACGAAGTCATTACACTCTATGAAGATCGCCTGGGCACGCTGTGGGTCGGAACGTTCGACGGTGGCCTGAACAGGCTTGATCGCACCAGCAACCGGTTTACCCGGTTCATGCCTGAAGAGGCCGACGCAACCAGCATCAGCGATCCGCATGTGCGCGCGATCTTTGAAGACGACAAACAGCGCCTGTGGGTCGGCACGGCTGACGGTCTGAACCTGTTCGACCGCGATGCCGGCAATTTCACGCGCTATCACGAACAGGCTGCCGATACGGCCAGTCTCAGCGACAGCTATGTCATGTCGCTGTACCAGGATCGCGGTGGCATTCTGTGGGTTGGCACGCGCTCCGGTGGTGTCAGCAAGTGGAATCCGCGCAGTTGGTCGCTGGGCCACATCAAACTCGAGGGCATGCCGGATGCCAATGTCATCGCCATTGCCGAGGAAGCCACCGGTAACCTGTGGGTCGGTACGCTGGGCAGTGGCCTGGTGCACGCGCGCGCAACCGGTGACGTAATCAGGACGTACCGGAGCAATGGCGAAGCCGGGAGCATCAGCGACGATCGCGTGATGTCCCTGCTGCTGGACCGCTCGGGTCTCTTGTGGATCGGCACCATGGCGGGCGGTTTGAACCGAATCGATACGGCAACCGGTGACATTACTGTGTTTCGCCATGATCCGGCCGACCCGACCAGCATCGGCGCCGACGGCATCATGAGTCTGTATGAGAGCCGTGATGGCAATGTCTGGATCGGCACCTATGGCGGCGGCCTGGCGCTATGGCAGCGCGAGACGGGGCAGTTCCGACAGTACCGGCATGACCCGACCGACCCGGCCAGCCTCGGCGGTTCGCGCATTACCGCGATTGTCGAAGACGATTTCGGTTCGCTCTGGGTTGCGAGTGACGGCGCGGGCATCAGCATCCTGAATCGCGAGCTGGAAAGTTTCAGTCGCTTCGAGCAGGACTTCGGTGACCCGGCCAGCCTGAGTTCCAACACGATCTATGCGCTCCACGTCGATTCGACGGGACGCGTCTGGGTTGGTACCAGTGGTGAAGGCCTCGACTTGGTCATGGGTTCTTCCCTGACCCCGGAGAGTATCCGCTTCCAGAGCATCGACAGCATCAAGCACGCTCCCGGGAACTCGATTTACGGCATTCAGTCGGACTTCGAGGGCTCACTGTGGCTGAGTACCAATAACGGCCTGACGCGTTTCAATCCACGCAGCCGCGAGCTGAAGACATTTCACAGCAGTCATGGCCTGCAGGGCGACGAGTTCAACGCCGGTGCACATCACCAGGGCGCCAATGGCATGCTGTACTTCGGCGGCGCGAACGGCGTGAATGCATTTCGTCCCGCCGCGCTGGAGGAGGGATCTCATGCGCCAGCGGTGTTGCTGACGGGTTACGAGATTCTGAATCAGCCCGCTGCATCAGATGAACCCTACAGCCTGATGCCGCAAGTGGCCCTCGGCTATCGCGACCAGGTCGTAACTTTCGAATTCGCGGCACTCGATTTCGCCAACCCGGCTGCCAATCGTTACGCCTATCGGCTGTCCGGTTTCGATGCCGATTGGGTAGATATCGGCAATCGCCGCCGGGTCACGTACACGAATCTGGCTGCCGGTGAGTACCTGTTCGAGGTCAGGGCAGCGAACAGCGACGGCGTGTGGAGCGAGACGCCAATTCAGTTGCCGATCAGCGTAGAGCCGGCGCCGTGGCGCACGATCTGGGCTTACCTGAGCTATGCGCTGCTGGCCCTGTTTGTACTGGCGCAATTCTGGCAGGCACAGCAGCGCAAGCTGAAGCAAAAGGCAGAATACAGCCGCATTCTCGAGCAGCAGGTGCGTGACCGCACCCGCGAACTGCAGGAGCAGAACGTGCGGCTCGAAGAGCTCAGCCGCGCGAAGAGCGATTTCCTCGCTCGCATGAGCCACGAGATCCGCACGCCGATGAATGGCGTACTGGGCATGACGCAGCTGATGCTGGGTACGGATTTGACCGACCAGCAACGCCGTTTTACGACGACGATTAACAATTCCGCCGAATCGCTGCTGGAGATCATTAATGACATCCTCGATTTCTCGAAGATCGAGGCCGGCAAATTGCAGCTCGAGGAAGTGCCCTTCGACCTCACGGTATTGGTCGAGGAAACTATTGGTCTGTTCGCCGGCCCGGCTTTCGAGAAGGGGTTGGACCTGTTGTGCGCCACGCCGCCCGAGCATGACTTGCAGGTGATCGGTGATCCTCTGCGCCTGCGACAGGTGCTCGTCAACCTGATTGCTAATGCGGTGAAGTTCACCGACGAAGGCGAAATCGTGCTGCGCTGTCACGCGCTCGACACATCCGCCGACGATCTGCTCGTGGAGTTCGAAGTCACGGATACCGGCATCGGTATCAACGAGGAGAACCGGTCACGCATTTTCGAGGTGTTCTCGCAGGAGGACGGCTCGACCACTCGACGCTTCGGCGGCTCCGGCCTTGGCCTGGCGATCAGCAAGCAACTCGTGGAGCTGATGGGCGGCGAGATTACCGTCACCAGCGTGGCTGGCCAGGGGTCGACGTTCCGGTTTACGGCCCGGCTCGGCAAGTCCACGCGGCACGAGGGCGGCGCGATTTCCGCGAGTCTGCAGCGGCAGCGGGTGCTGATCGTCAGTGACAGTGCCACGAGCCGCAAGATCATCGAAGAGCAACTCGCTGCCTGGAAGATCAATACGGCAGTGGCCGAATCCGGCGAGGCAGCACGTGAGGAACTGGCGAACGCCACCGAAGTTACCATGCCGTTCGACGTTGCCATTATCGACAGCCGTCTGCCGGATATGGCAGTGCAGGTGCTATTCGACGAGATCGAGCGCGACCTGCACTTGCGCAACCTGAAGACCATTCTGCTCGGGTCGTTGAATGACTGTGATTCATCGGCCCCGTTGCAGGACCCGAACGCGGACGCACAGCTGACCAAGCCGGTGCGCCAGTCTGACCTGTACGAAGCACTGATTACCGTTACCGGTTGTACCGATGCGCGCGCGATTCTCGGCTGCGCTGAGGAGCTGCAGGAGGAATTACCCTGCATCCCGGCCCGTGTGCTATTGGTGGAAGATCACCCAGTCAACCAGGCCGTCGCCAGCGGGATGCTTCGGCAACTGGGTTGCGATGTCGCGCTGGCCGAGAACGGCAAGGCAGCGGTCGAGCGACTGGCGGTCGAGAATTTCGATGTGGTGCTGATGGACTGCCAGATGCCGGTCATGGACGGTTTCCAGGCGACCAAGGAGATTCGGGGTCGTGAGGGAGCTGAGACCCGCACACCAATCGTTGCCCTGACGGCCAATGCGCTGCAGGGCGACCGTGAGAAATGCCTGGCTGCCGGCATGGACGACTACCTGAGCAAACCGTTCTCGCCGCAGCAACTCGGCGAAGTGATCATGCGCTGGGTGGAGACGGAATGCGCTGCTGACGACACGATTCCACCGTGGGCGGAGATGTCCGCAGCGGATGGCGGCAACGCCGTGCTCGATCAGCGCGCGCTGGACAACATTCGGCAGATTCGCAGCGTCGACGGCCGCGCCATGCTGCCGCAGGTGATCGACTACTATCTCGACAGTTCGACTGCCCTCATGGACCAGCTCGAACATGCGGTCCCGAACGAGGACTTCGAGTCGATCTACCAGGCCGCGCATTCGCTGAAATCCAGCAGCGCCAATCTCGGCGCCAATGGTTTCGCGGAACTGTGCCGCCGTCTCGAGACGATGGCGCGAAACAAAGAGCCCGAGCAGCTGCAAACGACTTACGAGCAGCTACGCGACCTGTATCCAAAAGTCGTCAGTGCGCTGGCATTCACCGACCTCAGGAAATCCGCGTGACTCCCGTCCTGAAATATTCGCCCCTTGTGCTGATCGCCGAGGACGATCCAGCAATCCGCGGGCTGATCGCCACAACGCTCGAAGGCGCAGGGTGCATTGTTGCGGCAGCTGCGGATGGCGCGGCGGCACTCAAGGAATTCCAGCGCAAGACGCCCGATCTCGTTTTGCTCGATGTCGAAATGCCGGGCATGAATGGCTTCGACGTCTGCGAGGCCATTCGCAAACATCCCGCCGGCCGCAACCTCCCTGTCGTGATGGTCACCGGCCTGGAAGACACTGATTCCATAAACAGAGCCTATGACTACGGTGCCACCGAGTTCATAGGCAAACCGATCAACTGGCCCTTGCTGGTGCATCGCATCCGCTACATCCTGCGCGGCGCCGAAACGACCATGGCTCTGGCGGAGAGCGAAGCCGAGAATCGCGCGCTGCTGGAAGCCATCCCTGACCAGATATTCGTGCTCGACACGGCGGGCCGCATCGAGCGGCACCGATCAGGGTTGGGCGACAACACCGCACATCCGCGGAACTCGCTAATCGGCGCGAGTATCAAGGCGATCGTGCCACCGGGTTCCCACACGCAGGTCAGCAACATCATTGGCTCGGTTATCAAGACCGGGCGCATCCAGTCGCTGGAGTTCCAGGGGCCGGACCAGCCGGGCGGCGCCCGCTATTTCGAGCTGCGTTTCGTCCGGCAACAGAATCAGCAACTGCTGGCGATGCTCCGGGACATCTCCGAGCGGCGGCGGTCCGAGCGACGCATTCACACGCTCGCGTTCTACGATGGCTTGACCGGTTTGCCGAATCGCCAGAAATTCTCCGAGGATTTGCAGGCGGCAATCAATTCGGCGCGGGAGGATGGCGAAGGCCTGGCGGTGCTCTATCTGGACCTGGACCGCTTCAAGCGCATCAACGATACGCTCGGGCATCAAGTGGGCGACACACTGCTTGGCCTGGTCGCCGATCGATTGACCCGCTGTGTCAATCACGCCCGGACCGGCCTGGAGTGCGGCCACCCGGTGCCGGCAACGCTGGCGCGACTCGGCGGCGATGAGTTTGCCATCCTGCTGCAGTCAGAACATGCAGGCACTCACGCGACGACTATCGGCGAGCAGGTCGTCGCTAGCCTGTCCCGACCGTTCCGCTACGGCGGCCATGAATTCGTCGTTTCCCCGAGTATCGGTATTGCCTATTTCCCGGAACACGGAACCAGTGCCGAAACGCTGATGAAAAATGCCGATACCGCGATGTACGCGGCCAAGGATGAGGGTCGCAACGGCTACAAGGAATATGCCAAAGCGATGAACTCACGGTCGCTGGATTGGCTGAAATTGGAAAACGACCTGCGCCGCGCGCTGGGCAACGGTGAGCTGGAGATCAACTACCAGCCGAAACTGAGTTCGGACAATCTCGAGATCGTGGGTGCCGAGGCGCTGTTGCGCTGGCATCACCCTACGCGTGGCGATATCTCGCCGAGCACGTTCGTGCCGCTGGCTGAAGAGACGGGCCTGATCATGGAGCTCGGCGAGTGGGTGACGGATGCCGTCTGCAAACAGATCCGGCAGTGGCAACTGAGTTGCCGCCGCACCGTGCCGATTGCGATCAATTTGTCCGGCCAGGAATTCTGCCATGGCGATCCGGTGCGCATGATGATGGAGTCGCTGGAGTGCCAT
>JASJBD010000088.1 GCA_030066665.1 Gammaproteobacteria bacterium
CGAGTTTGCGACCAGGTTAACGGATGAAATGCAGTTCGAATGCAACTGGCAATCGGATCGATGCCTGGACTTCAAGCGCAGCGGCGCCGAAGGTCAGATTAATCTAGGCGACCAGGCCGTCGATCTATCGTTGCGTCTCGGGTTGATGTTTTCGGCGTTGAAAGGGCCCATCGAGAAAAGCATTCACGAATTCATCGACGAGAATATCTATTGAGCGGCCAAATAGGCGTTGACGGCGCCGGCCTGCGCCGCCCGGAAAGCGGCGCATAGCTCCACGGTTTCAACTGCCTGATTCAGTACCCGCGCGCTTACTGGATATTCGGCGGGCAAATCGTCGAACAGATTGCGCAAAGTCTGCGCGTCGCGGTTGCTGCAAAGCCCACGACTTGCGTACAGCGGCATTTCCCGCCGGGCCCGCCGCGATGCGACCGCCATGAAATCCACCAGGTTCTCCTGCAGCCACGCCCAATTGGCATCCCTGCTGGCCGGGTTAAACAGATGGGCTGCCCACGTCTGGAACTCGTTGTTGCGCAAATCTCCGCCGAAAGCGAGCTCACGAGCCAATTCCTGCTTGGCTTCGTCATCGGCATGCGCGAGCGCCGCGACTGCATCCAGGCGCACCCGTGAATCTTTGCTGTTCCGGACATACTCGATTAGGAACCGCGTGAATACGACATCGCCGTCCTGCACGGCAACCGTGAGCGCC
The DNA here is from genome assembly GCA_030066665.1 of Gammaproteobacteria bacterium. Lineage (GTDB taxonomy): Bacteria > Pseudomonadota > Gammaproteobacteria > Steroidobacterales > J054. The sequence goes on from JASJBD010000088.1 coordinate 707, forward strand.
GTGCGCAACTGGTCGGGGTCGAGAGCTGCGGCATCAGCACCGCTGCCGGATGGATAGCCCAGGTAGTTGGCCGCGGCTTCCTGCAGCACCTGACGGGTCGGCGCATCCATCAGCCACAAGGCCATCATGTCAGTGAGACTTGCGTCGAGCAGGCGCCGGTCCGAATCCGACAGCGCTGCGCCGCCAGCACGCAACGCGTCGAGCCGCGGCGCGAATGCATTTCTACCCAGCTCATTTGCAGCCACGCGCTGATCGTCAGCGACCAGGAAACTCAGCATTTGCTGGTAGGCCGTCAGCGTTGCGGTCACCGGAAACCGCTCCGGCGTCATGGCGATATCCGGGAGCCCTGACAAAAACACGGCGGGCGGTATCACACCGGCGGCAATGCCGGCGATGCTGCTGTCGACGTAGCTGAGGCGCTCGCCGGCGTCCATGGCCGTCAGCAGCACCTCCCCGAGTTCGTCCATACCCGCGGGAATTAGCCAGCGGTAATAACCGGCGCCACCGGCATTCGGGATGACATGATCCGGACAGGCCTGCTTCTCGAGCATGAAACTCTGCTCCGCATCCGTTAGCAGCAGGCAGTGTTCGTCGCGATTGTCGCCCTTGCTGAAAGCCAAACAGACCGGCAGCTGCCAGGTCTGCTCGCGACTGCCACTGGACCCGACGGGCAGGTAACGTTGCTGCGCGAGGCGCACCTCGACGCCGGCACGCGTGCAGTAAGTCTGCACGGAGATATATGGCAGTCCGGGCTGAAACAGAAATGATTCAAAGGGTTCGCGCACCGGCTGCGACTCGCCAGCAACGGATTCCAGTGAATCCAATAGATCGAAAACGGTGGCGGAACCATGCGCAAAGCGTGTCATGTGCGCCTGGATGCCATCTCTGAAGACGGTCTCACCCAGATAGCGTTCGAACATCTGCAGGACCGCTGCACCTTTCTGGTAGGTAATACTGTCGAACGCACTCAGAATATCGTCGTAGGACTCCACCGGTTCACGAATCTGCCGCGCGCTAACCAGGCTGTCGCTGGCCATCGCGCGCAGCGCCTGTGCCTGCACAGACTGCTCGTAGCGAAAATCGGGCCGCCATTCCTGCGCCGCCTTTGACTGGATCCAGGACGCAAAAGCCTCGTTCAGCCAGATGTCATCCCACCAGGGCATCGTCACCAGGTTGCCGAACCAGTGATGCGCAATCTCGTGAGCGTGAATCAGGCCGAAGTAGCGGCGCAGATTGACCGGCGAGTTTTCGTCGAATAGCAGGATCGACTCGCGATAGGTGATCAGTCCCGCGTTCTCCATCGCGCCGCCAGCGAAGTCAGGCACGGCGACGATGTCGAGCTTGTCATAGGGATATGCGAGACCGAAGTAATTCTCCAGCGCGTCCACGAGTGGCGCGGTATTCGCCAATGCGAATTGCAGGCGCGCACCCTGACCCCGCGCGGCAACACCACGCAGCTGCAGCGGCGCCGCGCGCTGATCGTTCTCGGGAATCGGGTCGAACTCGACCACATCCAGTGCGCCCACAGCGAACGCAATGAGGTAAGTCGGCAGCGGCTCGGTGGTCGCATAGGTCAGTCGTTTGCGACCGTCCGGCAGGTCTTCACGCTTGATGACGCGAGTATTGCTCAACGCACGATATTCGTCGCGGGTGGTGACGGTGGTCGAAAATGGCGTTTTGAAGGCCGGCTCGTCGAAGCCTGGGAAGGCCTTGCGCGCCCAGACGCTCTCGAATTGCGTGAATGCATAGCTGTCGTCACCGACGGAGACTTTATAGAGGCCGGTGAGACCGCGATCGAACGCTGCGACGTATTCGATCGCCAGCATGGCACTGCCGGCTGGCAGATCGCCGTCGAGTTCCAGCCACGCGACGCCGTCATCGCTTCTTTGCGTGTACTGTCCGGCGAAAACCGCACCGTCCGCCGTAATTACAATGGCTTCGGTGACATCGAGACCGTTGCCGTGCAACCAGAAACCGCTGACCGGTTCTGCAACCTCGACATCGATCTCCACCTTGCCGGCGAAACGCGGCTGGTCAGGGACAATTTCGAGGTTCAGTCGATACGCTGTTGGCGTGACGACACGGGGCAGCTGCCCGCGCGGCCAGTCATCGTCAGCGCTCGCCGCGGCGCTCGCCATCGCCAGCCAACCGCAGGCATAGAAAGTCGCGCAAAAGACACGCATGGCCACCCCCATCCGAATCATTTCGATCCGGATTGTATCGAGCAGTCGTGCCGCAGTCAGTCCAGTTTGACGGCGTGTTTCTTGGTACCGCGGCGTTTCGGCAGGCGTAGCTGCACCACACCGTCTTTGTAGGAAGCCTTGGCCTTGCGGCCGTCCACATCCTCGGGAAGGGTCACCGTGCGCGAGAAGGAACCGGCCCGGATTTCCCGTCGATGGACATCGTCTTCGTCGGATTCCTCCGCGGTGCGACTCATTCCCTTAATGGTTACGGATCGATCGGTGACCAACACGGTCAGATCGTCCTTCTCGATACCGGGCACCTCGGCACGCACCAGAATTTCCTTGGTCTTGTTGACGACATCGATGCTCGGTACCCGCGCTTCGAACAGGTCGGGCAGGTGTAACAGCGAGGTGACGTCACGGGCAAACGGCGGCGTGAATTGACGCAGCCACTCGCCCCGGCGGCGTATCTGCTCCACGAGTCGTTCGACCTCCGAGATAGGTGCCAGAATTCTGTCTTCCAATGACGGTTCCTTGCCGGTGGCCCTTACTTGTACCTGGCTCTCACCCGCGCCCTCCGGTGTCGTGATTTCCGGCCTTGTCCTCGTCACCGTGGTCGTTTTCCTGACAGTCTTCTTCCTCGCAGCTTTCTTGCGAGCAACTTTCTTCTTTGCGGACTTCTTGGGCGCGGCTTTTTTCCTCGAGGCTTTCTTGCGCACTGCCTTCTTCTTCGTGGTCTTCTTACGAACGGTCTTCTTCTTCGCGGCTGCCATCACTCACCTCTCCTTTGCCTGCCCGGCAAAAACTACCGCACTCAACGAATGCGTCCAATATTAAGTAAACTGATAAGGCTGCAGTGCAAAGCTGACCATACGTAGTTACCACTAAGCCGCGTCCAGGATGAATACCGAGAACCCCGCGCAGAGCGCCGTATCACGGCAAATCTGGGAAGCGAAGTATCGCTTCGACGGCGAAAAATCGATCACGGCTAGCTGGCACCGCGTTGCCAACGCGCTCGCCGCGGTCGAGGCCAATAATCAAGACGAATGGGCTACGGCCTTCGCAGGCTTGCTGAACGGCTACCGCTTTCTGCCGGGCGGGCGCATCCTGGCCGGAGCCGGCACTGGTCGGGACGTCACGTTGTTCAATTGCTTCGTGATGGGCGACATCGAAGACTCGATGCCCGGCATTTTCGACGCGCTGAAGGCCGGCGCGATGACCATGCAGCAGGGCGGCGGCATCGGCTACGACTTTTCCCCGTTACGTCCTGCCGGCAGTGCCACCGACAGCACCGGCGGTATCGCCTCCGGACCAGTGTCGTTCATGCGGGTCTGGGACAGCATGTGCGCGACCATGCTGTCGACCGGCGCGCGGCGCGGCGCCATGATGGCGACCCTGCGTTGTGATCATCCCGACATCGAAACCTTTATCGATGCGAAGCGCGACCCGCGCGAATTGCGGAACTTCAACCTGTCGGTGCAGGTGACCGGTGCTTTCCTGGATGCGATGCGCGCCGACCGCGACTGGCCGCTACGTTTTCCGGTTGGCGATGGCGAGGTCTTGCGCAGCGTCTCCGCGCGTGACCTGTGGCAGCGGCTTATGCGCGCCGCCTACGATGTTGCGGAACCGGGCGTGCTGTTCGTCGACCAGATCAATCGCACGAACAATCTCTGGTATTGCGAAGAACTCGCCGCGACGAATCCCTGTGGTGAAGTACCGCTGCCAGCGTACGGCGCCTGCAATCTCGGTTCGCTGAACCTGGCGCAATTCGTCACGCAACCGTTCACCGCTGATGCCGCCTTGGATCTCGATGCGGTGCAGGCGGCTGCCGGGCTGGCAGTTCGCTTCCTGGACAATGTCATCGACGCGTCGCGCTACCCCTTACCCGAACAAGCCGACGCGGCGCGGGGATCCCGGCGCATTGGTCTCGGCATCACCGGGCTCGCCGATGCGCTGGTAATGCTGGGTCACAGTTACGCGAGCCCGACGGGTCTGGACACGGCTGCGCTCGCCATGCGAACGATCTGTCATGCGGCCTACGCCGCCTCGATTGAACTCGCGAAAGAACGTAAGCCATTTACGCAATTTGATCGTGACAAGTACCTGCAAGGCCGGTTTATCGAGCAGTTGCCGGACGAGCTGCAACAGGGCATCAGGGATCACGGCATCCGCAACAGTCATCTGTTGGCCATTGCACCTGCGGGCACAATCAGCCTGCTGGCAAACAATGTCTCCAGCGGCATCGAGCCGATTTTTGCGCTGGAATTCGAGCGCAGGATCCTGCGTCCGGACGGCACACGCCAGGAAATCACGGTGCGCGATCACGCGTGGGAGCTCTGGCAGGCGCTGCGCCCCGGCGAGCCCGCACCACCCGAATTCGTCGCTGCGGCCGAAATTGCGCCGGCCACGCACCTGGCAATGCAGGCTGCCCTGCAACCCTTTGTCGACAGCGCCATCTCGAAGACCATCAACGTCGCGGCCGACTGCTCATTCGAGCAATTCAGCAGCATTTACAGCCAAGCATATGAATTAGCGTTGAAAGGTTGCACTGTATTCCGACCCAACCCGGTCCGGTCCGAGGTGCTGTCGGTGACGCCGTCGCATTGCTGCGATATCGACCGGGAGGCGGACTGAATGCCGCGGCGCCGAACGATTGCCAACGATCCCATCCCGGCCCATCGGACTCGCAACTTGACATAAGCCAAGCCGCGGATTCTGTCATCTGGGTGAAACAATTTTGGCATTGATTTCCGCAAGTTAGCGGCTTACGCTTTATTACGTAACACCGATGACGCGCCCGCCGCCGGCCTGGCCGGCGGCATGAAGAAAACGAAGAACTGGCTCTGCCGCGCAAGGCTGCAGAGGGGCGCATATATGAATTGGTGGCTAAACGCGGGCAATCGCTGCAGACGACTGGTTAATCGAGTGTCGGCTGTGCATGCGTGCGGGCATTCACCAACAGCATAGCTGTGCATCAAGAACTGAATCGAAAGAACGTTGCACATTAAGGGGAAGTTAATCATGCAGGTTCGCATTCTTTACCAGGCCGTCGCAATCATTACGCTGGCCGCCGTGAGTTTCGTCGGCAGCCCGACGGCGATGGCGCAGAACACCTGCGACAAGGTAGTCGGGAACTTCAACTGGACGGATCCCAATGCGTGGGACAACTGCGGCGTTACTTTTCCTAACAACGCGGGTACCGACAACGCGAATGTCCAGGTGGGCGGGACCCTGACGCTGGATCAGAACATCACGATCAACAATCTGACTTTGTCGACCGGCGGCATCGCCGGCGACAACGATCTCACCACCAATGGCAACCTGGAGTGGACCGGCGGCGCGATGTCCGGCACCGGCACCACGCGGGCGGCAGGCGGCCTGCTGCTAGGGGGAACCGGGCTGAAGGACTTACAGGGCAGCCGCTCGTTGGTGAATGCCAGCGGCCAGACCGCGAACTGGAACGACGGCAGTGTGCGGCTACTGACGACCAATAATTCGTTGCTGAACGAAGCCAGCGGCACCTTCAACATCTCCGCGGACGGCAGTTCGATGTTTGGCAGCGGCACGTTCGATAACCAGGGCAGCGTGATCGTCAACCTGAGCGATGCCGGCCAAACCGTCGTGATCGGAAACGCATTTGACAACGATGGCACACTTGACGTGCAGCAAGGTCGCGTCGACCTCAGCGGCGGCGGCACCAGCGCCGGTGACTTTGCCGGCAGCGCTGACGCGGTGCTCGAATTCGGTGGCCTGACACATACCCTCACTTTCGGCGCGAGCATTACCGCAACGAATGTGGAAGTGACCGGCGGCACGGTCAACGTCGGCAATGGCACCACTTACAACGTTGGGAATACCAGCGTCTCCCTGGCCGGCACGCTGGCCATCAACGATGGCAGTCAGACAGGCACGCTGACGATTACCAATGGCGCGCTGGATGGCAACAGCTTGTTTACGGTGACGGGGCAGACCACCTGGTCCGGCGGCGCGATGGTCGGCGGTGGCACTACCCGCGCCGAGGGCGGGCTGGAGCTCAGCGGCAACGCGCTGAAAGACATGCAGGAAGGCCGCGATCTGGTCAATGTCAGCGGCCAGACGGCCAGCTGGACCGGCGGAAGCGTCCGCCTGTTAACGACCAGCAACGCACTGATCAACGAGGCGAATGCGACGTTCAATATCTCCGCCGATGGCGCATCGCTGTTCGGCAGTGGCAACTTCGACAATGACGGCGCCATTGTGGTCAATCTCAGTGACCCGGGCCAGGCCGTGGTGATCGGCGCGGACCTGAATAATGATGGCTCAGTAAACGCGCAACAGGGTCGCGCTGATCTGAGCGGCGGCGGCACGAGCGACGGCAGCTTTACCGGCGGCGCCGATGGAATTATCGAGTTTGGTGGTGCCACACATAACCTCACCGCGAACTCCAGCGTCACGGCGACCAACGTCGAGGTCACCGGCGGTACGGTTAACGTGGACGGTAGTTACAACGCCGGCAATACGACGATATCCACCGTCGGCACCCTGACGATGAACGTGACCGGCCAGACCGGCACGCTGACACAGACCGGTGGTGCCTTGAGCGGCAGCGGTGAGTTTACCGCGTCAGGCCAGACCATCTGGAACGGCGGCGCGATGTCCGGCACCGGCACGCTGCGCGCTGAAGGTGGCCTGGCTCTCGGCGGCACCAGTCTGAAAGATGCACAAGGCAGCCGCACGGTGGTAAATGCCAGCGGACAGACGGGCAGCTGGACGCAAGGTAATGTTCGCCTGCTGACTGCCAACAACACCCTGGTCAACGAGGCCAGTGCGACTTTCAATATCTCGGCCGACGGCGCGTCGTTTTTTGGCGGCGGCACCTTCGACAACCAGGGCAACGTGATCGTCAACCTGAGCGCGCCCGGCAATGCGGTCGCCGTCAGTACGGCTTTTGACAACGACGGGTCGGTGAATGCCCAGCAGGGCACGCTGGACCTGAGCGGCGGCGGCGACAGTGATGGCAGCTTCACTAGCGACGCCAATGGCACGATCGAATTCGGCGGCCTCACGCACAACCTGAGCGGCAGTTCCAGCGTCACAGCGACCAACGTCGAAGTTACCGGCGGCACAACCAATGTTGACGGGGCTTACAACACCGGTGCCACGGGCATTTCCGGTGTCGGCACGCTGAACATGAATACGGATGGTCAGACCGGTACGCTGACGCAGACGGCTGGCGCATTGGGCGGCAGCGGTCTGTTCACCGCGACCGGGCAGACGACCTGGAATGGCGGGGCCATGGGTGGGACCGGCACGACCCGCGCCGAAGGTGGTCTGGAACTGGGCACTACCACCCTGAAAGATATGCAGGGCAGCCGCACGTTGGTGAATGTCAGCGGTCAGACCGCCGACTGGAACGACGGTAATATCCGCCTGCTGGGCGTGGACACCGCCATCGTTAACCAGGCCAGTGGCACGTTTAATGTCACGACGGCCGATGTTTCGTTATTTGGTAGCGGTACCTTCGAGAACGCCGGCACGTGGAACGTCAACCTCCAGGCCGGCGACGATGTCGCGGCCGTATCCACCAACGTCCAGCACGACGGCACCGCGAATATCCAGAACGGTACGCTGGCGATCAACAGTGCCACCGGCACGGGTAGCTGGAACGTCGATGGCGGCCGGCTGGAGGTCCAGGTCAACAATGATGTCACCACGACTGGCGCGATTACCGTCAGCAATGGCGGCGAAGTCGAGTTGGAGAGCAGTGCCACGCTCACGGGTTCGAACCTGACCATGGATGATACGGCGACCCTGAACGCCGCATTGAATGTCGAAATGGCGTTGTCGGGACGGATCGCGTTTGCGATGACCGATGAGTCAGCCTGGAACCTGGATGATTCCGCGTCGCTGGCAATGACCGGCGGTGTCGGCGCGGTCGTTGGAATCTGGGACAACTGGGGCGTGCTGGAAATCGGCGGCTTCGATCTCGGCACTGACCCGGACAACAACATCGGTGATCCGCAGGGCTTCATCGACAACTTCAGCATCCCGGAACTGATCATCGGCGAAGGCGCCAATGTCTGGCTGTCCGACCTGATCAACAACGGCAATCGCGGCGGCCCGCAAGGTCAGCAGGAAGCGCTGTATGTGGATACGCTGACCTTCCTCGATAGCGAAGGGATACTGAACCAGAACGGCCTGAACCTGTACTTCAATACGCTGGTCGGCGATGCCGGTCAGATCATCGATGTGCAGGTACCGATCCCGCCGGCAGTCTGGCTGTTCAGCAGCGGTATCGCCGGCCTGCTGGCGTTCCGGCGCCGGCGTAATGGCTCCCACAACTGATCGACCTCCAAAGACTGTCAAGGAACGATCAGGCGCGGGTCACCTCAGGGTGGCCCGCTTTTTTTTACGCGGTCCTGACGGCACGCCACCACACCGGCACCGCGAGCGTTGCCACAATTAGCAGGCCAACACAGAACGTGATGCTCGAGGTCTGCAAGAGCAGCTGGGCCAGACCAACCAGCCAGCCGAACACACTGACGGCCGCGGCGACGATTGCGAGGATGTCACGACCGAATTCCCGGCGGGATGCCGCAATTTCCAGTCCCAGGCCGCGCGCGGTGCCCGCCCACCACCCAGGCGGTCGCACCCGGTCGTAGAACGCCATCAGGCGGGCCGGCTCGGTGCCGGGCATCCATAGGGCCGCGGCGAATACGATCAGCGTCGATACCAGTGCCATGATTGCCAGGCGCAGCCAGTCCTGGTCGACGGTCAGGATCAATATCGGCGCCAGTAACAGCGACACAACGATCGAGCCGATTTCGCAGTACAGGTTGATGCGTTCCCACAGCCAGCGCAGCACCAGCACCGCGCCCATGCCGGCCCCGAACAACAGGGAAATCTGCCAGGCGGTCTGGATCGAGCCGAGGTTCACCATGATCGCCAATGCGATCACCAGCAACAGCACCGTAGCGAGTCGCGCGACGCGCACCAGTTCGCCGGGCGCCGCAGTGCGCTTGCGAATGCGCTCGACCCAGATGGCCTTGTACAGGTCATTGCTCCAGTAGCTCGCACCCCAGTTCATGTGCGTATCAATGGTTGATGCGAGCGCGGCCAGCATGCCCGTCAGCATCAGGCCGCGAGCGCCGGCGGGGAGCAGCAAATCGATGCCGGTCGCGAAAGTCATTTCACGACCGGCGATGAAGCCATCCGTCACCGGACGCGCGGCGTCGAACGGAAAAATCACCAGCAGTGCCAGACCGATCAACAGCCACAGCAGACTACGCACGACAATTTGCGTGACGGTGAAAACTACGGCCGCAAGCCGCGCCTCCCGATCATCGCGACAAGCCATGGTGCGTTGTGCCAGGTAGCCCGTGCCATCGGAATTCATCTGGTAGAACCATTGCAACGCGACGATCACGATGAACGGCAGCAAGGCTTCGCCATCCAGCGGTACAAAGCTCAGCATGCGAGCGGCGGTCTCGGCGCCATAGGTATCCGCGAGCGCGGTGGGCAGTTGCCCGAGGCCACCGGCAGCCTGCACGGCAAACCACGCGTACAGCGCCGTGCCGGTCAGCATGATCGCCAATTGCAGCACGTCCGTGCCGATCACCGCACGTAAACCGCCCGACGTGGAATAACCGGCGACGAAGAGCAGCATGACCAGGATACTCAGCAGATTGTTGGTCGTCGCAACCGCGTCCGGTAAAGACGTCAGGCCGGAACTGATGACCAGGCCGGTCACCGCGACGAAGTCCGACAACGTCGTATAGACATCGGCCGGCAACCAGCTGTGCCATGGCAGGAACAGTTCGAAAAGACGCGTCGCGGCTGCCAGCACGAAGGCCAGAACCACGCAATTGATGACCGTGCCGTAGTAGACGGCCTTCAAGGCCCGGAGCGTCAGCGCACCCTTCGCGCTGTAGCGGATCATGGTCAGCTCGGCATCGGTCAGCACGCCGGCCCGGCGCCAGGCCGCGGCGAGCACGAAGCCCATCAGCAGGAATGCGAGGCCGTAGATCCACAAGCGCCACAGGGAAAACACGCCGCCGACGGCCAGCAGACCCATCACCAGCAGCGGTGTATCGGCCGCGAACTGGGTTGCGGCCATGCTCAAGCCGGCTCGCCAGCCGCTGATGCTGCGCCCGGCGAGGAAAAACTCGGCCAGGCTGCGCGACGCCCGCCGGCGCGCCCGCCAGCCCAGCCACAGGCTATAAATAATGAATCCAGCGAGAATCAGCAGGTCCAGCATGTCGCTGCCTATCTTAGCTGTTGCGAAAACACAACATTCCCTGACTTTTCAATGGTCTCAGCCGTCTCCAGAGGGCTACAACGCGTCCGCAATCTGCTAGACTCGCGCTGCTTTTTCAGTACTGGGGGGATTCGGCATGTTGTCGATGCACAAGAATAGTTTGCTCCTGGCCGGCCTGGCCGGAGTCCTTTTTCTGAGCGATGGCCTGGCACAGGGCCTCGAAGACATCGTCGTTACGGCGGAACGTCGCGAGGCGGATATCCAGGAAGTGCCACTCGCGGTAAGCGCGTTAAGCATGGAACAAATCGCCCGGTTGCAGATCAACCAGGCGCAGGATCTACAGCGTTATGCGCCCAGCCTCAACATGTTCAACAACATCACGCAGCCGACCAACCTGTCGCCGTCGCTGCGCGGCGGTCTGCAACAGGATGCGTCGGTGGTCGTGGCCGAATCGCCTTTCGGCATTTACGTCGATGACATTTACATCGGTCGCCTGAACGGTAACAACATCACGTTGTCTGACATTGAACGTGTCGAGGTCCTGCGCGGTCCGCAGGGCACGCTGTACGGTCGGAATACTGCTTACGGTGCAATCAAGTTTGTGTCACGGACCCCCGGTGAAGACGGGTGGATGGACTTTACGGCCGGTGCCGGCAACGCTGAACAGGCGCTGCTGAAAGGCAGTATTGGCGGCCCACTCGGTGATTCGTGGGCCGGCTCGGTTGCCGCGCAGTTCAATACCAAGGACGGCCAGTGGTTCAACCTCTCACCTATGCAGGAAGTCGGCAAGAACGAAGCCTGGGCGGTGCGTAGCAAACTGCGCTACATCGGCTCCGAGAAGTTCGACGCCATTCTGTCGGTATCCTATGCGGACGCCGAGAATGACTCCAACCAGTTGGTGAATGGGAACTCGGACTCGAACCGCCCCCCGGAAGGCTGCACCAGTGGTGACTGCATTGCCGACGGCCAGGTCGCACAGTACACCACTGACGACATCGTTTTCACGAACGGTCCCTACACGACCAACACCGACTGGAGACCCCGTGCGCCAGTACCCATTAGCGACAAGCCGACAGGCTTTACCAGACAGACGATTGTCGGTCTGACGCTGACCTATGACTTCAGCGACCGCCTGACACTGAAATCCATCACGGGTTACGTTGACCTGGAGGACGGGTGGACCACCGACTTCAATGGCAACCAGGCCGCCACGCCATTCCTGCTCGCCGGCGCAGACACTACCACGGAGCAGTGGTCCCAGGAGATCCAGTTGCTGGGCAGCATCGGCGAGCGCCTGGATTACATCTTCGGCGCGTTCATCATGAACGAGACATCGGATCAGGTCTTCGGCTGGGAGTTCTTCAACGGGCCGTTGTCGCAGTCGTTTCTCTCTCCGGAAACAGACTCGATTGCGGTGTTCGGTGAAGTTAACTTCAACTTCACTGATGAGCTGCGCGGCACCCTGGGCCTGCGCTGGACCGAGGACGACAAGGAACTCGATTACCGATTCGTCGATGTTGCCGGCATGGGGGCTAATAACAGCGTTCAGAAGCTGACAGGAAAGTACGACGAGGTCACACCGCGGTTCGCGCTGGATTACAACCTCAACCCCGACAGTGGCACGGTCGACAGCATGCTGTTGTATGCGCAGGTGGCCCGCGGCTTCAAGGGTGGCGGCTTCAGCGGCATCACGATCTTCGGTCCAACCCCGGCACCGTACGATCCGGAAACCAACTGGACCTACGAGTTCGGCCTGAAAGCCGACTGGGCCGGTAACCGCATCCGCACCAACCTGGCGTACTTCTTCATGGATGTGGAAGACATCCAGCAAAACGCCACGGTGACCCTGCCCGGTGGCGGTACTGCATTTCCCGTGCAGAATTCCGGCGATGCGGAAATCCAGGGCCTGGAATTCGAGCTCAGCGCGGTGCCGGTCGACGGCCTGAATATCTGGCTGAACGGGTCCCTGCTGGACGGCAAGTACAAGAACCTGCGGGCCGGCAGTGCTGCCGCTAATGCGCCGACTGACTGGGGTGTAAAACCGACACCACCGCAGCTGCCGGACTACGTGTTCGACATTGGCTTCGATTACACGATTGACATTGGCGAAGGCTTTTTCAGCGACGTCACCTTCGGCGCGGATTTCTACAAGATCGACAACTATGTCACCGCTGCGACCAATGACTTCTTCAATTCCGGCTGGGATCAGCTCAACGGCTTCATCGCCGTCGGCATTGGCGAGAACTGGGAGATCAAGGCCGTCGGCCGGAACCTGACGGACGAAGTGAACGTCACGTCTGGCAGTCGCGCTCTGGGCGGTTACATCGTGATGTCACCCCGAGAGTACCTGTTCCAGATCAGCTATCGCGGCGCCTGGAACTGATCGATACGCCAAATCGCCCGATTCTGTCGGGCAACAAAAAACCGCCTCAATCGAGGCGGTTTTTTTTCGCGCCGGGTTTAGCCGGCTCGCTACTCAACGTCGCGCCGGGCGTTTCCAGATACCGCGCTCGAACACGCGATCCCGAGCCGCGCGCACGACTTCGTCGTTCGGTGCGTGTTTCAGCGGTGGTTCGTCGATGCAACGGTTCTTCTCGTACAACGGCTGGTCGTAGATCAGGCGATACTGCTCCGTGCGCAGGTCCTTGATCCAGTTGCCCCACATGCTGCGCTCGCGGTACTCTCGCAGCGCCTCGATATTGATGATGGCGCCCCCATAGGACGCCGCGCCGCCGGAGGTTTCACCCGTAATCATGCGACCCTGGTAATCGATGATCATCGAGCGGCCGCCGAACATGTCCAGCGGGAACGGGCTCTGCGCCGACGGTGCGTAGGATGCCGGGTTCGGTGAAACGACATAGCAGGTATTGTCCAGCGCCCGCGCCCGGTTCTGGATTTCCCACAGACCGTTCGATACGTACGGCTCCGGGTAGCTCGGCCGGTAGATGATCTCGGCCCCGTTCATGGCCAGGCCGCGAGCAGTCTCCGGGTAGCTGCCCTCCATGCAGATCAGGCAACCGATGCGACCGATTTCGGTGTCGGTCACCGGGAAGAACGCGTCCAGGCCCTCGCCGTAAAGCTCCACCCATTTGTCCCACACATCGTGCGGCACTGTCGAATGCTCCCGGGCAAACACCTGCATCTTGTAATGCTTGTGTATGACCTCGCCCTGGCGGTTAATGACGAAAGCACAATTGAAAAAGCGCTCCGGGATCTCCGGGTGCGTGACCTTGGCCTGGGCGATGATGAAGCCATCCAACCCCCTCGCCAGGTCGCCGAGGTACTCGGTTTCCGGGCCCGGAATCTCGATGGCCAGCCGCTTGATGTAGTCGACGTGATCCCAGTCAAAAATCTCGTCGGTAAAACCCTGCAGCGCGCCTTCCGGAATTGCGTACAGCCGCACCGGCAGCTCGATTTCCGTCACATTCTTGGCCGCGAATGCGAGCTCTGCAATATGGTCCAGATTACGCTGGATTTCAGACCGCTCTTTTGGTCCGACCATCACCGGCTGCAGGGCCAGCGCCATGTATTGATCGATCGGCGTGTCGCTGGACATCTTCTTCCCTCCCACGGGTCCCGAGGCCGACTATGATAGTGCATGCTTTGAACGACAGGCACCCACGGTGAACACCTTCGCGCTGTTTGGCCCGGCACATTCGCTCAGCCTGCTGCTGACGCTGGCCATCGTCGTGCTGGTGCCGGTCAGCATCAGCCGCGTCGTGCCTGCCAGCCGGCATCGTCTATTGGGCCGGATCCTGGCAGCGGTACTCCTGCTGCATGAGCTCGGCAGGATCCTGTTGCGCGTCGTCGTACTGGACCTGCCGCTGCACGAAAATTTGCCGTTACATCTCTGCGGTGCCGCGTTGATCCTCACCGCGCTCTTGTTGTGGCGGCACAGCTATCGCATTTACGAGGTCGCCTATTTCTGGGCGATGGGTGGTTCGATTCCTGCGCTGCTCACGCCCGACTTGCCCGTCGATTTCCCGCATCCGGGTTTCATTACCTTCTTCACCGGCCACGGTCTCGTACTACTCGGCATAATGTACGCAACCATCGTGTATCAGTTCCGCCCGCAACTACGCTCCGTCGGTCTCGCAATTGGAGCGACGGTCGGTTATGCATTAATCATGATCCCGGTGAATCTCACTTTGGATACGAATTACCTGTACCTGTGCAGAAAACCCGCGCAGGCATCGCTAATGGACTACCTCGGACCGTGGCCCTGGTACGTGCTCGCGTTGTTCCTGGTCACGGTCGTGATCTGCTGGCTGTGCTACCTGCCGTTCGCGTTCGGCGCCCGCCCCCGGGCACGGCGATCCGGATAGGTCCGGACCTTTTGCGACGCGACAATAAAAGCGCTATGCTAGCTATTGAAAATCAGGGACTTATCGTCCCTGTCGCCACGGGTGAACCGCAGTTGTGCGGCGGCGACTTATGTAATAAAAGTTAGTCAGTTTGTGACAGTGCTCACAGACTGAATTACGTTAAAGCGAGAGTCTGATACGGCGCGTTAGACAGGTAACGCGATATGAGCCGGAATGGGGTGTAACAGCAGGAGGTCAGAGGGAAAGCTCGCACACAGGACGAATAACAAGAACAACAAAGGTACGAGTGACCTCCGATAATCACAGGAGCGAAAGATGATGATCGTACCCGAATCGAAACAGGAGTCCGGTGAAAACACCGGGCAGAGTTTCATCAGCCATCTGACGACCTTTGCGTCGACTCACAAAGCCTCCAGGTGGCGCGGTACGTTCGCCGAATTTCTTGAAGACATCCTTCCGGCCAATCCGGAGCGCTTCACGCGCAGCAGCCATCAGTACATCTATGACATGCTGTGCTGGTACCAGAAAGACAAACGCGGCCCCGGCAACGCCGGCGGCGCGGTTCCCAAGGATTTGTTTGTCGAAGACCTGTACGGGATCGATTCTTCCCTCGATCGCGTCGTCGAATATTTCAAAGCAGCGAGTGCCGGCTCCGACGTCGGTCGCCGGTTGTTGCTGTTGCTCGGCCCGCCGTCCGGTGGCAAGTCATCCCTGGTCATTCTGCTGAAGCGGGCGCTCGAGGAATACAGCCACACCAGCGAAGGCGCGCTGTTTGCCCTCACCGGCTCGCCGCTCCACGAATCGCCACTGAATCTCATTCCGGCCAGCATGCGCTCGAAGTTCCGTGAGACTTATGGTGTCGACATCCAGGGTGAATTGAGCCCGCACAGCCAGGCACGGCTCGATGACGAATTCAACGGTGACTTCATGCAGTTCCCGGTAGAACGCATCTTCCTGAATGAAGCCTCGCGCGTCGGCATTGGCACGTATGCGCCACATGACCCGACCACGGCCGATATTGCGGACCTCGTCGGTTCCGTCGATCTATCAAAGGTGGCCGAGGTCGGCGATGAAGGTGACCCGCGGGCCTGGTCATGGTCTGGTGCCGTCTACGCTGCCAGCCGCGGCGTGCTGGAGATGATCGAGATCCTGAAGGTCAAGCGGGAGTTTCTGTACCTGTTGCTGACCCTGACGCAGGAAAAGAACGTCAAGGTGTCGCGCTTCCCGCTGATCCACCTGGACGAGACCATCCTGGCTCACACCAACCTGGCCGAATTCAACAAGTTCCTGCAGGAAAAGGAAAACGAGGCGCTGCTGGACCGTATGGTCATTATCAAGGTGCCCTACTCCCTGTCCTACCAGGACGAGTCCCGGATCTACCGCAAGCTGGTTTCGAACGCACCGGCGTTTCGTGAGGTGCATCTCGATCCACATGTACTGAAACTGGCCGCGGTGTTCGCAATCCTGACCCGCATGGGCGAATCCGAGCGCGAAGGCCTGGACGCGTCGAAGAAACTGCGCCTTTACGCCGGTGAGGATGCCGAGGGCTTCTCGCAGTCCGACGCGCCGAAAATCAGGGCGGAGTGTCCCGACGAAGGCATGAACGGCGTCAGCCCGCGCTTCGTGATCAATGCGATTTCGAATGCGATCACCCGCAGCGACAAGCGCAGCCTGACCAGCATGGAAATGCTGCTCGCGCTGAAAGACTCCATCGAGAGCGATGCGCGCATGGACGCGGGCCAGAAAAAGAGCTGGGTCGACTTCCTGGTCGCCGCCCGCAAGGACTTCTACAACCGCTGGGTCAAGGAAGACGTGCA
>JASJBD010000094.1 GCA_030066665.1 Gammaproteobacteria bacterium
TGGAAATGATGTTGTTGAACTGGTTCTGATCCTGGAACAGCGCATTGTTGACGATGCTGGCGCCGCTACCGGTGCGGATCCGGCCCTGGTTGTTGCTGTTCATGTTCGACCAGGTGGTCGTGCCGTTGAGAGTCAACGTCGTGCCACTAATGTCCTGGAAGCCGATGCCGCCCAGCGTGGCATTGCCACCGGCGATAACCGCGGCGTTGCTCATGCTCCCGCCCTGGAAATTCAGCACGCCATTGACGTTGATCGTAAATGCGCCGGTGACGCCGCCGCCGAAGAATGTGAAATCTTCAATGGTAATGTTTTCCGTTAGCGTGAATGTCCCGGAGTCGTCCTTGGTCGCATTGAAAGTGCCACCGTTGTTATTAGGGAAGGAACCGCCACAGCCCGTCCAATTTGCAGCGTCGCTCCAGTTGCCACTGGCAGCAACGTCATCGCAGTCGATCTGGGCCTGCGCCGGGAGTGCAAGCGAAGCGCCGAGCAACAAGACAATGGCATGGATCGCAAACAAGCGTGATCTATTCATCTTTTTTTATCCGACCGCGGTTGCCGCGGCGTCCCTTAAAGTTCTTCCCAATCCCTTAAAAAAAACGCCCACCCAAGACGGCCGGAGGTCGTCTTCGATAAGCGTCATCGGCAATTGCGACCGATCGGGAGGCTCCGAACTGGCCACAATTATGTATAGCTTACGCTTAACACAATGTTGAAGCTAGCCCATCTGACTGAAAATACTGTGTTTTTTATAAGTTATGTAAAGTATCTTGAAGCCGAGTGAGGACTATGTTGAACGCGCCGTCGAGGCATTTTTCGTTTACATAATCAGAGACCTTTGCACTCTTCCTGATATGAAGTCTCTGAAAGTTGACCCCACACGGTGCGCGCGGCAGCTGTGCCCGTTCAATCCGGCAACGCAAACAACGCTAATGCAGCATCGCCAGCCAATCAATATGACACGCATCGCAGCAATGACTTGTTGGCCAATCCGCTGCAGCGAAGTCCCCAAAATTCGTTTACTGAACGCGGCGTAATCCGACCGTTACTTCCCTGCAGACAAGCTGTAAACGGCGCTTGATAAATCGAGACCGATCTGGAAGGCTTGGCGCCGCTTGAGGGGTGGTCACTGCGTTTGTTGCGATGGCGCAATGACCGGTGCAAGTAGCGAAAGCAATGTGTGCGCGGATATCAATGTCCTGTCACGTTAACGGGTCGGCGAGATTACGGCTCGCTGTCGCGATACTCCTGCTGTTTTGTGTCGCGACCGCGGTCGGTGAACCGGTCATCGTCGAAAGTCCGTGGCGCAGAAGCTGCATCGACCGGCCATTCCTGGAGTCGATCTATTCCGAGGTCGGCATGATCAATCCGACGGGCGACCCGGTAGGCGGCGGTGCCAGCTACTCGGCAGCCATTGATGCGAACGATGCCGATTTTTTCGTCAGTGATCTCAATGAATTCGTGTTCGCGTTACTCGCAGCAACGTCCGGGGAGATTGTCTTCCTTGATCCTGCAGCGGTCTTCGATTTGACTGGCCTGGCGGATATCGTGATTCCAGCTGGTTTGACCCTCGCCAGTGACCGCGGCACGAATGCATCGCCCGGTGCCTTGATTCGCACCGCGAATCCGACCACGCTGTTTCGTGTACTGGGTGACAACGTGCGCGTCACCGGCTTGCGACTGCACGGGCCAGGCTCGGACGGCAGCGACTGTGCCACGGCCGAGACGCGTGGTGTAATCGTCTTCGGCGACGACTTCGAGATCGACAATACCGAGCTGACCGGTTGGAGTATTGCAGCCGTGCAGCTCGTCGACGCGAAGCGGGCCCACTATCATCACAACTACGCGCACAATAATCGCGTCTGTCTCGGGTACGGCATCGCGTTGTACGGCGACTCGGATGCCTTAATTGAAGCCAATGTGTTCAACCACAACTGGCATTCGATCGCCGGGGACGGTAGCCGCGGCCAAAGCTACGAGGCTCGCTATAACGCGGTCCAGAAAGAGATCACCGGCCATCCGTTCGACATGCACGGCCGTTACGACTATAACCCCGAGCCGTGGGCCGGAGACCAGATCTACATCCATCACAACTCCTTTTTGCCGACTGATGGCTTCAGCACCGGGGTTGTGATTCGCGACATTCCGGAAAGCTGCGCATGGATCGAGAACAACTGGTTCGTTGCTGAGGATCACCAATCGATCCAGCAACAGAATGCGACCGGGAATCTGACGGCTGTGTCAAATCTGTTTCGCACGCCTGGCCTGATGGTGTCATTGAGCGGGCAGTCGGACTGGATCGGTCTCCAGCCGATGAACGTCGGCCTGGATGATGTCCACTTTGGCGACTTCGATGGAGATGGCAGGGACGACGCCTTTCGAAGTGCCAATGGCGGCTGGTACGTTGCCGCTGCCGCCGATGGCATCTGGCGGCGCATCAACTCGTCGAACGTGCCGATCTCCAGCCTGCGATTTGCCGATTTCAACGGCGACGATCGCCAGGATGTCTTTTACAAGAGCGGGTCTGCCTGGAAAGTCTCATACGGTGGTGAAACCCTGTGGCAGGACCTGCAGTCATCCGGCGTACCGTTGAGTGAACTGAGGTTTGGCGACTTCAATGGAGACGGCCGCGCCGACGTCTTCACGATTCTCGACAACGCCTGGCGGGTGTCCTTTGGCGGCACCGGTCTCTGGACCAGTATCAACCAGTTATCGGCCGACATCGAGGAATTGCGCTTCGGTGATTTCAACGGTGATGGCAGAACTGACGTATTTCGTACCGGGGCCGGAAGCTGGTGGATCTCCTATGGCGGCATTTCCGGCTGGAGCAGGGCCAACAATTCTGCATACACGGTTGACCGGCTGAGGTTTGCCGACATAAACGGTGACGACCGCACCGATGTCGTAGTTATAGACGCCGGCAGCATTCGCTGGTCGTCTGGCGCAACTACGACCTGGCAGGAACTGGTTGGCTTGCCCGGCGACGTCGGGACGGGCGATGTGACGTTGGCCGATCTGAACGGCGATGGCGAGGACGATATCGTCTACAACGGTTTACCGTAGCCAATATTCGAGCGCCGCAACGAGGCGCACACGGTGTAATCCTCAGCCGATAGGGTGCGCGTGGAGAGCGTCGAGACCCCGACCGACCGATTCCGCCATCGCGGTCGTTTGACCCGCTTTTGTGCCAGAGATATCGTCAGATCACGGGGTGGCTTTGGAGCGCCTGCGTGGAGCAGCGAGTTCCGGGGTGTGCCATACATACAGTCTTCTGTGGGGCGACGCACCATGAATTGCCAGCATTTGCGCCTTGTCTTAAGTTCGTTCAACCGGGCGATCGCCTCCGTCGTAGTCAGTGCGGCTCTTTGTTTGGGAACGTTGCCCGCTTCCGCGGCGGATCAGCCGACGCCGATCGTCTTCGCGTCAGGGCCCGATGACACCGGGACCGTGCAACGCATTATCGACGCTTTCAATGCCGAGCATGCCGGCCGGATCGAGGTGACGTGGCGGCAAATGGATCGCGACAACAACACGCATCATGATCAACTGGTGGCCGACTTCGTGGCGCAGCGCGATGTCCCTCACGTGATCGCCAGTGACGTGATCTGGACGGCGGAGTTCGCGAAAAATGGTTGGGTAGAGGACGTGACGAAAGCGTTCTACGATGACTATGATCGCGCCGCATTCCTGGGGCCCGCGCTCGAGTCGGCGACGTATCGACTCAGGATTTGGGGAGTGCCCTGGTACTCCGATGCCAGCATTCTGTTTTACCGCAAGGACCTGCTCGCCGCGAGCGGCTTCGGCGCCCCGCCGGCCACCTGGGACGAGCTCATCCGGATGTCACGTCAGGTCATGCAAGACGCGGACATCCGCCACGGCTTCGTCTTCCAGGGCGCCGAGTACGAAGGCGGCACAGCCAATGCCGCGGAGTTTATCTGGGCCGCAGGTGGCGAGGTGATGCGAGGACAACTGCAGGTGACGAGCACGTTACGCGGCACTGTCGCCGAGATGGACGCGGTCATCATCGAGAGCGACGAGGCGGCCGCAGGCTTCGATACGGCGCGGCGTCTGGTCAGCGAAGGCGTGGCGCCGGCGGAGGTTGCGACGTACCGTGAGCAAGAGTCGCTGGAAGCCTTCCTCGCGGGAGACGCCGTGTTCCTGCGGAGCTGGCCCTATGTGCAGGGTGTGTTGCGGGAGTCCGCGCTTTCGAGTGCGCAGGTCGGCGTCAGCTGGTTGCCCGCGGCGTCGGCGGGGCGGGCGGGCTACAGCTGCCTGGGCGGCTGGAACCTGATGATCAATGCGCGTGTCGGTGCGGATGAGCGCGCGGCGGCGTGGGAACTCATCCGGCACCTGACGGGGCCGGCGCAGCAAAAACGTCAGGCCCTGCAGGCCGGTCTGTTGCCCGTCCTCGAAGCGCTTTACGAGGATCCGGAGGTGCTGGAAAGCGTGCCGATCGCGGCGCTCGCCCGGGGCGCGATGGCTGCCAGAATCCGCGTGCGCCCGATGACACCTTTCTACGCCGATTTGTCCGCGCAAATCGCGAACGCATTCAATCGTGTCCTGAAGGGTGAACTCACGGGACAAGAAGCGGTGCAGGCACTGGACAAGGATCTGCGAGCCATCGTGGCGCGGAATCGCTAGCTAACCAACCCGCAACCGATAATCGTCCGGATTTCGGTTGTCACGCAAAAAAAAAGCCCCGCTGGTGCGGGGCTGTTTTGATCTGTGCTGTGCGCGATTCAGGCGGCGCGCTTTCTGAACAGCGACAGCGGCAACAGTGCGCCAAGCATCAGGATTAGCGCGCCCGGGAGCGGCACGACGGTGAACGAGGCATCGTCGAGAAATGCCACGTGGAGATTGGCGGGGCCCTCAAAGCTCTCCAGGACGAATACGACTCTGGCGGCGTCGGCTCCAGCCGGCACGATATCCATCACCATGAACTGCTCGTAGGTTTCGGTGAGCGTCGGCGTGAGATCATCCGTCCGGGCGATCTCGTTACCGCTGGCAGAATCGAAAAATTCGATGCGTAGCTCGGTGCCAGGCAAAGCAGAGCCGCCTTCGGCAAGACCCGCTATCCAGCCGCTGAACGTGGCCTTCAGGCCGGCATGCAGCCCGGTAACTTCCTGGAATACGCCGACGAAGAGCCCTGAATAATCATAAATGCCGAGTTCCAGCGATTGTTCGCCGTTGCGTGGATTATTCGGGCTGGAGAAAACACCAAAATCGACCCCTGGCTCTGCAGTGCCGCAATTGAACTCTGGGGGGCATGAGAATCCCACCCATCGACCCTCAAAAGGAGGCTCGAACGTGAGAGGGCCTTCAAATCCCGGGTCGATCAGCAAATTTTCGCCAAGCATCGTCGTAGCCGACGCGGTGGCACCGGTAAGTACCAGCGTCAGCGTGATCAGAAATGTCGTAACAGCTTTCATCAGCAGATCCCCTTTATTCTTGTTGCTGCGACTGCCTGTCAAGAAAGGCAGCGTTGCTGCTTGCCGAAGAAAAAAAGGGGCCGGAAGACACCGGCCCCATGATTCTCTTATCAGAGTGCAGACTCGCTTACGATTTGAACCGGCGTCGCACGGCAGCAAGCAGTCCCAGCGCAGAGCCAAACAGCCACACGGCCGCCGGTACCGGGATCACCTGAACGCTGGCGTTGTCCCAGAACAGTGCCCCAGCGCTCGGCGTGCCGTCGGTCAGGACGTGCAGCAGCAGCACTTGGACCTCTGCGGCGCCAGCGGGCGCGATCACGCCATTCAGTGCCAATTCGGTCCAGTCGGTCGGCTCGGCGCCATCCTGTGGTGTGAGCTGACACGCCTGATTACCAAGAGAGTCGCACACGACCTCGGAGACACCGCCAACCTGGTCGCCGCCGGAATCGAAGAAAGCCAATTGAAAAATGCCGAGGTTATTGAACGGGTCGCCGCTCCAGTTGATTGCGCTCACTGACGCATTCACCGGATTACCAGGCGATACGGCGACTCGCTGAGTGGCGCCCGCATCGAAACCAAATTGTTTCAATACCTGGGTGCCGTCCAACGCGCCGGGGCTGGCGAAGCTGCCGCCCGGCATGAAGTTATTGCTGGCCGTGAAGGTTGAGTTGAAACAACTCCAATCTTGCGAACAGCCTACGTCACCACCGGACGCGTCCGGCGCTTCGAAGCTGCCATTAAGCAAGTTTGCTTGCGCGCTGCCTGCGAAAAGCAACAACCCCGCAATTGCCGCAAAGAAACTCGTGATCTTCCCTTTAAACATTGTGTTCTTCTCCAGTCGTTTTTCTTGCTGCACGCCAGTGGCGGACAGCCACGTTGCTGGCGCAACGGTGTACATCATATGCACCTTTGACAACGCTGTCTATAAATATGATGAAACCATCAATCGAGTGATCGATGCGGAGGCTCAACCGGTTTCACGATTATGTTAAGTGTCGCGATAAAACGTGATTGTTCGTTGAAAAACCGGGCAAAAAAAGACCCGGCGCGGGGCCGGGTCTCCTTAACACTACGCTTGTAGTGCGTTGTGTCTAGCGGCCGTTGCGACGCACCCAGCCGAGCAGCCCGAGAGCGGATCCGAACAGCCACACGGCGGCCGGAACCGGAATCGGTGTCACGTCGATGGAGAGATTGTCGATGAACAGTTCCGAGAAGCTGCCATCGGCGCCACCGGTGGCCGCGTTGAACTGCACTGTCACACCGCCACTCACATCCGAACCGGTGGTCGTCATGAAGGTGAACTGCGTCCAGTCTGCGCTCAGTCCCTGCGCCTGCAAAGGAGCACCGCCGAGAATCTCGGACGCCGACACGCCGCCGCCGGCGATTTCGGAGAACAGCTCAGCGAAGGCCACGCCACCAATTTCGCCGGTGCCACGCGCCCAGAACGACACCGTGATGGCGCTATCCGGCGCAACCACGCCCTGGCCGACGAAGCCGTGCTTCAGCAAGTTGGCGGACGCCAGGGCGTTCGTCGTGAGCTGACCGGAATGTTGACCGGCGAACACGTTTTCGGTGGTGGTGCCGCAAGTGTTGGCGCCACTTTGCGGAAAACAATTCCAACCCACGACCTGCGGGTCGGGATTCTGTGGGATACCGTTAATGCCGGCATCTTCCAGGCCCGCATCAACCGCAACCTCAACGGCCTGGGCTGACGCCATTAACAGCGCCAGTGCCGCTGCGGTCACGAGCGAGAGTGCAATACGAATATTCACCAGTTTTTCCCCTTAAGAAAATTTCTTTGAATGTTGTTTTCGGCTGTGTTCCGCGGAGGCGCAACCAGCACCGCGCCGGAACACTATCACGAACGGTAAATGATAGCGCTGTCACTTTCAAACGCGATTGCCACAGAAAGTGACGTCAATCGGATCAGTAACTTACAGCGCCTATCTGAAATCAGGAAGATCTCGAAAGGCCGTTAAGTCAAAGGCCCCGCGTCCCTGGCGGATTTGTGCGAGCGGGGCCGTCAGGCAGTGGCCGGCGCGCCGCGCCGCTCCTCGAGCGCGGTTCTGATTTCGTGCGCTTTTTCCTCGGTGACCGTATAGGTCGCGATGATCCAGATCGCGAGTCCGGACGTGGCGCAGGGCACAAAGGCGTCGAAGAACCGCATCAGGAATATGGTGCGCTCGGTCTGGTTGCCGCCCAGCTCGACGTCGAATCCGGTGGCAACCAGCAGGAAGCCACCCGCTGCCAGCGCTGCCGCCATGCCGAGTTTTACGACCCACCAGAAGATCGACCCGTACATGCCCTCACGCCGCTCGTGGGTCTGCAGTTCGTCCATATCGACGACGTCGGCGATCATCGACGGCATCAAAGTGAACAGCGCGCCGAGGCCAAAGGCCATCAGCGGGGCGGGTACCAGCAACAGCCAGGGTATGGCGGGGTTGTAACAGACCCATTTCAACGCGTAGCCGACCATGGAGACGCCGATTGCCACGTAGAAGGTTCGCTGTTTGCCGAGTTTCGTGCCCAGCCAGGTGACAAAAACAACGACGCAGAATGTCGACACGGCGCCCAGCGTGCCCGAATAGCCGGCATATTCCGCGCCTTTGACGGTATCGCCACCGAACACGTAGTAAATAATCACGTAGAACTGGAAAGACGCGATCAGCATGAAGCCGTTGAAGACGAGAAAAGTCGCCGCGCACAATTTGAGGAAGGGCTTGAACTTGAGTGTTGTCAGGAAGCCGTGCAGGAAACCCTTGATGTTTTCCGCGACGCGCGCAAGCAAGTCTTGCTGTTGCGGGCGGGGGTCCCCGGTTTCCGCCTTCGCGACGGATTTAAAGCGCTCGCGCAGGAAGATCGCTGGCAGGGTGCCAATCACGATCACGGCGACGGCAATGATGATCGCCAGGCCAGCCGCGCCGTCGACCATATCGTCGAACCAGCGCTCGTTCTGCATGATGAGCAGGAACCACGGCGCGATCACGTAGGCGAGCTGGCCGATAAAGTTCTGCGTGCCCATCAGCCGCGTCCGCTCGTGGTAATCCGGCGTCAATTCATAGCCAAGCGCTACCCACGGCGTCGCAAACATCGTGTATGCCAGGTAGAAAAAGAACGATCCCGTCAGGAAAAACCAGAAATAGAAGGCTTCGCTCCTGCCTTCGGGTAACTGCCACAGCAGCGCATAGATGACCGCTACGACAATGGCACCAACGAAAATATAGGGCCGCCGCCGTCCCCAACGGGTTTTGGTGTTGTCGGAGATGTAGCCCATCAGCGGATCGGTGATTGCATCCGTGAGGCGGGGCAGGGCGCTCAGCAGACCGACGAGCGCCGGATTCATGCCGAGGCCGAGATTCAGAACAATCACCATCCCGCCGATCGCGGAGGCCAGAAGATTGTTGACGAATGCGCCAAGCCCGTAAATCACTTTATGGTGAAACGGGATCCGATCCTCGGGCGCGGTTTCGAAGTGAGTGGTTTGGCTCATGCCAAGTATCTTGCCCGTCGAGGTCCTGGATTGTCAGAGGCGCAGCGCTCCATCGTGAACCAAATTGACAGCGCTGTCAAACGTTGTTACAAAGCTGAGTGATGAGTAAACACACTGTTGTTCCGTTGAACGAGGCGGACCCGATCGAAGCACGGGTTGCAAATCTGTTGGCGAAGATGACGCTGGCCGAGAAGGTCGGGCAGATGCGCCAGCTCAATGCCAGCGAGGGCTATCCGCCCGATTACCTCGCGCCGTTTATTCAAGCTGGAGCCGTCGGTTCGGTGCTGAACCAGGCCGACGTCGACATCATCAACGAGCTACAGCGGATTGCGATCGAGGACAGCCGGCTCGGGATTCCGCTGTTGGTTGGCCGCGACGTTATTCATGGATTCAAGACAATCTTCCCGATACCGCTGGGTCAGGCGGCCACCTGGAACCCGGAGCTGGTCGGCGAGGGTGCGCGGATCGCGGCGCGCGAAGCGGCGGCGGCAGGGATCAACTGGACGTTTGCACCGATGATCGATGTTTCGCGCGACCCGCGCTGGGGCCGGATTGCGGAAAGCTTTGGTGAGGACGTCTTCCTGACGGCTGTGCTCGCCGTCGCCATGGTGGAGGGTTTGCAGGGCGATGACCTCACCTCGCCCGACAGCATTGCTGCCTGCGCCAAGCACTTTGCCGGTTACGGTGCTGTGGAAAGCGGGCGTGACTATGCGACTACGAATATCCCGGAAAACGAGCTGCGCAACGTGTACTTGCCGCCTTTCAGGGCGGCGGTTCGAGCTGGCGTAGCCACGCTGATGACGTCGTTCAGCGATATCGATGGCGTACCCGGCACGGCGAATGCGTTCCTGCTGCGGCAGATCCTGCGCGATGAGTGGGGCTTCGCCGGTCTCGTCGTCAGCGACTGGGACTCCATTCGCCAGCTGCACATCCATGGGTTAACCGAAAACGATTGGGACTCCGCTTTCGAGGCCGTGACCGCCGGTGTGGATATGGAAATGGCCGGCGACATTTACGGGAATCACCTCGCTGCACTGGTTGAATCCGGTCGGATTGCGGTCGGCATGATCGACGCTGCGGTCGCGAATGTTTTGCGCACCAAGTTTCAGCTGGGATTGTTCGAGGATCCTTACGTCGACCCCGCGGTGCAACCCGCCGCCGGGAGTGAGCATGCGGTTGGGATGGCGAAAACGATGGCGACGCAAAGCGTCGTGCTGCTCAAGAACGATAATGCCGCCCTGCCGTTTGCGGCGGACGGTCTGCGCTCCCTGGCCGTGATCGGGCCGCTCGCGGACGCGCCGTATGAGCAGCTGGGCACCTGGATTTTCGATGGCGACGTCGGGCTCAGCGTTACACCCTTGGCGGCGATTCGCGAGCTCGTTGGTGACACGGTCGACGTGCGTTACCTGCGCGCAATGGAGAATTCACGCAGCCGGGAAACCGCGGCCTTCGACGAAGCCGTCGAGGTTGCGCGGTCGTGCGACGCGACCATTCTGTTCCTCGGCGAGGAGTCGATCCTGTCGGGGGAAGCCCATTCGCGCGCCAATATCGACTTGCCCGGCGACCAGGCAAAACTCGTGCAACGGATCAGGAAAGTCGGCAAGCCCGTCGTCGCGGTGATCCTGGCGGGCCGTCCGCTGACGCTGGCGAACATCCTCGATCACGTCGATGCGTTGCTGTTTGGCTGGCACCCGGGCGCGATGGCCGGCCCGGCGATAGCGGACCTGTTGTTTGGCCATGAATCGCCATCGGGAAAGCTGCCGGTGTCGCTTCCCCGCGTGGTCGGGCAAGTTCCGATCTACTACAGCCAGAAGAATTCCGGTAAACCGGCGTCGGCGGACAACATCGTGCACATCGACGACATTGATGCGTTTGCACCGCAGACATCGGTCGGTATGAGTTCGTTTCACCTGGATGCCGGATATACGCCGCTGTTTGAATTCGGATACGGTCTATCGTATGGCCGGTTCGAGTACGCCAACATCCGCACCAGCGCGCACCACATCTGCATCGGCGACACGGTGACAATCAGCGCCGAGTTGACCAACGCGGGCGAGGTTGCAGCCGATGAAATCGCGCAATTGTATGTGCGCGACCTCGTCGGCAGCGTTACCAGGCCCGTCAAACAATTGGCCGGCTTCCAACGGCTGCGCGTCGAACCGGGTCAGACAGTGACGGTCGAGTTTCGCCTGCATACCGACGAACTCGCGTTTCACGGGCGCGACCAGCGGTTGGCGACCGAGCCCGGTGAATTCCACGCGTGGATCGGCGGCAGTTCCGCGACAGAGCTCAGGACGGAATTCCGCATCGTCGCGAGCAGCTGACGCGCGGTAGCACCGGTGACACCGCACCTGCGATTTTCCGTCACGATCGCCCTGATCGTGGCGCTCGGCGGCTTCCTGATGGGCTTCGACGCCTCGGTCATCTCCGGAGTCGTTGGCTTCATCGAGACCGAGTTCGAGCTATCCAAGCTCGAGCTCGGCTGGACCGTGTCGTCGCTGGCCTTCACGGCGACGCTCGCGATGATGGTGGCGGGGCCGATCAGTGACCGTGTTGGGCGCCGTTCCGTGTTGACCGTCGCCGCCATCCTGTTCGCGATCTCGGCGATCCTGTCCGCAATTGCGCCCAGCTTTGCGCTGCTCGTGATGGCGCGCATGCTCGGCGGCCTCGGCGTGGGTGCGGCCCTGATCATTGCGCCCATGTACATTGCCGAAATCGCGCCCGCTGACATCCGCGGCCGCTTGGTCTCCTTCAATCAACTCAACATAGTCATCGGGATTTCGGCGGCGTTCTTCAGCAACTACCTGATCCTGACGCTCGGTGAGTCCGACCTCACGTGGGCTTTGACACTCCGCCTGGGCGAGTGGAACTGGCGCTGGATGCTCGGTGTCGAGACTTTGCCGGCGGTGCTCTATTTCTTTGCGCTGCTGGTCGTGCCGGAAAGCCCGCGGTGGTTGGCAATGCGTGGCGAGGATAGCGAGGCGCTGGCAGTGCTCGAAAAGGTCAGCGGTCCGACCAAGGCGGCAGCCGAGCTACAGGAGGTACGCCAGAGCCTTCACGAGGAGTCCAACCGGGAACAGGCGTCCCTGCGCGAGTTGTTCCATCCATCCATGAAACTCGTGCTGACGATCGGAGTCTCAGTCGGCATTCTGCAACAGATCACGGGAATCAATTCGGTGTTGTTCTACTCGCCGATGATCTTCCAGCGCACCGGCATTGGCACCGACGCCGCATTCATGCAGGCCGTGATTGTCGGCCTGGTCAATCTGGTGTTCACGATCGCGGCGATCGCGCTGATCGACCGGTTGGGGCGGCGACCGTTGCTGGGGCTTGGATTGACCGGGATCGCGGTGGGTATGTTGACGCTTGCGTATGGATTTGGCACAGCGACGTACACGCTCGACCGGGCTGCGATCAACAAGTTGCCGACCGAAATCGACCGCGCGCAGATTACCGCTCTGGTCGATCAGACATTCGACAGCGATGTCGAGTTTCGCCGGACGGTGTCAGCGGCGCTCGGCGCGGACAACTACAGCAAGCACGAATCTGTACTGGTCAACGCTGCTATCAACGTGAATTCCGTGCTGGTCCTGGTCGGGATTCTCGGCTTCATCGCCAGTTTTGCGATCTCCATCGGCCCAATCATGTGGGTGCTGTTCTCGGAATTGTTCCCCAACCGGGTGCGCGGCATGGCGATTTCATTTGTCGGGCTTATAAATTCGACCATCGCATTCCTGGTTTCGCTCGTGTTCCCGTGGGAACTCGAGAACCTCGGCAATACGAATACATTCCTGATCTACGGGATCATTGCCGTCATCGGCCTGGTCTTCGTGATGCGCATCCTCCCGGAAACCCGCGGCCGCTCGCTGGAAGAGCTGGAGCGGTTGCTGGTCAAGGGGTGACAGTACTGTTGAACGGCAGGGAAGATGCGTGACACTTGGCCCAGCGAGTCTATCCCTGCGCGGCCTGCGCACGGTCAGCGTGGCCGCGCGCTATCGCAGCTTTCGTGCGGCGGCAGACGCGCTGTTCAGCGTCGAAAAGAGCCACGCCCGAACGTGATCCGTACGCGTTCAGCCTGGGCGGATTAAGGACGATCGCTTCGTTTGCCCTTGTGCCCGTTGTGCCCGACGATCGCCTGCGGCAGCCGGGCGATGAAGAGCCGCGTGACAATTGCGGCCAAAGGCCGCGCCGCCGTCGGTGCTTTCTGGCGGAGGTCGGGGCCGCGTAGTGCCCAGCTACCGAGGTTTGACAGAATCCTGTCAAAAAAATTGTCGCGCGCGAGCCCCGTTGCGCTAACAAATTGCGTTACGACCAGATTTCCAAATGCCATTGGAAAGCTCGTGTTTCCCGGATTAGTCTCGGCTGCCTGATTGAGTCGACGACGGCGGGGCATTGCAGCGTTGCGTGAATTGACAACGCTGTCATTCTTTGTTACTGATTGGTGTCGAAATGGGGTGTGCGGGCCAGGCCCGCAGCTTTGAGTTCGCAGCAATCCACCAAAAACAAGGACCGCCGGCCGCCACACGAACAACAGCCAGAGCAACCTTTCATGCAACCGAATTCCCTCCTGCGCCTGATCCGCGTCATTGTCATCCTGGTTTTGGGCGCTACTTTGATGGCCTGCGGCAGCGGTAGCGGCCCGGATCGAATCTCCGGCACGCCGACGCCGCCGGAGTTCCAGCTGGTTTTCGAAGAGAACTTCGATGTCGATGGTCCACCGGACCCGGCGGTCTGGAATATCGAAACCGGATATGGCGAAAACAATTCCGGCTGGGGCAACAACGAGTGGCAGCTCTATACCAACCTGCCGGAGAACGTCCGCGTCGAGGGTGGCAACCTGGTTATTCAGGCGCGCTGTCCGGTGCAACCCTGTGGCGTGCGCGATGGCACGATTACGTCGGGAAGAATCAACACGCAGGACAAGTTCGAATTCAGATTTGGCAAGGTCGAAGCGCGCATCAGGCCGCCGGTAGGCGAGGCTGCGTGGCCGGCGTTCTGGGCCCTCGGCGCGAATTTCCCCCCGTGGCCGCGCTCGGGTGAAATCGATTTCATGGAGATGCATAACGCGTTTTCCAACGAACGAACTTCGCACGCCACCGTGCACTGGTGTGACCAGACCATCCAGGCGCCGGCGGAATGTACCTTCCCCGACGGCTGGGAATTTCGTACCGCGAATCTGGATCTGGGTTTCTCGCTCGGCGACGATTTTCAGATCTGGGAAGCGGAATGGGATCCGGAACGGATTATTTTCAAGATCAACGGGATGACCTACTTCACGATCGCGATCGATCCCGCGACGATGGAGGAATTTCTCAGAGAGTTTTTTCTGATTCTGAATGTCGCGATGGGTGGCACGCTGGGCAGCGATAACCAGCCGCCCAGCGGCAACGAGGTCTTCCCGCAGACGATGCTGGTCGATTACGTGAGGGTCTACGAACGCATCGACGGGGACGAGGGCCCCGAAGACGGGATTGTTGGCCAGCCGCCGTCACTCACCGATGTGACCATTGCCTCGAACAATGCCGACCCGAGCCTTGCGACGACGGGCGACGTCGTTACGGTGACGTTCACTGCCGACGAAGACCTCTTGACTCCAACAGTCACGATCGGTGGCATCGCGGCGGACAGCGTCACGGGCCTGGGTACCGACTGGGTCGCCAGCCGCGCGCTGACGGCCGGCGATGCCGACGGCGTGGTTCCGTTCGCAATCGAATATCTCGATCTCCAGAGCAATCCCGGCACGCCGGTGACCATGACCACGAACTCGAGTAGCGTCACCCTGGACACGACCGCGCCCACCGTCACCATCGAGGGCGCACCCGCCACGTTCACGACGCTCGATCCGATTCCCGTGACTTTCCAGTTCAGCGAGCCGGTCACCGGCTTCGACGTGAGTGACATCCAGGCAACCAACAGCGCGGTCCGGAATTTCGCTGGCGATGGCGCAGCTTACACGGCGGACGTCACGCCGAACGGCGTCGGCAATCTGACCATTGGAATAGCCGCGGGGGCTGCGACAGACGCGGTTGGCATTGCCAGCGAGGCGGCCGCCGACGTGATCGTAACTGGCAGCTTGCCGCCGGGCGCGCCGCTGCTCACGGCGATCAGCATCGCCTCGAACAACGCCAATCCCGGCTTTGCGCGCACGGGCGACGTGATTACCATCACCCTGATTGCGAACGAATCGATCACGCAGCCGTCCGTGACGATTGCCGGCGCACCGGCGGATCTTGTGGTCGGCTCCTTTACGACCTGGTCGGCAACCCGGACGGGCCTCGCCACCGATCCGGAAAGCGAGATTGCCTTCACGATCGACAATTTCGAGGCGGTCGACGACGGTACTGCCGGGCTGCAGTCCACGGTCACGACGGACGGCTCATCAGTGATCTTCGATGTCACACCGCCGACACTGTCGATCGATGGCCTGCCGCCAACGACCATCGACTTCCTGGATGCGATTGCGGTCACTTTCCAGTTTGACGAGGACGTCACCGGCTTCGACGTGGGCGACATCCAGGTGACCAACGGGACGGCCGACGCCTTCGCCGCGGTCGATGCGGCCACCTATACTGCGGACATATCCCCGGACGGTGCGGGTGATCTCACCGTCGCCGTGGCTGCCGACATCGCCACGGATTCGGCGGGCAACGGCAACGCCGGGGCGTCGGAAACCCGGACTGTCGACGCGCAGGCCTGGCGCCTGATCTGGTCCGACAACTTCGACGGCGCGGGGCTGAACGCCGCGAACTGGACGGCTCGGACCGATGCGGACTGCCCCGATCCGTGCAACGGCGTGCAGTCGTACCTGAGCGGACGCGTGACGGTCGCCAACGACGTGCTGACGATCGAGGCGCGCGACGAAGGCGGTTTCTCCTATACGTCCGGGCTGATCGATACCCGCGGCAAGCTGGAGCGCAGGTTCGGACGTATCGAGATCGACGCGATCATGCCGGGCACGCTCGGCACGCTGCCGTCGCTCTGGCTGCTGCCAGTTAATGAGACATACGGTCCGTGGCCGCAGTCCGGGGAAATCGACATCGCCAATGCGCCGAATCTGGTCCCCGGCAACACCACGGTGGAGCAAGCCCTGCGCTATGGCTTGCCGGTGCCGGAGGATACCGCCACGACGACGACCTACGATCCACTGACTGACCCGACCCTCGAGTTCGTCGAGTACGCTATCGAGTGGGAGGGCGGCGAGATACGCTGGTTCGTCGACGACGTTCACGTGGCTACACAGACCCAGGACAACTGGTACGCGGTTTTCGAGGACAATGACGGCATCTTCACCCTCGGTACGGATGCGGCGCCGTTCGACCGGGAGTTCTACGTGGCGATCGGTCTCCCGGTCGGCAGCAATGCCGGCGGTGGGTCGACCTTCCCGCAGTCACTCGTGATCGACGCGGTGCGCGTTTACGAGTGCGCCAACCCACTGGATCCGGCACTAGGCACCGGCTGCAGCACCGGCACCGGGGTACCGCCCGAGGATGCACCCGGCGCGCCGTACACTGAGATGCTCGAGGTTTACACCGACGGGCCGGCCGTGCTGGATTTCGAGGGGGGTGGGATGACGACTGCCGCCGCGTTGGTGCCGGACACGTCCACCAGCGCCCCGGGCGTGGTGGTCACCAGTACATTGAATGCCATGGACGCCGGCAACACGATCTGGAACGTCAACATCGATGCCCTGGCCGGTACCGGTGGCGTGTTCATGCGGGCGGATCTCTTCGACGGCGAAGCGGGTTCCTTTGACCTCTCAGGGGGGCAAACGGCCGGCGAAATCCTGTTCAGGATGCGCGTCAATTCGGCCACCGGCGGGTCGCAAGTGGCCGTTGGCGTCGACAGCGCCGCGGGCGGGGGCCGCGATGTGCTGAACGTCGTGGCTGATGGCGTGTGGCGCAATTACTCGGTCAAGATTGCGGACGTCGTGCAGGGAGCAACCGTCAATCTCGCCGATATCGCAAATCTGTTCATCCTCGAGGCCAGCGGCGGCGCCGTCGATCTTGACCTCGACAATATCGACGTCAAGGTCACGTGCCGCGACCAGGGCGGCTGCCAGGCGACGGCGGTACTCCCGGCGGAAGCACCGCCGACCGTGGAATATGCCGAGGACTTTGAGTTGCTGGATGCAGGCAATTCCGACGCGCTCACCAACGCGGGATTCACGGTGTTCGCCGATGTCTGGATGGGCGACGTGGGTTCTGGCGTGTTCCAGTACTCGTACGGACCATTCGGGGCGCCCAATGGTGGTCCAGGTTTCGCGGCAATTGGCAGCGGCGAGGCCGGCCCGGAGCAGGGCCTGCAGTATGTGAGCATCTACAGCGATTACAACAATGCGGATCATGGCAACGGGCTGACTATCAATACGTCGGTGTTCCAGGAGCCTCGCAGTAACACCAATCGCATCACCGCCGCCGACATCCCGTCATGCTGGACCTTTGAGTTTGACTACAGGGCGCCGTCTATGGACGGGATTGCTGACCCCGCGTCAAACGCCACGGCCAGTGCGTATATCATCACGCTCGATCCGAATGCCGGCTTTGCGGCGACGAACGACATCCGATTCGATACGACCGGAGCCAGCAATACGAACTGGGCCAGCGGCAGTATCAGTATCGACTTGTCGGATCCAGCGCTCGTGGATCAAATACTGCAGGTTGGCTTCAATACCAGGGCAACGAACTTCGAGGATTCCGGTGTCTTCTATGACAATCTCCAGCTGACATCGAGGCCCGGAGCGTGTCCGCCGTAAATGTGCTCTCATCGGAAACGCTGCTGAAGAAACAAGATCTCAAACAGGGGTGGTCGCTATGCCGCGCTTAATCTCCAAGACCTCTAGCGGGAAGTTCTGTGTCGTCCTGACACTCATTCTGGGCGCCATGGTGGCGTTGACGGGCCAGGCCCACGCCGCAAACGTGGTCACGACCTTCCGGGATGAGAACGGCTGGAGGCTCAAGGTCGACGGCGAGGACTTTTACGTCAAGGG
>JASJBD010000095.1 GCA_030066665.1 Gammaproteobacteria bacterium
GCGCCGAGCCTGGAGTGGCAGCAACGCGACGCGAGCCGCACGGCCAGCATTGACCCGGACCAGGCCGCCTCTGACGAAGGCGGCGCCAAGACCTACGGACTGGAAGACGCCCCGCCGGCGCAACAAGGCGAAGTCATCTTCTAAGCCAGACCACTTTCCTCCGCATTGCGGCCCGCTTACCCTAGGGTACGGGCCGCTTTTTTATGCGTGCCCTCAACCCGGACGTCGAGTCTAGCAGTTTCCCACAGGGGGTCGAACCGAGGTTTTTCAGAACTCGGCGGGCGCGCGGGTTCCGAGACGCCGACCGCGCAAAAACCTCGGTTCGGCCCCGGTTTTTTGGAACAATAGGGTATGGAGCAGTTCTTCGACACGATTCGTAACGGTTGGGGACTCCTGGAGCCGTACCCGACGCTGCAGGCAATCATGCTCGTCGTCATCTTCCTCGTACTCGCCAAGCTCGGGGATCTTGTGATCGGCGGCGTCGTGCGGCGCATCACCAGTAAGACCAAGTGGGAATTCGACGACCAGGTCATCGCGCTGCTGCACCGGCCGGTCTTCGTGACCATTGCGCTGTTCGGCCTGAGCCTCGCGGTCATGCGCCTCGGGCTCGATCAAGAGCTGGAGGACATCAATCTAAACCTCATCCAGACCATCATGGTCTGGGTCTGGCTGGTTTTCGGCCTCCGATTCGGTCGAGTTGCCATTGACGCATTGAGTGGTCGCGCAGGCGCGACCGGGGTCGTGCAACCCAGCACGCGCCCGCTGTTCAGCAACGCGCTCGCAATTGTCGTCATTATCGCCGGCGCCTACGCGATCCTCGTTGCCTGGGATATCAATGTCACCGGCCTGGTCGCGTCGGCCGGTATCGTCGGCCTGGCACTGAGCTTCGCGGCCCAGGACACGCTGTCGAACCTGTTCGCCGGCATGGCGATCATGGTCGACAAGCCCTACAAGCTCGGTGACTACATCATCCTCGACAGCGGCGAGCGCGGCGAAGTTACCGACATTGGCCTGCGCAGCACGCGACTGCTGACCCGGGACGATGTAGAAATCACCATTCCGAACGGTGTCATGGGCGCCGCGAAGATCATCAATGAGGCCGGCGGCCCGGCCCAGCGTTACCGGATACGCATTCCGGTTGGCGTGGCGTACGGTTCGGACATCGACCATGTCATGAGGGTGCTGCTCGATGTCTGTAAGACACATCAGAAAATTGCCGCCCAGCCAGCCGCCCGCGTGCGGTTTCGCACCTTTGGTGAATCCAGCCTCGACTTCGAATTGTTGTGCTGGATCGCGAACCCCGCCGATCGCGGCCTGGTGACACACGAGTTGAACTGCGAGATCTACAAGGCCTTCGCGACCACCGGCATTGAAATTCCGTTCCCGCAACGGGATTTGCATATCAAGCAAATGCCGGCTGACTCGAACACATAGCGGCCGCGCACGCGTTTGATGCACGACAACCTGTACGCGTTCCTGTACCAAGGCTTCGGCGCGCACCTGGAACACGATTTTCTCACGCAGCCCGGCCAGACGGCCCTCACCTACGGTACGTTGGACGAGCTGAGCGCCCGCTGCGCGGCCCTGCTGCGGGACTTGGGCGTCCAGCCGGGCGATCGCGTCGTGGTCCAGGTTGGCAAATCAGCGGAAGCCGTGGCTCTGTATCTGGGCTGCCTGCGCGCCGGCGCGATCTACGTACCCCTGAATACTGCGTACACCGGGACGGAAATCGGCTATTTCCTGCAGGATGCTGCCCCGGCACTGTTCGTTTGCCGCGAGCACTCGGCCGTTTCACAGGATATTGCGGTTGTCCTGCAACTTGCCGATGACGGCAGCGGGGAGTTTTCCGACGCGCTCGCGGCTCACCAACCCGATCCCGAACTGGTACGGCTCGAACCGGACAGTGTCGTCAGCATGATCTATACATCAGGGACCACTGGCCGATCCAAGGGCGCGATGCTCACGTTGAACAACCTGGTCAGCAACGCGGCCAGTCTTTATGACATCTGGGGCTGGCAACCAAGTGACGTGTTGCTGCATGCGTTACCCATTTTCCACGTCCATGGGCTGTTCGTCGCCTTGCACTGCGCGATGCTGGGTGGCTCGCGCGTGTTGTTCCACCAACGCTTCGAGGTCGACGCGGTCCGTCGGGCCCTGCACGACGCGACGGTCATGATGGGCGTGCCTACCTTTTACACCCGCCTGTTGGCCGATCCGGAATTCAGTGCCGCAGACTGCCATGGTATGCGCCTGTTCATTTCCGGGTCAGCGCCATTGCTCGCGACCAGCTTCGACGAGTTTGCGAAGCGCACTGGCCACCGCATCCTCGAGCGCTACGGCATGAGCGAAGCCGGCATGATCACATCGAATCCGCTGGACGGCGAGCGCGTCGCCGGCACCGTTGGTTACCCGTTGCCCGGTGTCGACCTGCGCATCGCGGACGACAACGGGCTACCGCTGCCGGCTGGTGAAGTCGGCGTTATCGAAATCCGCGGTCCAAACGTGTTTGCGGGTTACTGGAAACAGCCGGACAAGACCGCGGCCGAATTCCGCGAAGATGGTTTTTTCATTACCGGTGACCTGGGCAGCATCGTCAGCGATGGTCGGGTAACGATTGTGGGACGCGCCAAGGATTTGATCATCTCGGGGGGTTACAACATTTATCCGAAGGAAATCGAGGCCAGCCTGGACGAACTTGCCGGCGTCATGGAATCGGCCGTCATCGGCGTGCCGCAGGCTGACCTCGGCGAAGCGGTTGTGGCGGTGCTGGTAGCAGATCCGCAGAATGAACCGGAGGCAGACGCTATCATCAGGCAGCTCGAAAACCGACTGGCGCGCTTCAAACAGCCGCGCCGCATCTTCTTCGTCCCCGAATTGCCGCGCAACGCGATGGGCAAGGTGCAGAAACAGGCTCTCCGCGAGCGCTATCGACACGCGCTCGACTGACGTCACAGCTTCGTATTACGGTGCCCCGATGGCCTGCGGCTCGCCCCACTCGTCGAGGGTGAGTTGCAGCACCGCCTTCAATCGCGGACGCAGTTCGGTCGCCGCCTCCTCCACCGGGCTCGCCGCCGGCTGACCAGCGACGAGTGTCGTGAGCTGTGGTCGGGAACTCCGTGCCCCCGTCAATACGAACACGTTCCCGCTCACCGGGTCGATCGCGCCCGCGTCCGGCGCCTCGGGTAACACTCTCGCCGAGCGTCGTGCCAGGCCGTCCCCGGCAGCCCGCAGGCGAAATATCCAAAGTCCGCCGCGCACGATCAGCTCCGAGCCATCGGCGGTAAACCACATGTCATCCACTGCGACCGGCAGGCGTACCCGTCCCGCCAGACGCTGCTGATTGGCGGTCCACAACTCGACGCGGCGGGACGATCGCGCGACCGAGATGAGTCCGCCGGGGGAAATCGCCACGTCACGCACGCCGCGACCGATTTCCAATAATGGTTCGACCAGTTGTGCCTGCCAGTTCCAGCTGGTCATGCCGTCATGATCACCGGCAATGAATATCTCGGTGCCGTCCGATCCTATTGCCAGGCGCGGCCGCATACCCTGTATCGGTGTCCGCGCCAGCACGCTGCCGGTAGCCGTATCGATAACCTGCACCGATGCCTGACTGACCGTGACAAACCAGTCGCCAGCAGGACCAAACAGCAGGTCCTGAATCGCGCCATCACCCTGATTGGCAAAGAACCCGCGCGGCGCGCCGCCGGCCACGTCCCACACCCGCAGACTACCGTCCATGGCACCACTGGCTACCGTTTGCCCCGTCGGGTCGAAGGCCAGCCTGAAAGCCGGACTGAAATGACCGATAAAGCCGGGTGAACCCGGCCCGCCCGGAACGACGAGTTGCTGACCAACGGTCAGGATGCGAACGTCACCCGCGCTGGTTGCGACCGCCAGGTAACGTCCGGACGGATCGATCGCTGCGGCACCGGCAGCCGGCGGCAGGGCAGCCCGTGTTTCTGCAAGTTCCGGGAGCGGCGCTGGCAGGCGCCAGATCTTTACAGCCTCTTCACCGTCCGCGGTCACCGCAAGATTGGCGGCCAGCGCGGCCTGCCCCGGTTGCGGCCCATCACTGCTCCGCGCTGCGGGCGTCCCATGACGCAGAATCGGCGCCACGCGCTCACCATCATTCAGGCTCACGACTTCGAAGCCGCGATCCAGTGAGCCAAGCAGCAAGCGGTCCTGGTCGAAATCGACCGCCCACGGTGCTGCGCCCGAGCGCAGCAGCACCGGTGCGCCGCCGGCTTCGAGATTCCAGACGCGCAAGGTGTGGGAAGCATCCTCCGTCGCTAACCATTCACCCGCAGGATCGAAATAGATCCCGGCCGGCGCCGAAGCATGCGCAAACTCGCCAACCAGCCGACCGGTGGTGACGGACCACAGCCGGACCAACCGGTTGCCATCGCTGACGGCGAGATAACGACCAGCCGAATCCGTCACGGTGAGCGCCACCACATCACCGGTCACGAGCCGCCCGCGCTCCTGGCGTTCGGCCAGATCCCAGACCGCCAGGGCATTGTCGTCGGACTCGTCGAGAATCGAGTCCACGACAAGGTAACGGCCATTGGCGGATAACACGGGCGCAAGCGTCGGTTCCACCGGCACGGTCAGCATCAGTTCGCCGCGTTCCGCGTCCCACAGCTCCACCGCGCGAGCCGTGGTGATCAGCACAGCAGTGTTGCCCAGCGCGAAGCGCGCCGCGCTGAAGCTGGAGCCGCGCGGCACGCGCGAGATGACCTTGCCACTGCCCACACTCCAGACGAGCACATCGCCGCGGACCTGCGGGTCAGCCGGCCAGGTCAGCGCACGACGCCCCTGTGGCTCGAGCACACTCATTGCCTGGCGCGCCACACCCGGCTGGGGAATCAATGTCGGCTCAACGGGTGAACCGGGTGCGGGTGCCGTGTTCCGACCATCGATGGACAGCGACCAGTCAACCAAAGAACCGCTGATACCCTGCACGGTGTCAATGAAATACGCCGTCCACGTGCCGTTCGGGTTTTCCTCGAGCAGCGGTCGCAACGATGCGGCGCGGCCCGAGTCAAAACTATAGGTGTCATCGGCAGTGCGCGCTTCCTGCAGCGACAACCGCGCCGCCCGACCGGACGGAGCGCGCAACTCGATCATGATGTCGGATGGGCGCGGATGGAGGACGCGAACGTCCAGCGAAAGACGCCGCCCGCGCGTCGACCCCTCGTGAACCGCGCGCGCCTGCAGCGGCAGAATCTCCTCCGCGGCGAGTTCCAGCGTCCGCAGCCGGCGCCCGCCTGTTTCGCCAAATTGCCAGACACTTACGCGGTGGGCCTCGTCCAGCAAAGTGACCAGGCCGTTAACTGAATCCAGACTGATGTCACGCAAGGCTTCGCCTGGCCGGATGGTTCCCTGCAAACTCGGCACGTCCTCACCCAGCAGCTCGCCGAGCCGGCGGCGACGGGTGTCCGTTGGTTCGTCCAGCGCACGCATGGCAAACAAAATGGCGTGATCCTGCCGGCCCCGCAGCAGCGCGTCGCGCACCCGCCCGTCCCAGAATTCCGCCATCAGGGACCGGCGCAAGTCCGCCGTGCCGGGCAGCTGCTCCAGGTAGTCGCCATACCGCTGCACCTCACTGAAGCGGCTCGCCCGCCGGCTGACACTGGTCAAAAAGTCGGTAAACAGCTCGTCGGCGGTGCCACCGAATCCCGGCAGGAAACTGAGCCGCTCGTACGCTTCGAGCGCGGTCACGAAATCACTGTCGGTGGTATTCAACACGCGCACATACGGACGCGGCAGGTACTCGGTGTACCAGACCGGCAAACCCAGCGCGACAGTCGCCGCCAGGACGACGGCAGCCAGCCCGCGCCAGCTGAATGGCAAATTCTGATTGACCCACAGCGCGGAAAACACTTCGGCGTAAACGCGGTTTCGAACCGCGAAATTACCCTCGTGGTCCACGACCACCGTGCCGGTGGTGAGCATTTCACGGTGCAGCGGCAATACTTCGTTCAGTTCGACTGTGCCGCCCTTGCGTATCTTGCCGTACAGGCTGAGGCGGGCGACTTTGGTACTCGACTCGCGTAGTAGCTGTTGCCGCACGAAGACCAGATGCGGTTCCTCGCGAACTGAGTTCGGGCCCAGGAACAGTGCCGCCGCGACATCATCGACCGCATTGGCATCGGCTGCCTTCAGGCCGCGCCGGGCGAGCGCGCGCAAAATCTTCTGGCTGAGATACGGATGGCCCGATGTCCAGTACCAGATGCGATCAGCCAGTTCCCGGGCGACCTCATGATTGACGCCGAGCCCTTCGGTGAGGCGCAGCAGCTCGGTGCCATCGAAGTCCTCCAGTTCGACGGCGCTGCTGATGCTGAACGGCGAATCCTCGCCCAGCGGGATACGCTGCCCGACCGCCTGCGACCCCAAAACCGCGAAGGTGAGACGCCGCGCTTCGGGTTCGGTCGCCCGCGCATCGAAGCACGCTCGAATTGCGCCGAACAGATCACGGGAAACGTTCAAGCCGAGAACTGCCTCGACACGGTCAACAAAGATGACGACCGGCGACTGCATTTCAACCAGCACCACGTCGAGAAAGAACTCGCGCAACCGCTGCATATTCGTGAGCCCCGCCCGGTCTTGCCACCAGCGCTGCAGATCGGTGCGAATCCGCAGCTCACGCACGATTCGATAGGCGACACTGTAATACCAGCGGCCGACGTCCTCCTGCACATTCCGATGGCTGATTTGCGCCACGTCGAGAATGGCGACGGCGACACCATCCTGTCGCAAGCGCCCGGCCGTATGCGCAACAAGACTTGACTTGCCGACGTCAGGCGGAGAAATGACGTGGCAATACTCCGCTTCCGACAAACGCGCATAGAGCAATTCATCGGCACGACGCTCGATATAGCAGGCCCGGTCCGGTTGCACCGGCCCGCCAACCACGAAAAATCTGGCTTCCTGTTGAGCTGCGCTCATGCGCCCCCGTCAATGCAGCGCCTCCAGCAAGTCGCATTTTGACTGAATCTGCGCCGGGAGCGGAAGTAGAAAACTCCCGGCGGCGGCCCTAATATCCGTGAGTTACGACACATCGACGACCAACAAGCGGATGACGATTTGCCATTCTCACAATCTGAACGACCAGGACGCTGCCGCCACGCGCCCCTATGGCATTCGGGTGACTTTGCCGCCCGGTGATACTTTCCGGCTGGTTCTCGGGGACGACTGGTCGACGGAGCACTGGTTTCCCGACAAGGCCAGCCGTGATCGCGCCATGGCCGACATGGCTCACCGGCATCGCTATTCTCGCATCGGCGACGATCCGCGCATTCGCCTCGAGGCTATCGAGCGCTGACGCGGCGCCACGCCGCACGCGCTCGTGGTTCGCCCCTATGCCGCGTTTACTTGTCTTTTTGTTGGCAATAAACAGCGCGAACGCGGTGGCCGACGCAACGCCCGAAGTCGTCGTCACGGCATCGCGGGAACCGCGCACTGCGCTGGAGCTCGTGGGGAACACCGCGCGACTGGACCAGGAGCGCATCGCGCTGACCAGCCATCAACACGTGCACGAACTCGGCAACCAGGTCACAGGCACGTGGGTCAGTCGGGGCAGCGGTCAGGAACATCTCACCGCGATTCGTTCGCCGGTGCTGACCGGGGCCGGCGCCTGCGGCGCCTTTTTGATGCTCGAAGATGGCATACCAATTCGGCCCACGGGCTTCTGTAATGTCAACCAGCTGTTCGAAATACCAACCGAACTTGCAGCGTCCACCGAAGTTTTGCGTGGCCCGGCGGGCGCCGCATATGGATCGAATGGTCTGCACGGTGTGTTCGATTTTCAGATGCCGGCACCCGGCGACCGGCCCGGCTGGTCCGGCAGCGCGGAGGTCGGCCCGGATGATTTCCTGCGCGGGCGGCTGGGCTGGGACGGCGATGCCGGCAAAAACCAGGTGGCCGGTGGAATGCTGGCCGATCATTACGGCGGCTTTCGGGAAACCTCCGGCTACGAACAACAGAAAGCCTTTGTCCGCCTGAATCGCGATGCTGGCGGCGGCGAGCTTGGTGCGGGCCTCACGCTGACTAATCTCGACCAGGACACGGCAGGCTTCGTGCGCGGCCGGGACGCCTACCGCGATCCCGTCCTCCGCGTGACGAACCCGAACCCGGAAGCCTTTCGCAAAGCCGACAGCCAGCGCCTGTTCGTGCGCTGGTCACCGCAAGCACGCGACGCGACCCGCACCGACTGGCGGTTCTTCGCGCGCCGCTCCGATATGGAGTTCCTGCAACACTTCCTGCCCGGGCAGCCGCTGGAGGAGAACGGCCAGGTCAGCGGCGGCGCAGCGGTGGTGCATTTCCGGGAACTCGCCGACTGGCGCCTGACCATTGGCGCAGACGCCGAGACGGCCAGTGGCTTTCTGAAAGAGACCCAGTTCCAGGATCTCGGCCCGGGATCGAGCCGGCCCGTCGGCACGCATTACGACTACGACGTGGTGGCCTTCATGCTGGGTCCGTATATCCGCGCCAATCGCCGCCTGGGGAAACGCTGGGATCTGCAGGCGGGTCTGCGGCTGGAATATCTCTACTACGACTACGAGAATAATCTGGCGGACGGCAACGCGCGCGAAGACGGCAGTCAATGTCCCGGCGGTTGCCTGTTTTTCCGCCCCGCCGATCGCAGCGACGACTTTTTCGAGGCTGCGCCGGAAATTGGTCTGCTCTACCGGATCAGTAACGATGCTAGCGCCTACCTGAAACTCTCGCGTGGTTTCCGCGCCCCGCAGGCGACCGAACTCTACCGGTTGCAAAGCGGCCAGGCAGTAGCCGATCTCGACCCCGAGACCATCGATAGCATCGAGCTGGGCTGGCGGCGGCAAAGCGGGAGCCTGCGTATCGAATTGAGCGCATTCGCAATGCGTAAACGGAATTTCATCTTTCGCGATGCCGATGGTTTCAACGTCAGCGACGGCCGCACCGAACACGTCGGCGGCGAAATCCAGGCGCGGTTTGACAGCGAGCCCGGCTTCTACGCAGGCCTTGCTTCGACCTACGCGAAACACACGTATGACTTCGATCGGGATGCATCACGCGGCGAGACAATCAGCAGCGGTAACGACGTGGATACTGCGCCGCGGACCCTCGGCAGTCTGCAACTTGGCTACGATCCGGGACCCGGGCTCGCCGAAGTCGAATGGGTCCACCAGGGCGACTACTACCTCGATGCGGCCAATACCGCGCGCTATCCAGGCCACGATCTGCTGAATATCCGTTTGCTGTGGCGGGTCATGCCAGACTGGACACTGGCGCTGCGTATCAATAACGTCACCGATGAGCGCTATGCTGACAGGGCTGA
This sequence comes from Gammaproteobacteria bacterium, assembly GCA_030066665.1. Classification (GTDB taxonomy): domain Bacteria; phylum Pseudomonadota; class Gammaproteobacteria; order Steroidobacterales; genus J054. Next base: position 9,323 of record JASJBD010000095.1, read on the forward strand.
TTTCGCCTTTGGCAGTTACCGTTACCTGCCGGGACGCGAGCGCGAGTTTTTCGTGCAACTGGCCTACCGCAGTTTCTGAGCCTGCTTTCGGGGCGGCCGCCTGCCGCGCAAGATGGGATAGGCTCTTTGGGCCAGCTTTTGGGGAGGGAAACGGATGTCCAGAGGGGCTGTGCTGTGTCTGAGCCTGGTGCTGTTGCTGATGTCACCGGTGCCCGACGTGGAGGCCAAGGATCGGCCCTGGCGCGCGTGGCCCACCGGCAAGCGTTTCAACATCGCCGGCGGCGCTTTCTGGCCACAGCTCGACACCAAGGTGCGCCTGGACGCCAGTGACGGCACGCTGGGTACAGAGATTGACTTTGAATCCAATCTCGGCATGGAAAACAACAAGGCCCTGGCGATTGTGCTCGCGCGCTGGCGCATCAGCCGCCGCAATGCGATCGATTTCGCCTACTTCGATCTGAACCGCAGCGGTCTGGGGGTAAGCAATACCATCATCCGCTTCGGCGATGCGACCTTTCCGGCGAACCTGCCGCTAAACTCGTTCTTCGATTCGGAAATCTATTCGGCCGCTTGGAGCTATTCCTTCATTCATAATCCGTCGACGGAAATCGCCTTCCAGATTGGTCTGAATCTACAGGACATCGCAGTCGGTATTCAGGGGCCGACCGGAATTATCTCTGAAGACGCAGATTTTGCCGCGCCGCTGCCGACATTCGGCCTGTCAGGCCGCCATTTCTTCAACGACAAATTCGGAATCGTCGGTCGCGCCGGCATTTTCGCGATCGAAATCGATCTGAGCTCCGGGAGTTTTGAGGGCGAAGTCGTGAACCTCGCCCTCGGCCTGGAATGGGATGCCTTCAAGCACGTCGGGTTCAGCTTCGGCCTGGAGTACTTCCATGTCGACGTCGATGTCGAGGACACGGACTGGAGCGGCTCGCTGCGCTACGACTGGTGGGGACCGGTGGCCGCGGTCAGATTCTTCTTCTAGGCGCCCGGAGCTAGTCGAGAAGCTCCCTCAACTTACTGATTTCATTGTTATATTCTGCGCGCTCCGCAGAGGCGCGTGCGGCGTCCCAGCCCAACTCCGAGGCGGCAACCTCCAGCGCCCGCTCGAAGCCCTGCCGACCCAGATCCGGCGACAGCCCGACCATGCACCGGCGCAGCAGAACATCCGCCAGGCATGTCGCCAACTCGTGTTCCAGCGCGAACACGATCTCCGCGGCGATGGCGTGGCTCCACGGGTCGATTTCCCGCGCGAGATCCGGGTGCGATTCCGCGAGTACGGCGACTTGCCCGGCGCGGGAGCCGTACACAGCAAGCAAGTGCTCCCGGGCACCATTGGACAGCGACGAGCAATGATTCAACTCCGCGGCGACCTCATCCAGCGATTGCTCGGCACCCGGCAAGGGCATCGAATCCGTTGAACAAGTCGCATTCGCATGCCCGGCGAGTGCCTGCACCTGGTCGACGACCTCTTCCGCCAGGTTGCGGAAAGTCGTCAGCTTGCCGCCAATCACCGAGAACAAGCCGGGGCATTGCGGACTGTGGTCGCGCAACAAATGTCGTCGGGTAATGGCTCCTTCACTGCCTTTCGGGCGCCGCGGCAATGGGCGCACACCCGTGTAGTGATAAAGGACATCATCGCGGCCGAGTTGCGCCATCGGAAACACGCGGTTCGTTTCAGTCAGCAGGTAGTCCAGTTCGTCCGGATCGGCGGTGACATCGTCCGGATTGCCGCTGCAGCGAATATCGGTCGTGCCGATCAATAGCAGCCGGTTCCACGGGATGACGAAGTACGGCCGGCCATCACTCTCAGCCTCTATGTAGCAGGCAGTCTTTGGCGAGCCCGTGAATTCACGGATGACGAGATGCGAACCCTTCGTGCCACCAATGAGGCCCGGCAACTCGCGATCCAGGCCATCGAGGACATGGTCGACCCACGGACCGGCCGCGTTCACAACGACTCTGCCTCGAATTTCCAGCGCGCGATCATGGATGCGGTTGGTACAGCCGAGCGTGATCGCCTGGCCCGGACCGGGACGCAGCGACTCGACCCGGTGATAACTGCGAATCGCGGCGCCCGCAGCCGCAGCGGACACCGCATTTTCGACCACCAGGCGTTCAGGAAAGGTGACCTGGGCATCATAGTAATGCGCCGCGCCACGCAGCCCGTTCGTTTCGATTGCCGGTGCCCGCTCGACCGCATCGGGCACGGTCAGCATGCGATAGCCGGGCAAGGATTTGCCGATGGAAAGCAGCTCGTACAACCGCATGCCCGCGCCGATCAAAAAGCGACCCCGGCGGGCACCACGGTAGATCGGCACCAGCATCGGCAAAGGTTTGACCAGGTGTGGCGCCAGGTGCAACAACAGCTCGCGTTCGCGCAGGGATTCGCGGACGAGTCCGAGCTCGGCGTACTCCAGGTAACGCAAGCCGCCATGTATCAGGCGGCTCGACCAGCGCGATGTGGCATGGCACAAGTCATGCTGTTCCAGCAGGCATACACGCAAGCCACGCAGCGCTGCGTCGCGGGCAATCCCGGCTCCGTTAATACCGCCACCGATTACGACGAGATCGAACTCGTCGCGGGGCTTGCTCACGGGCGAGTCTGACCGCTGCCGTGGACCAGGTACTTGTAACTGGTGAGCTGCTCGGCGCCGACCGGTCCGCGTGCATGTATACGGCCGGTCGCGATGCCGATCTCGGCGCCCATGCCGAACTCACCGCCGTCGGCATATTGAGTCGATGCGTTGTGCAACAAAATCGCGCTGTCCAGGTCGTGGAAAAACCGCGCCACCGCAGTCGGGTCCTCGGCGATGATCGCTTCGGTATGGCCGGAACCGTAATGCACAATATGCTCGACCGCCGCGTTGACATCATCGACCACCCGAATGGCGAGAATCGCATCCAGGTACTCGGTACTCCAGTCTGCCTCGGTCGCGGCTATCGCGCGCGGCTCCGCCGCACACACTTCCGCATCGCCGCGCAATTCACAGCCCGCATCGATCAGTGCATCGGCTATACCGGGCAGATGACTGGCGAGCACCGCACGATCGATCAAGAGGGTCTCGGCAGCCCCGCAGATGCCAGTGCGTCGCATCTTGGCATTGAGCGTCACGTTCGTTGCCATCGCGGCATCCGCCGATGCATGCACGTACACGTGGCAAAGCCCTTCCAGGTGGCCGATCACCGGCACACGCGCGTCGGCCTGCACGCGGGCAATCAGGTTCTTGCCGCCGCGGGGCACGATCACATCGACAGTGTCGTTCAAACCGCCAAGCAGCAACCCGACCGCCTCCCGGCTCGTCGTCGGCACCATCTGGATCGCCGTCGGCGGCAGGCCGGCCGCCTCGAGACCGGCGACCAGGCAATCGTGAATTGCGTGACTCGAATGAAAACTCTCTGAGCCACCGCGCAGGATTACCGCATTACCTGATTTCAGGCACAGCGCACCGGCATCGGCCGTGACGTTCGGCCGACTCTCGTAGATGATCCCAATAACACCCAACGGGACGCGCACCCGTTCGATGCGCAGACCATTCGGCCGGGTCCATTCCGCCATCACGTGGCCAATCGGGTCGGGCAGCGCTTCAATCTCTCCCAGACCGGCCGCCATCGCCTCCACCCGGCTCTCGTCCAGCAGCAGGCGATCCAGCATCGCCCCTGTCAGGCCCTTCTTGCGAGCGGCCTCCATGTCCCGGGCATTCGCTGCCAGGATTTCCGTCTGGCGGTCTCGCAGCGCTGCTGCCGCCGCGCGCAGTGCCGCGTCCTTCTGATCGACGCTGGCGCGCGCCAAAGCTGCAGCAGCCGTGCGAGCTTCACGGCCAAGCGCCTGCATGGTCGTACTGATATCGGTCACTGTTTCGCTCACCGCGCTCATTCTGTCATCCGTCCAGCAACACCAGGTTATCGCGATGGATCACTTCATCGCGACCGCGATAACCCAGCAGTGTTTCAATTTCCTCGCTGCGGCGACCATGAATGCGCCCGATCTCGTCGCTCGCATAGCCAGCCAGGCCGCGCGCCAATTCCCGGCCCGCCGTGTCGCAGATCGTGACCGCGTCGCCACGCCCGAAGCGACCCTGCACTGCTGTAACGCCCACGGGCAACAGGCTGCGCCCGTCCCGCAGCGCCCGCTCCGCGCCTGCGTCAATTATCACCCGGCCACGCGGTTCGAGCGACCCGGCAATCCATTGCTTGCGGGCCGACCGCGGTGTGCCGCGCGGTGCGAACCACGTACTCGGACCGCCCGCCTCGATTGCGGCCAGCGGACTGAGCCCGCGGCCGTTCGCGATGATGGTCGCACAACCTGCCGCCACGCATATCTTGGCGGCGGCCAGCTTCGTAATCATGCCGCCCCGACCAAAATCGGTGTGCGCTGCGCCGGCCACCGATTCAATGTCGGGCGTGATGGCGGTCACCGTGGTGATCAGCTTCGCATCCGGGTTATTCGCCGGATTTGAATCGTACAGGCCGTCCACATCGGACAAGAGCACGAGGCAGTCACTGCTCGTCATTTCTGCCACGCGGGCGCCAAGCCGATCGTTGTCGCCATAGCGAATTTCCTGCGTCGCGACGGTATCGTTTTCATTAATCAGTGGCACGACACCGAATGACACCAACGTTTCCAGCGTGCCACGCGCATTCAGGTACCGCCGCCGGTTTTCGGTGTCGTCCAGCGTCAGGAGCACTTGTGCGGTTCGCAGGTTCCTGTCGCCCAGAATATCCTGGTACGCGTGCGCCAGCAGTACCTGTCCCGCGGCCGCGGCTGCCTGCAGCTTGTCGAGGCGCCGTTGATCGGGCTGCAGGCCGAGATAGGCACGACCCAGCGCGATGGCGCCGGACGACACGATCAACACCTGTTGTCCGCGCTCGTGCATGATCGCCAGATCGTCGGCCAGAGACTCCAGCCAGCGGCGATTCAGACGACCGCTGGATCCATCCACCAGCAGGGAGGACCCGATTTTCACGACCACTCGGCCAGCGCCTTGCAGCGCCTCGGTCGCCTGGGCGTCGCGGAGCTCGGCACTCATGTCGGCGGCTCCGCCTAGGACTCGGCGCTCAGCACCTGCTGACCGCGCGCAATTGCGAGCGGCCCGCTGCGCACAACCGCCAGGATATCGGCGATCCCCATGACCCGATCGATGAGGTCGTCAATCTGCGACCCCGTGCCGGTGAGCTCCAGCGTGAAGTTGTCCAGGGAATCATCGAGCACCCGCACGCCGCGCTCCGCGTTCAGCGCCTGGATCTGCTCGGCGGACTCCTGCGGCACACGTAGCTTCAGCAGGCTGAGTTCCCGCTCGATATGGTCACCCAGCGTCATATCCGCGAAGTTCACGACGTCGACCATTTTCAGCAGTTGCGTATTGATCTGGCTGATGACCTGGTCGGAGCCAATAGTCACCAGCGTGAGCCGCGACACCTCCGGGTGCTCGGTCGGCGCGACGTTCAGCGACTCGATGTTGTAACCACGGGTCGAGAACAGCGACGCGACCCGGGTCAGGGCGCCAGCTTCGTTCTGCAGCAGAATGGAGATTATGTGACGCATGCTCCGTCGCGCTCGAGGTCGTGGGATAATGTGGCTAGATCACCAAACGGCCAATGTTCTCGCAGGGCTCGCAGTATTGCAATGCAAGAGCAATTGTCCGACACTCGCCGCCTAAACTGTAATACTTTCAGCCGCTTCCCCGTTCTGCCTGAGTAAACCATGACCTCCGTCACTCAAGCCGTCGCCGCAACGCCACATCCCCTGGCGGGCAAACGCATGACCGGTGCCGAGATGCTGGTGCAGGTGCTGGCTGATGAGGGCGTGGATCTGATCTTCGGCTACAGCGGCGGCGCAATCCTGCCGACTTACGACGCCGTCTTCCGGTTCAACGATGAACAAGTCGGCGATGAGGGTGAGGCACCCATGCGACTGGTGGTGCCCGCGAACGAACAGGGGGCTGGTTTCATGGCCGCCGGTTACGCGCGCGCGACTGGCAAGGTCGGTGTCGCGATGGTGACATCCGGGCCGGGCGCGACCAATACGGTGACACCGGTGCGTGACTGCATGGCCGATTCGATCCCGATTGTGGTGATCTGCGGCCAGGTGCCAACCCACGTGATTGGCACTGATGCGTTCCAGGAAGCACCGGTGTCAGCGATCATGGGCTCGGTTGCAAAGCACGTATTCCTGGTGACGAGTCCGGCCAAACTGGAGGAGACCGTGCGCACGGCCTTCGAGATCGCGCGCAGCGGCCGTCCGGGTCCGGTCGTCATCGACGTACCGAAGGACGTCCAGAACTGGATCGGTGAATTCCGGGGCACCGGCTTGCTGCCGATCAAGAGTTACCGGCAACGTATCGAGGCCGTACAGGAAAATGCGCTGAGCGCCAGTGAAGCGCGCGCGTTTTTCAAACTGCTCGGCGACGCCCGCAAACCACTGCTCTATGTCGGCGGCGGCGCGATTCATGGTGAAGCGTCAGCGGCACTGTCACGCTTTGCACGGCGTTTCCAGATTCCGGTGACCACCACGCTGATGGGTATCGGGGCGTTCGACACCACGGATTCCCTCGCTTTGAAGATGCTGGGCATGCACGGCATGGCCTACGCGAACTACGCCGTCGAGGATTGCGACCTGCTGATCGCCGTCGGTGCGCGTTTCGACGACCGGGTCGCCACTGACCCGGATACCTTTGCGCCAAACGCCCGCCGCGTTGCCCACCTGGATGTCGACGCCTCCGAGGTGGGCAAGGTCAGGACTGCTGACTGGTACCACGTGGGCGTGCTGGAGCGAGATCTCGACGCCTTGACCAGTTGGGGCGAGCGGCACAAATTCGACGCGGACTTTTCCGCGTGGCTGGCCGAACTCGAAGAAATGCGTCGCGTGTACGCGCTGAATTACGACCGCGACAGCAAGCTCATCCAGCCGAATTACGTGATTGAGGAGCTGAATAAACACGCCAAGGGCGAGGCCATAATCAGCACCGGTGTCGGTCAGCACCAGATGTGGGCGGCGCAGTACATGGACTTCAAGCACCCAAGGCTGTGGCTGACGTCCGGCAGCATGGGGACGATGGGCTTTGGCCTGCCGGCCGCGGTCGGCGCGCAGTTTGCCTACCCCGAGCGCCTCGTGATCGACATCGATGGCGATGGCAGCATGCGCATGAATATCGGCGAGCTGGAAACGGTCACGACTTACGGATTGCCGGTCAAAGTCCTCGTGCTGAACAACTTTGGCGACGGCATGGTGCGCCAGTGGCAGAAACTGTTTTACAAGGGCCGCATGTCGGGTACCGACAAGTCACTGCACCGCAAGGACTTCATCAAGGCGGCCCAGGCCGACGGCTTCGAATTCGCGGTGCGCCTCGATCGCAAGGCCGACGTCCCGCGCGTGGTCAAGGAATTCGTCGAATTCGACGGCCCGGCTTTCCTCGAAGTGATTATCGATCCCGACGCGGGCGTCTACCCGATGGTCGGCCCCGGCCTGTCATACAGCCAGATGATCACCGGCGATCACATCCCGGATCGCGGCGAGCGCGACCCGGACGCGACGCCGGGCGGCTCGTCGATGTTCTGAATACGCGTCAGTTACTCAACAGCACAGTCCAGCCGACGTAGGTCTCCTGCTCCAAGGCTGCGACAATAAACCGCGCGACGTCTGCGCGGCTGATCTTACCGGACGTCACACCATCCAGATCACTGATCGCGCGATAGCGACCCTCCGCCACGTCGTCAGTGAGAAAGCCGGGGCGAACGATCGTCCACTCGGTATGGCTCATGCGGACCAGCGCTTCCTGCCGGTCCTTGTCCTCGTACACCGTTTGTAGCATCAGCGGCCAGACGATGCGATCGTACATGAACCCGCCACGCCCGCGACTATCGCCGGCGCCGATGCCGGTGACTGTAATCAGTCGCCCGGCACCACCAGCCCGCATTGCGTCGAGCACATTGCGCATACCGTCCGAGAACACACTGACCTCTTTCCGCGTTGGCGGGTGACCGATACTGACGACGACGGTTTCATGCCCCGCCACGACCCGTTTGAGCTTCAGCGGATCGAGAATATCGCCGGCAAACACCTGCAGGTTCTCGTGCTGCAGCGGCATGCGCTCCGGCCGCCGCGCCATTGCGGACACCAGGTGACCGCGGGCCAGCCCCAGCCGCACGACCTCGAGGCCAATGCCGCTGGTACCACCGACGACCAGGATCTTCTGCACCCGGGCCGGCGCGTCGGCGAGAACCGGTGCCGGATCACCGGTTCCGGAGAGTGGTGACCCATTGATGCTGCCGTCGCCACTGCAGGCCGAGAGAAGCGCAACAACAACAAGACATGCGAAGCGATTACGAACAGACCCGAGCATGGCCCGAAGGATACGCCAGACGGTCCACCGCGAGGGCACCCTGCCGGTTCCCGCCGATTGGCAGGATATTCCGGTGTTGCTAATCGCTATCCGAGTCGGCGACGAGAGCCGAGCAAAACGAGGCTGGCGATTGCCGAGCCGA
>JASJBD010000093.1 GCA_030066665.1 Gammaproteobacteria bacterium
CGGTCCTCGAGCGAGTGAAAGCTGATCACGCACAACCGCCCGCCCGACGCCAGCAAGTCGAGCGTATCCACATCAACCAGGAGCTGCAGGAACTGGAGCGCGTCTTGCCGGATACGCTCGACTTGCTGGCGTCGGGCGGGCGGTTGTGCGTGATCAGCTTTCACTCGCTCGAGGACCGGCTGATAAAGCGCTTCCTGCGTGACAACGCGCGGGTCGATCCGGCGTTGTCACAGTTGCCTGTCGTCCCATCGGCAGCGCAACCCACGCTGCGACTGCCCGGCGGCGCAATTCGACCCGGTGCTGCTGAGGTCGACGCCAATCCGCGCAGCCGCAGCGCGACGCTGCGCGTGGGGGAAAAACTGTGACGCAGGCGTCGCGACAGCGTTACTGGCCGGAGCTGGCGTTGGCGCTAATCGTCGTCATGTCGGCGATCGCCGCAGTTTATGCGAAGCACGAAACGCGCAAATTGTTTATCGAGCTGCAGACGCTGACGGCCGACCGTGATCGGCTGGAGGTGGACTGGGGGCGCTTGCTGATCGAGCAAAGTACCTGGTCGAACCACGCGCGCGTTGAGCGATTGGCGCGTGAAGAAATGGGCATGATCGAACCGGCGGCCGGACGCACGCGGGTGTTCACGAAATGAAGCGGGCCCCGACCGGCGCCGCCCTGAACGTGCGTAGCTTCACCTGGCGATTGCACCTGGTTGGCCTGTGCCTTGCCTTCGCCGGCCTGGTGCTGATGGGTCGCGCCGTGCACCTGCAGGTCTTCAACAAAGACTTTCTGAACGAACAAGCTGCCGCGCGGCACTTGCGCATCGCCCGGGTTTCCGCGCATCGCGGCCCGATTACCGATCGCAATGGCGAAGCACTTGCCGTCAGCACGCCGGTTGACAGCATCTGGGCGAATCCCCGTGAACTGGTGCAGGCGCCGGATCGTATTCCCGAGCTGGCGCGCGCGCTGGGTCTCGATGCCGAGCAACTGGCCCGCCGCCTGGCGCGCAACGCCAATCGCGAGTTCATGTATCTGCGGCGCCATATGAATCCGGGTGACGCCGCAGAAATTGCCGCGCTCGACATCCCGGGCGTCGAGCTGCTGCGGGAGTACCGACGCTATTACCCGGCCGGCGAGGTTGTCGGTCACCTGGTTGGTTTTACGAACGTCGATGATGAGGGGCAGGAAGGACTCGAATTGGCGTTCGATCACTGGCTGGCTGGACGGCCCGGCAGGAAGAAGGTGCTGAAAGACAGTCTCGGGCGAGTCGTCGAAGATCTCGAGTCGATCGAGACCCCGAATCCGGGGCGCATTCTCGGCGCCTCGATCGATCTGCGGATCCAATACCTGGCCTATCGGGAACTCAAGTCAGCGGTGCAACAACACGGCGCCCAGGCCGGTTCGCTCGTGGTGCTGGATGTCACCACCGGCGAAGTGCTGGCAATGGTCAACCAGCCCGCCTATAACCCGAACGACCGCGCCCAGTTCGTCGCCGACCGGTATCGAAATCGCGCCATCACCGACATCTTCGAACCCGGTTCGACGCTGAAGCCCATGGTCGTTGCCGCGGCGCTCGAAAGCGGCAAATACCGCGCCGACAGTCGCATCGATACGAACCCCGGCTTTATTCAGGTCGGGGCGAAAATGATCGAAGACAAGGACAACCTGGGCCGGATTGATCTGGCGACCGTGCTCGCGCGGTCCAGCAACGTTGGCGCTACCAAGATCGCCATGTCGCTGGAGCCGCAACAGCTTTTCGATGTGCTGTCACGCTTCGGTCTCGGACGGCCCAGTGCCAGCGGCTATCCCGGAGAATCCGGCGGCTTGCTGAGTCATCACTCGAACTGGCGTCCGATCAGCCAGGCCACGCTGGCATATGGCTATGGACTATCGATGACCGCGCTGCAGCTCGCGCAGGCTTATGCCGTTATCGGGACGGGCGGGCTGCATCGGCCGGTATCCCTGATTCGTGTCAATGAGGAGCCGATCCCGCGGCGTGTGCTCTCCGCTGCGACGTCGACGGCTGTGCTCGCGATGCTCGAGGACGTCGTTGGGCCAAATGGGACCGGTTTGCAGGCCGCGGTGAGCGGCTACCGTATCGGCGGCAAGACGGGCACCGCGCGCAAATTCGCCCCGGGCGGTTATGCCGAAGATCGGTACACGGCCGTGTTCGCGGGCGTTGCCCCGGTCACCAATCCGCGGCTGGCCATCGTCGTCGTCATCGATGACCCGTCTGCGGGTGAGTACTACGGTGGCACCGTGGCGGCGCCGGTGTTTTCCGAAGTCGCCGCGGGCGCGTTGCGCATCATGGCGGTGCCACCGGACGATCTGCCCGCGCGTTCGCCCTCCCGATCAACGACCATCGCGGCGAACGCGAGGTGATGCGGGTGAAACCAGTCAGCCTGCGCGTCCTGTTCGATGGCATCGTCGACAATGCCCCCGATCTGCTCATTGCGGGCATGAGCAGTAACAGCCGGCATTTGCAGGCCGGCGAGCTGTTTCTGGCCTGCGGTGGCGAGCGCAGTCACGGGCTGGACTATATCGACCAGCTCGCCGGTCGGAGCGTCGCCGCGGTTGCCTGGGAGCCAACGCCGGGTCGGGCAGCGCCAGCGTTGCCTGCCGATGTCGTTGGTTTCGCGGTTCCGGAGCTGCGCCGGCATCTGGGCATGCTCGGTGATCGTTTCTACGGCAGCCCGTCCAGCCAGATTGCCGTAACGGGCATCACCGGGACGAACGGCAAAACCACCACGGCCTGGCTCGCCGCTCAAGCGTTGCAGGAGCTCGGGCATCGCACAGCCTACATGGGCACGCTCGGTCACGGCGTGTTGCCGAAGCTGACTGCCAGCCGTCTGACGACGCCGGGCTGTATCGAAGTGCATCGGCGGCTGCACGGCTGCGCGGACGATGGTGTCAGCCACGCGATGATGGAAGTTTCATCCCATGCGCTCGATCAGGGGCGCGTGGATGGCGTGCGGTTCGCCGTCGCAGCATTGACCAACCTGAGTCAGGATCATCTCGACTACCACGGCAGCCTGGAAGCTTATGCGGCCGCGAAAGCGCGCCTGTTCATCGAGCATGAACCGGCCGGCGTCGTGCTGAATGTCGGTGACGAATTCGGTCGCCGCCTGGTGGGTCGTTTGCCGGAGGGTGCCACGGTCATCACCGTGGCGCTGGTGGAGACAGGCGCTGCTCCGCCCGGCGTGCGACTGATGGGCCGGCTTACGGCGGCGCGCCGCGATGGCCTGGGATTGTCACTGAGCGGTGATTTCGGTGAGGCCGAGATTCACAGTTCCCTGTGGGGCCGCTTCAACGCGGAGAACCTGGTTGTTGCCGCGGGCATATTGCTGGCCAACGGTTGCGTGCTGGATCAGGTGGCCGCCGCATTGGGTCGTGCGACCGCACCGCCCGGCCGCATGCAGTCGCTGACCACGCGCGGCCCGGGTCCCGCGGTCATTATCGATTTCGCACACACCCCCGACGCGCTGGAAAATGCGCTAAACGCAGTTCGGCAACACTGCGACGGCCAGGTTTGGTGCGTGTTTGGGTGTGGGGGCAATCGCGACCGCAGCAAACGGGCGCCCATGGCCGCGGTCGTCGAGCGGCTGGCCGACCGCTTCATCGTGACGGACGACAACCCGCGTAACGAAGATCCCGCGCGCATCGTCGCCGATATCCTGGCGGGTTTTTCCAGCGGCGCGACTGTCGAGGTGCTGCACGAGCGCGGTATCGCGATCGACCGCGCCATTGCCGCAGCCGCACCCGAGGATGCCGTGCTGATTGCCGGCAAGGGCCACGAAACACGTCAGGTGCTGGCCGGAACTTCGCGACGGTTTTCTGATCTCGATGCCGCGCGGGCTGCATTGGACCGGGTGGAATGAGTATGGGCATGCTCAGCATGGTCGCCGACTCGATTGACGGCACACTCATCGGATCGGACTGCGCCTTCGACGCCGTCAGCACGGACACTCGCACACTGCAGCAGGGCGAGCTGTTCTTCGCCCTGCGCGGGGAGCGGTTCGATGCGGCCGCGTTCGTCGACGAAGCGGCTCGTCGCGGCGCAGCTGGTGCCGTGGTCGAAGCGCGCCAGGACACGACGCTGTCGCAGGTCGAAGTTGCCGACACCCGCCGGGCACTCGGCGATTTTGCACGGGAGTGGCGCCAGCAGCACCACCTGCCTGTCGTTGCCGTCACCGGCAGCAACGGCAAGACCACCGTGCGCGAAATGATCGGCGCGATCCTGAAAGCCGATGCCGGGGCAGCGGAGCAGGTGCTGGTAACGGCTGGTAACCTGAACAACGACATTGGTCTGCCATTGATGGTGCTGCGTCTGACGGCGCAACACTGTGCCGCCGTCTTCGAAATGGGTGCGAATCACGCCGGCGAAATTGGCTACCTCGCGACCATTGCGCAGCCGGGTATTGGCGTCGTCACCAACGCCGGCGCCGCACATCTCGAGGGATTCGGGAGTCTGGACGGCGTGGCGCAGGCCAAGGGCGAACTTTTCGCCGGCCTGCCCGATGACGGGATCGCGATCGTCAATCGCGACGACGCGTATTTCGACTACTGGCGCAAGCTTGTGGCTAATCGCGCGTTGCTGACTTTTGGTTTGCACCCCCGCGCCGATTTCCGCGCCGATGATCTGCGCCTGGTGACCGCCGGCAGCAGCTCCATCTGGACTTTCACCATGCACACGCCCGTCGGGGAGCTGGCGATCGAACTGCCAATGGCGGGTGAGCACAATGTGCGTAACTCACTCGCGGCCGCGGCGGCGGCCACGGCCGCGGGGGCAGGAGTCGATGCGATTGTTGACGGGCTCGCGCGGGCAGAAAACGTGACGGGTCGCTTGCGACGGTTCACCACGTCTTCCGGTGCCGTCGTGTTCGACGACAGTTACAACGCCAACCCGGCCTCGGTTCGCGCCGCTATCGATTTTCTCGCGTCCCAGCCCGGCGAGACCTGGTTCATTTTCGGAGACATGGCGGAACTCGGCCCCGACAGCGAGGCGTTACACGCGGAAATCGGCGTGGCTGCACGCGACGCCGGTATCGGCCGCCTGAGCTGCGTGGGCGTGGCAAGTCGCGCGACCGCCACGGCCTTCGGTCCCGGCGCCGAGTCTCATGCCGATCGCGAAGCCTTGCTCGCGGCTCTGCACGAGCTGCCGGGCGCCGGTGTGACGGTGCTTGTCAAAGGGTCGCGCTGCATGGGCCTCGAGGCCGTCGTCGCGGCGCTGACCGCAACGGAGGGAGCGGGATAACGCCATGCTGCTCTACCTGTCCGAAGTCCTGACCCAATACATCAGCGGCTTCAATGTCTTCACCTATATCACCATGCGCGCGATCATGGGGGCGCTGACCGCGCTCGTGATTTCGCTGGTGTTCGGGCCGGTGATGATCCGGCGCCTGCACATTCGACAGATTGGCCAGACGGTCCGCGACTATGGTCCGGAAACCCACCTGCTGAAGTCCGGCACGCCGACCATGGGCGGTCTGCTGATTCTCGTCGCAATTCTGCTGAGCACGGTGTTGTGGTCAGACCTGACCAATCCCTATGTCTGGATTGTCGTGGGCGTGACCGTGGTGTACGGCGCCATCGGGTACGTTGACGATTACCGCAAGCTGATCCTCAAGGATCCCGCGGGCCTGTCCGCCAAAGCCAAGCTGTTCTGGCAGTCTCTCGGTGCCGCCGCGGTCGCCGTCATCCTGTATCGGCTCGCCGAGGCGCCCTATCAGACGGCGTTACTGATTCCGTATTTGAAGGATGTGTTGCTGCCGCTAGGCGTGCTATTCATTCCGCTGACGTTTCTCGTCATCGTCGGCACCAGCAACGCGGTGAATCTGACCGACGGCCTGGACGGGCTCGCGATCATGCCGACCGTGCTCGTCGGCGGCGCGCTCGGCATTTTCGGTTATGCGGCTGGCAATACGATTTTTTCCGAGTACCTCGGCATCCCGTTCATTGCCGGCGCGGGCGAAATGATGGTGTTCTGCGCGTCGCTGGCCGGAGCGGGTCTCGGTTTCCTCTGGTTCAACACCTATCCCGCGCAGGTCTTTATGGGTGATATCGGTGCGCTTGCACTTGGCGCGGCGCTCGGCACGGTAGCGGTCATCGTTCGACAGGAACTGGTGCTGGTCATCATGGGCGGTCTGTTCGTCATCGAGACGCTCTCCGTCATTATCCAGGTAGCGTCATTCAAATTGACCGGCCGGCGCGTGTTTCGCATGGCGCCGCTCCACCATCACTATGAACTGAAGGGTTGGGCCGAACCCAAGGTGATCGTGCGTTTCTGGATCATCACCGTGATCCTGGTGCTGGTTGGTTTGTCGAGTCTGAAACTGCGGTGATGTTGGCAGCTACGATGAATACTGCAGAGTCGCGCCGGCCCCGGAACACGGGTTCCGGTCTGCCCGCGACACTCGTGCTGGGCATGGGAGCGACCGGTGCATCCTGCGCGCGCTATCTTTCCGCGCGCGGTGAACTGGCAGTTTTCGTCGACACGCGGGCAGCGCCACCGGAAGTCGATGCCATTCGCGCCGCCATGCCGGCAGCGACGCTGCACACGGGCGGCGACTACGAGCTGGCAGACAGCATCGAGACACTGGTCGTTTCACCCGGCGTGCCGGTCGACTTACCTGTGTTGGCCAAAGCACGCGACCGCGGCCTGAGGGTCGTCAGTGATATCGATCTGTTCATGCAAGAGGCCAGCGCACCGGTCGCGGGCATCACGGGCTCCAACGGCAAGAGTACGGTGACGGCGATGCTGGGCGATGCGCTGCGCGCCGCGGGCTGGGATACCCGCTGCGGCGGCAATCTCGGGACGCCTGCCCTCGATTTACTGGATCCGCTGGCCGAGGCCTATGTGCTGGAGCTGTCGAGCTTCCAGCTCGAGCGCAGCGGCAGACTGCGACTCGACGTGGCAGTCCTGCTGAACCTGTCGCCCGATCACCTCGACAGCCATACCAGCCTGGCCGACTACCTGGCCGCGAAGCAACGGATCTACAGCGCGTGTCGGCATGCAGTGGTGAATCGCGATCAATGCGAGCTGATGGAAAAGATTCCCGCGGACACGGCCACGACCGGGTTCACGCTCGGCGAACCGGCATCGGATGACTTCGGCTTGCGCCGCAAGGGCAATCGCGACTACCTCGCCTGCGGTGAGGCGTTGCTGCTCGGCGTTGACGAATTACAGGTGCAGGGGCAACACAACCTGGCGAATGCGCTCGCGACGCTCGCTTTGGGTGCCGCACTGGGTGCCGATCCGCAGGGCATGCTGAATGGCTTGCGGCGATTCACCGGTCTGCCACATCGCAATCAGCTGGTGACGGAAGCACGCGGGATCAGTTGGATCGATGACTCGAAGGCGACGAATGTCGGGGCTGCCGTGGCAAGTTTGCGAGCGATCACCGGTCCGCTCGTGCTCATTGCCGGCGGCGATGCCAAAGGCGGCGATTTCACGGCCCTGGCGACGGCACTGAAACACAGCGATACCCGGGCCATCGTGTTGCTGGGCCGCGATCGTGAGTTGCTGGCGACTGCCCTCGATGGTATCGCCGAGTTGGAGCTGGCTGACGATATGCATACCGCGGTCAAGGCGGCCGCGGCACACCTCCCCGATGGCGGTACGGCGCTGCTGGCGCCTGCCTGCAGCAGTCTGGATATGTATTCGAGCTACGCCGCACGCGGCGAGGCGTTCCAGGCGGCCGTGCGGAGGTTCACGCGATGAGCGGCCGCCGCAGTCAGATACAAGCCACGGCCGCCCCCATGGTGGATGTGGGTCTGGTCGTGATCATTGGCCTGCTGTTGGGCGCCGGCTTGATCGTGCTGGCGTCCGCGTCGATCGCGCTGGCGGATCGCAATACCGGGGCACCACTCTTCTACCTGGAACGCCAGGCAGTCGCGGCGCTGTTCGGTATCGCCATTGGCGTGGGGGTGTTTCGCCTGCCAACGGACATCTGGGAACGCGCCGGCCTCATGCTGCCATGCCTGGCCATCGTGCTGATGGCAACGGTGCTGGTGCCGGGGCTCGGGCACACGGTCAACGGCAGCACGCGGTGGTTGCGCGTCGCCGGTGTCACGGTGCAAGTGGCGGAACCCGCCCGGCTGTTGTTGCTGATGTACCTCGCAGGCTACGCGGTGCGTCACGGGGATGAGCTGCGGCGGAGTCTGACGGGTTTCCTGAAACCGATGGTTTTGGTGGCCGTCTGCTGTGCCCTGTTGCTGGCCCAGCCCGACTTTGGCTCCGCGGTCGTGCTCGTCGGGATTTCGCTGGCGCTGTTGTTCGCGGGGGGTGCCCGGCTGCGCGATCTGCTCGGATTCACGGCCTTGTTCGTCGCCGCCGGCGTCGGGTTGGCGCTGGCGTCACCCTATCGGTTGGCGCGCATCACGGGCTTCATGGATCCCTGGGCCGATCCCTATGGCAGCGGCTTCCAGTTAATTCAGTCATTGATCGCGATTGGCAGTGGCGAGTGGCTCGGCGCCGGCCTGGGCGCAGGGGTGCAAAAGCTCTTCTACCTGCCGGAAGCGCACACCGATTTCGTCTTCGCAGTATTTGCCGAAGAATTCGGTTTACTCGGCAGTCTGCTGTTGATCCTGTTGTTTGGTCTGCTCGTGTGGCGGGCGCTGTGCATCGCGCAGTCCGCGGCACAGCTGGGTCGCTTCTATCAGGCGAATCTCGCGTTTGGGTTTGCCGTGTGGCAGGGCATGCAGGTGTTCATCAACATCGGCGTGAACATGGGCGTGCTGCCAACCAAGGGCCTGACCCTGCCACTCATCAGTTACGGTCGCAGCAGCCTCATTATTACCCTGATCGGGTTGGCGCTGCTCTTGCGCGTTGATCACGAGAACCGCTTGGCGGCCCTGCGGCCAGCGCGCACCGGACGCCGGAGGCGCCGATCATGAGCGGGCCGATCCTGATCATGGCCGGTGGTACCGGGGGGCACGTGTTCCCGGCGCTGGCCGTCGCCGATGCCCTGCGCGGCCGCGATACGGATGTCGTCTGGCTGGGCACAGCACGCGGCATCGAGGCCGACCTGGTGCCGGACGAAGGCATCGATCTCGAACTCGTGCGTGTCAGTGGCTTGCGCGGCAAGGGGATCTTTACCTGGCTGCTGGCGCCGTTCCGGCTGCTGGTGGCCGTTTTTGACGCCGCTCGCGTGTTGCTGCGGCATCGTCCGCAAGCCGTCCTCGGCATGGGTGGGTTCGCGTCCGGCCCTGGTGGCCTGGCCGCCTGGCTCACGCGCCGACCACTCGTCATCCATGAACAGAATTCTGTCGCCGGTTTAACCAACCGTCTTCTGGCTGGAATCGCCCGGGAGGTGCTCGAAGCCTTCCCGGGCAGTTTTTCCGGCGACGTGAAGACGCGCACGGTGGGTAACCCGGTGCGCCCGGACATCCTCGGGTTGCCGGCGCCGGCAGTCCGCCTGGCCGGTCGCGATGGTCCGTTGCGACTGCTGGTGCTTGGCGGCAGCCAGGGTGCTTTGGCACTGAATGAGATTGTCGCCAAAGCCGTGGTGCTGCTGCCGGAAGATGCCCGACCGGAGATCTGGCACCAGGCGGGCAAGCACACGAAACACCGGGCCGAGGCGGCTTACGCGATCGCCAATCTCGACGTCCGTATCGATGCGTTCATCGACGATATGGCGCAGGCCTATGCCTGGGCTGACCTCGTGTTGTGTCGCGCCGGTGCCCTGACGATCTCCGAGCTGACCGCCGCGGGGCTCGCTGCCGTGCTCGTGCCGTACCCGTCCGCGGTCGATGATCATCAGACCCGTAACGCGCATTTCCTGATCGATGCAGACGCCGCTGTGTTGATACCGCAGGACGAACTCACGCCCGCGGGGCTCGCCGCGGAAATCGAACGCTGCGCGCGCGATCGGCAACTCGTGTTGCAGCGCGCCGAGCGAGCTCGGGCCCTGGCGCAGCCGGCGGCGACGGAAGCCGTGGCACGCGCCTGTGTAGAGGCCGGAGGTGGCGCATGGTGAAGGATCGCATGCGCAAGATTAACCGCATTCACCTGGTCGGCATTGGTGGCGTCGGCATGGGCGGTATCGCCGAAGTGCTCGTGAATCTCGGCTACCAGGTGCAGGGTTCGGATCTGAAGGAATCCGCGGTCACGCGCCGGCTGCGGGCACTCGGCGTGGCTATCGAGATCGGTCATCGCGCGAGCAATGTCGGCGATGCCGATGTCGTGGTCGTGTCCAGCGCAATTGATCCGGAGAATCCCGAAATCGCCGCGGCCCGCGACGGCCGGAAGCCGGTGGTGCGGCGCGCCGAAATGCTCGCCGAGCTGATGCGCTTTCGTCATGCGATTGCGGTGTCGGGTACGCATGGCAAGACCACGACCACCAGCCTGGTTGCCAGCGTACTGGCCGAGGCGGGTGAGGACCCGACCTTTGTGATTGGCGGCCGGCTGAAAAGTGCGGATACGAACGGACGGCTGGGCGCGGGCCAGTACCTCGTTGCCGAAGCCGACGAAAGTGACGCGTCGTTCATCCATCTGCAGCCGATGATTGCCGTCGTCACGAACGTCGACGCGGAACATTTGTCGACTTACGGTGGCGACCTCGACCGCTTGCGCCAGACTTTTCTCGAGTTTCTGCACAACCTGCCGTTCTACGGTCTCGCCGTATTGTGCCTCGATGATCCCGGGGTGGCCGCGCTGCTGCCCGACATCAAGCGCGCGACGCTGACCTATGGTGAACACCCCGATGCCGACTTGCGTGTCAGCAACATCGAGGCGCACGGACCCAGGACGTCTTTCGACGTCTGGCTGCCCGGCCGTGATTCGGCGTTGCCGGTGACCCTCAACCTGCCCGGGCATCACAACGTCTTGAACGCACTGGCGGCCTGCGCAATCGCGCACGAACTCGAACTGGATGATGCCGCTGTTCAAAAAGCCCTGGCCGAATTTCAGGGCATCGATCGTCGCCTGCAGGTCACGGGGGAGGTGAAAACAGCCAATGGCCAGGTGCTGTTCGTCGATGACTATGGCCACCACCCGACTGAAATCGCGGCGACGATTCAGGCGACTCGCAGCGCGTGGCCCGGTCGCCGCCTAGTTATCGTGTTCCAACCCCACCGCTACACGCGCACGCGGGATCTGCTCGACGATTTTGCGGATGTCCTGTCGGGGGTAGAACGCCTGTTCGTCTGCGAAGTCTATCCAGCTGGCGAGGAGCCGATTGCGGGTGCGGATGGCCGCGCCATTTGTCGCGCGATTCGTAGTCGTGGCCTGGTCGAGCCAGTGTTCGTGCCGGAACTTGCCGCGCTGCCGGACCTCTTGCGCGGCGTGCTGGAAGACGGTGATCTCGTGCTGACTCTCGGCGCCGGTGACATCGGCAGCGCGGCCGTGGCTTTGCCGGATTCGCTGGCCGTCGGGCCGCGGAGAGTGAAGCAATGAGCGCCGCTGAAGCCATGTCGACCCGCGATGAATTGCGGCGTGATGAGCCCATGGCAAAGCACACGTCGTGGCGCGTTGGCGGGCCCGCGGACCTCTACTTCCGTCCGGCAACACGTGCCGCGTTACTGGAATTCCTTACCGGGCTCGATCCGGATGTACCCGTTTACTGGCTGGGATTGGGCAGCAATCTGCTGGTGCGCGATGGCGGCATTCGCGGCGTTGTAATCGCCACCGCGCGCGCGTTGGGGACAGCGCACCGGCTGGATGGTGGGTTGGTTGAAGCAGAAGCGGGCGTGCCGTGTACTGCGCTCGCTCGCCGCTGCGCGCGCTGGGGCCTCGGGCCCGCGGAGTTCTTCGCCGGCATTCCGGGCACGGTGGGTGGCGCATTGCGGATGAACGCCGGCGCCTTCGGCGGCGAAACCTGGGACCGCCTCAAGAGCGTTGAGACGGTTGATCGCGCCGGCACCGTCAGGTGTCGTGGCCCGCAGGACTACGTCGTTGGCTACCGCGAGGTACGCGGGCCGGCGGGCGAGTGGTTTCTGTCCGCGCAGTTCGAATTCGACGATCAGCCCGGTGGCGGCCTCGATCGGGTGAAGACACTGCTCCGCGAACGTCAGGACAAACAACCCCTCGGGTTGCCGAGCTGTGGTTCGGTGTTTCGCAATCCGCCGGGCGACCATGCGGCGCGCCTGATCGAGTCAGCGGGCCTGAAAGGTTTCCAGATTGGGGGCGCGCAGGTATCGGAGAAACACGCGAATTTCATCATCAATACCGGCGAAGCGTCCGCGACCGACATCGAAACACTCATCAACGCCGCGCGTGATCGGGTAGCGCAGCGGTTTGGTGTGAACCTGGTGGCCGAGGTTCATATCGTCGGCGAGGCGGGGGGTGTGTCGTGAACCGTCACGTCGTGAACGACCCCGGGGCGTTCGGCAAGGTGGCCGTGCTTATGGGTGGGGATTCCGCCGAGCGCGAGATATCCCTGATGTCCGGTGGGGCCGTGCTCGAAGCGCTGCTGCGCCGTGGCGTCGACGCGCATGCAGTAGACCCGGCCGATGGCTTGCTCGAGCAGGTGCAGGGTGCGAATTACGATCGGGCCTGGATCGCACTGCACGGCCGCGGCGGCGAAGACGGCAGCATGCAGGGTTTGCTGTCCCTGCTGGGTATCCCGTTCACCGGCAGCGGCGTGCTCGGCTGTGCGATCGCCATGGATAAATTGCGCAGCAAACAGTTGTTGAGCGCCTGTGGTATCGCCACGCCGGCCTATGCCGCGATCGGCGGACCGGCGGACTTCAACGCGGTGATCGACCAACTGGGTCTGCCGCTGATGGTCAAGCCGTCGGACGAAGGCTCCAGTATTGGCCTGACGAAAGTCGAAAGCGCCGACGAATTGCCGGCCGCATTCGCCGCGGCCGCGAGCTATCGCTGCGCAGTGTTTGCCGAACAGTGGATCACCAGTGACGAATATACCGCCGCCGTGCTGCACGGTGAGGTGCTGCCATTGATCCGCATCGATGCGGCCAACACGTTCTACGACTACGAGGCGAAATATTTCAGCGAGCAGACCGGCTACGTGTGTCCCTGCGGTCTGCCTGCTGCGCGTGAGCGTCATTTTGCCGACGTTGCGGCGCAGGCCTTTCAGGCCATCGGGGCGACCGGCTGGGGCCGCGTCGATTTCATGCTCGATGAACGCGGCGAGCCACTGGTGCTGGAGGTCAACACCGTGCCTGGCATGACGAGTCACAGCCTGGTGCCAATGGCCGCCGCCGAGCGCGGCATCGATTTTGACGAGCTGGTCTGGCGCATCCTCGAGACCAGTTTTCCGGAGGACGACAATGGCCTCGCGGCGTAACCGCAAGCGCCTGAAGCAACGGCAGCGCCGGCTGCAATTGCCGCAGGTGAACTGGCAGCGGGTGGTGACGAGCTGTGCAGCGCTGGCTGTCGTGGCGGCGGTCTATGTGTCGACCGTGTGGCTGATGAATCGCCCGATCGATGCCGTCGTCATCAAGGGCCGGTTCGAAAGGGTGTCGGCCATGCAACTCGAGGAAGTGCTCGGCGGTTATGTGCGTGACGGTTTTCTGAGTGCGGATCTCGGCGCGATTCGTGCACAAGCGGTCGAAATACCGTGGGTCGCATCGGCCAATGTCCGGCGTCGCTGGCCCGGCACGATCGAAGTCGTCGTTGCCGAACAGGAACCCGCGGCTTGCTGGGGTGACACCGGGTTGTTGAACACGGACGGCGAACTGTTTCTGACAGAGAGCAGTCACGTACCGGCGGAATTGCCGCGCCTGAGTGGCCCTGTCGGCAGCGAGAACCGGGTCGCCCGTCTGTATTTCCGCGTCGAGGAGCAGCTGGAACAGCGCGGCCTGGCCGCCGTGGAAATGGACCTCGATGCGCGGGGCGCATGGAGTTTTCGGCTCAATAACGGTGTGCTCGTGAGACTCGGTGCCGATGCGGTCGAGCAGCGCCTGACGCGATTTCTGGCGGCGCTCGATCATTTGCTCGCCAATCAGCCTGACCAGGTCGAATACATCGACATGCGCTACCCCAACGGTTTTGCGATTGGCTGGAAACAGGGTCGAGCGGTGCAGACCGATGCACAGCCGGGGGCGGAGCCGCATGCCTAAGAAACCAGACAAGCCACTGATTGTCGGTCTGGATATCGGCACGTCCAAGGTCGTCGCCATCGTGGGCGAAGTCCAGGAAGACGGGGAACTCGAGGTTATCGGATTTGGCACGCACCCGTCGCGCGGGCTCAAGCGCGGCGTCGTCGTGAATATCGAATCGACCGTGAATTCAATCCAGCGGGCCGTCGAGGAAGCCGAGCTAATGGCGAACTGCGAGATCAACACGGTATTCGCCGGGATTGCAGGCAGTCATGTGCGCAGCCTGAACTCGCACGGCATCGTCGCGATCCGCGATCGGGAAGTCACCCGCAGCGATGTCGACCGGGTGATCGATGCTGCGCGAGCCGTCGCGATTCCCGCCGATCAGCGCATCCTGCATGTGTTGCCACAGGAATTCGTGATCGACGGTCAGGAAGGCATCCGCGAGCCGGTTGGCATGGCCGGTGTGCGGCTCGAAGCGCGAGTGCACATGGTTACCGGCGCCGCGAGCGCCGCGCAGAACATCGTGAAGTGTGTGGAGCGCTGTGGCCTGCAGGTCGAGGACATCGTGCTGGAGCAGCTGGCTTCCAGCTATGCCGTGTTGACCGAGGATGAAATGGAGCTGGGCGTGTGCCTGGTCGATATCGGCGGTGGCACGACCGATATTGCCGTGTTCAACGGCGGCGCGATCAAGCACACGGCAGTGATTCCGATTGCCGGAGACCAGGTCACGAACGACATCGCGATCTCGATGCGGACGCCGACCCAATACGCCGAGGAAATCAAGATCAAGTATGCCTGCGCGTTGTCGCAGCTGGCGAATCCCGAGGAGACGATCGAAGTGCCCAGCGTCGGCGACCGGCCGCCGCGGCGGCTTGCCCGCCAGACGCTGGCCGAAGTCGTGGAGCCGCGCTACGAGGAGCTGTTCACGCTGATTCGCGACGAACTGCGTCGCAGCGGCTTCGAAGACATGGTCGCCGCCGGCGTCGTGATGACCGGCGGCAGCGCCAAGATGGAAGGCGCCGTGGAACTCGCCGAGGAAGTGTTTCACATGCCGGTGCGTCTGGGCTTGCCCCAGCACGTGCGCGGGTTATTGGAAGTCGTCCGGAATCCGATTCATGCCACTGGCGTCGGTCTGCTGCTCTATGCGCGGAGCCAGACCGAAAAGCAGGGCTCCGAGGTTCGGGTGCATGGACTGAAAGATGTCTGGGAACGAATGAAATCCTGGTTTCAGGGAAATTTTTGACGGGAAGTCTCGCGAGGGGCGAACCAATGTTGTTGCGAGGAGGAAATATCAATGTTTGAACTGATGGATGCCTATAGTCAGAACGCAGTGATCAAGGTGCTCGGTGTCGGTGGTGGTGGCGGCAATGCCGTCAAGCACATGGTGACCACCGGCATCGAGGGCGTGGATTTCATTTGCGCCAATACCGATGCGCAGGCGCTCAAGAGTGCCAACGTGCGCACCGGGCTGCAGATCGGCTGCAACATCACCAAGGGTCTGGGCGCGGGTGCCGACCCGGATGTGGGTCGGGCCGCGGCCATGGAAGACCGGGATCGCATCCTGGAGGTCATCGAGGGCGCGGACATGTTGTTCATCACCGCGGGCCTTGGTGGCGGCACCGGCACCGGCGCAGCGCCCGTTGTCGCCCAGGTCGCGAGAGAATTGGGCATTCTGACGGTCGCGGTCGTGACCAAGCCCTTCGGCATGGAAGGCGGCAAGCGCATGCAGATTGCGGAGACGGGTATTCAGGACCTGGGCAAATACGTGGACTCGCTGATTACCATACCGAATGAGAAGTTGCTGTCGGTACTCGGGGCGCAGACAACGCTGCTGGACGCATTCAAGTCTGCCAACGAGGTGTTGCAGGGCGCGGTCCAGGGCATTGCCGAGCTGATCACCCGGCCAGGACTTATCAATGTGGACTTCGCTGATGTGCGCACGGTCATGGCGGAAATGGGGATGGCGATGATGGGCTCGGGCAGCGCCGCCGGTGAAGACCGGGCGCGTGAAGCCGCCGAATCGGCGATTTCCAGTCCACTGCTCGAGGACATCAATCTCGACGGTGCCCGCGGCATCCTGGTGAATGTCACGGCCGGGCAGGATCTGTCCATTGGCGAGTTCCAGCAGGTTGGTGACACGGTGAAGCAATGCGCCTCGGACGATGCGACCGTAGTGGTCGGTACCGTGATCGACCCGGACATGAGTAACACGATCCGCGTGACCGTGGTCGCAACCGGTCTGGGGCAACCACTGGCGCTGGCGAAAGGCCCGGAGATCAAGGTCGTGACCGAAGCCGTCGCCACCGAGCAGGTCCCGCCGGGTGAGGCCCCGGACTACGCCAAGTATGACCAGCCGACCGGTAAGCGGCTGGCCCGGGCCGCGGGTGATGGTGTGGAGCCGGTCGATGAACCGTCCTACGATCTGCTGGACATTCCGGCCTTCCTCAGACGGCAGGCAGATTAAGAAAAGTCAATATTTTTATTGGCTTGCGGGTACTCAGGCGGGTGTGGTAGGTTTCCCGACAGTCTTTGTCGCATGTGCGTAACAGTCCGTAAAGAATGCTTGTCATTCAGGGACTTAACACCAGCCAGGGAGTAGGGCTCCGCAAGTTCGTACCGTAATTGGTGCGGGAAATCGTCCTGTCACAGGAGACGGGATGGTGGCCGCGCCCGCCAGATTATGGTAACCACGGGACCCAGAATGCCTATGCTAAAACAGCGAACTCTCAAGAGCGTTATCCGTGCCACCGGTATCGGTTTGCATTCCGGCACCAAGGTCTACATGACGCTGCGCCCGGCCGCCGAGAACACCGGTATCGTCTTTCGCCGGGTCGATCTGGATCCTCCGGTGGACTTGCCCGCCGATGCGCTGGTTGTGGGTGAAACCATGCTCGGCACGACCCTGGTGCAGGGTGACGCCAAGGTGGCGACCGTGGAGCATCTGATGGCCGCATTTGCCGGCCTCGGAATCGACAACGCCTACGTCGATCTGACGGCGCCCGAGGTCCCGATCATGGACGGTAGCGCTGCACCGTTCGTATTTCTGCTGCAGTCTGCCGGTATCGAGGAACAAGCTGCGCCAAAACGCTTCCTGCGGGTGAAGAAACCGCTCCGCGTCGAAGACGGTGACAAGTGGGCCGAGATCAAACCTTTCGCGGGGTTCAAGGTCAGCTTCCGGATCGATTTCGAGCACCCGGTTTTCAAGACACATTTGCAGGAATACAGCATCGATTTTTCGACCACGTCGTTCCTGAAAGAAGTCAGCCGTGCGCGCACCTTTGGTTTCCTGCGTGACATCGAAGCGCTGCGGTCGCGCAACCTGACACTGGGTGGCAGCATGGACAACGCGATCGTGCTGAACGATTACCGCGTGCTGAACGAAGATGGACTGCGCTACGAAGACGAGTTCGTCAAACACAAAATACTCGACGCCATCGGCGACCTGTACCTGGCCGGTCACAGCCTGATTGGCGAGTTCACGGGCTACAAATCGGGCCACGGTTTGAACAACCAGCTCGTGCGTGCGCTGCGCGCCGACGAGTCGGCTTGCGAACTGGTCAGCTTCGAAGCTAACGCCGACGCGCCGATTTCGTACGCGACGCCGGCCCTGGCGCGCTAAGCAAGTTATTAATCAGGCTGCGTGACTCGCACGCGGACACGTGCGGGTGTGGGGCATTGTTCGCGGCACGCGGCCAGCAAGCGCGGCGCCTCATAACGTAATCTCGCCGCCCATTCCGGCGACGTTGTCAGCAGGACCAGGGTACCGTCCTTGCGCAGATTCGCGCCGGTCAAATGAACGGCCAGATCGGGTTCTATGCTGCTGCGCAAACGATCGGCGAGAGCCAGTCGCTGACTGGCCTCCGACGCCAGCTCCCGGACGGCGCTGCCCTCTCTATCCAGTAGCTCAGACAGAGACTTGGGACCCTTACTTGACATAATGCTTTAAACCATTTTACCGGTTGT
>JASJBD010000100.1 GCA_030066665.1 Gammaproteobacteria bacterium
CAGCAGCGGCAGCGACGTGGTCGTGACGAACTTTCAGTGGACCGCTGATGAGCAGTTTGTACGGGACCAGGAGACGATCACGATCGCCTACAGCCGGCCGAATGGCGACTATTCCGAAACAGTCATCACCGCAAACGGCCAGGACTACACCTGCGAACCCGGTACCGCAAACGCGTTCGGCTGCGAAGTAACCGTGGAAGTCGCGCCGTTCACGCCGGTGAACTTCAGCGTCACGAACGGCGGCATGCCCGACGCGGATGGCGGCGGCACGTTCCCCGCCGGCAGCGGCGGCGATACTTTCTTCGCCTTCGAGGGCAGCGGTGTCGTTGCGCCGAATATCCCGGCGCTGCCGGCCAATGACAGCGAAGTGGTGCTGTACTACAAACGCCCGGACGGCAATTACGCCGGCTGGGGCCTGCACCTGTTCCCGACCGACCCGGCCGGTCCGTCCTGGACCGATTTCCCGACACCCGGTGAATACCTGCCGGCGGGCATCGATGAAACCCTGGGTGCGTACTTCTATATCCGGCTGCCGCAGGATGCGAGTCCGCCGTACAGCGCGAATCCGGATCCAGTTGCCGAGTTTCCGAACGTGCTCGGGTTCATTATTCACCGGGGTGACGACAAGGATCCCGGACCCGATCAGTTCATCCGGATCAACGAGGACGGCAACATCCTGTTCGTGCAATCCGGCATCAATGACGTCGGCACGTCCCCGCCGGCCGAAGGTGTCGTCGCCATTATTGGCGCGGCCGCACACGCAGTCACTCGCGACACATTGATCTGGGATCACGGCGCCGACGTGACCAGCGTGGAACTCGTGATCTCGCCGGATGCCAGCGTCAATCAGGGCACGGACGGCCTCGAGGGCAACTTCGAGATTGCCGAGATGTCACCGACCGCGAACCCGGATCTGCCGAATTTCCGGCACCTGGCGTCGGATCCGGCCTACGTCCTGACCGAGCCGACCACGATCGAGGAAACGCGCGAAGCCTTGCGCGGCCGCCTGATTGCCGTGGGTCTGGATGCCAACGGCGTGGTGGTCGAGGCAACGAACGTGCAAATCTCGGGAGCACTGGATGACGTCTACGGTGCCGCGGCGGTAACCGCCGACCTCGGTGTGAACTACGAAGGTGGCGTACCCGTATTGCGTGTCTGGGCGCCAACCGCGCAGCTCGATTCCGGCGTGGACGTCAAGATCTATGACGACGGCGGCATGCTGATGGAAACCGTGGCCATGACGCTGGACGAGGCGTCGGGCGTGTGGAGCGTGACCGGCGACAACACTTGGGACCGCATGTTCTATCGCTACGAGCTGACGGTGTATGCACCGACGGTGGGGGCGCTGGTAACCAACGAGGTTACCGATCCCTACTCGATCAGCCTGTCGGCGAACAGTGCGTATAGCCAGATCGTGAACCTGGACGATGCGGACCTGAAGCCGCCGGGTTGGGACCTGATGGTCAAGCCCGCACTGGACGCACCGGAAGACATCGTCGTGTATGAAACTCACATCCGCGATTTCAGCATTAACGATCCGCTGGTGATGCCGGGCGATCGTGGCAAATACGCCGCGTTCACGGACCCGAACGGCACCGGCTGGCAACACCTGCAGGCGTTGGCCAGTGCTGGTCTGACGCACATGCACTTGCTGCCAACCTTCGATATCGCCACCGTGAACGAGGTGGAGGCAGAACGCATCGATCTCGACAACACGGTCGACGAGCTGTGCGCGGCGAATCCGGCCGCGGCAAGCCTGTGCCCGGATGGTCAGACGATCCGCGCACTACTGGAAAGCGAGGCGGGCGACTCCCAGGTGCAGCAACAGGTGTCCGAATGGATGCGCGACCTGGATGGCTTCAATTGGGGTTACGACCCGTGGCACTACAGCACGCCGGAAGGCAGCTACGCGTCCGATCCGGACGGCACCGCACGCATTCTCGAATTCCGCGCAATGGTGCAGGGAATCAACGATGCAGGCCTGCGCACGGTCATGGACGTGGTCTATAACCACACCAATGCGTCCGGTCAAAACCAGAAGTCGGTGCTCGACAAAGTCGTACCGGGCTACTACCACCGTCTGGACGATCGCACCGGCAATGTGCTGAGGAATTCCTGCTGTGACGACACCGCGGCGGAATTCGGGATGATGGAGAAGTTGCTGATCGAGTCGACCGTGTTCTGGGCGACCCAATACAAGGTCGATGGATTCCGCTTCGACCTGATGAGCTTCCATCCGAAGTCCACGATGGAGAAACTTCGCCAGGCACTGGATGCCTTGACCATCGCCAACGACGGCGTGGACGGCACCGAGGTCTATGTCTACGGCGAAGCCTGGAACTTCGGCGACATCGGCAACGATGCGCGCTTCATCCAGTCGACGCAGAGGAATCTCGGCGGTACCGGCATCGGCAGCTTCAACGATCGCTTGCGCGACGCCGTGCGCGGTGGCGGGCCCTTCGATGGCGGCATCAACCACATCCGCAACCAGGGCTTCATCAGCGGCCGCTTCTACGATCCGAATGCGGAAAACTCTGGCGCAGCCGGTGAGAGAGATGATCTGCTGGCCAAAGCCGACAACATCCGCGTGTGGCTGGCTGGCGGCCTCGAGGATTTCGAGCTGGTGAATGCCGCGGGCGATACCGTCACCGGCATGGAGATTCCGTACACCAATCAGGACTCGGGCTATACGCAGGATCCGCAGGAAGCGATCAACTACATCGGCAAGCACGACAACGAGACCTTGTGGGATATCAGTCAGTACAAACATCCCACGGGCACCAGTACGGCCGATCGGGTGCGTGCACACAATGTGGGCAACTCGTTCATACTGCTGGCGCAGGGCATCCCGTTCGTGCACGCGGCGCAGGATCTACTGCGCTCGAAGTCCATAGATCGCAACTCATTCGATTCCGGCGACTGGTTCAACGAGATCGACTGGTCCGGCAGCGATACCAAGTTCCGCGTCGGGCTGCCGTCGCAGCGTGAGAGCGGCAACAACTGGACGCAGATTCAGCAGGTGTTCGACGATTCGACCACCGAGCCGGGCGCCGCGGATGTGCAGGCCGCCTCCGACGCGTTCCGGGAATTGCTGATGATCCGCAAGAGCTCACCGTTGTTCCGGTTGCGGACTGGTGACGACATCAAGCAGCGCCTGAGCTTCTACAACACCGGTCCGAGCCAGGTCCCGGGCGTCATTGTGATGGGCATCGACGGCTGTATCAGCGCCGATGTCAATGACATGAACTACGGGGCGATCCTGGTCGTGTTCAATGCGACTGATGAAGCGCAGACGATCGCCTTGTTTACCGACGAGACCTGGACGCTGCATCCGGTGCAGGCTGCTTCGGCGGACCCGGTCGTACAGATGGCGACGCACGACATGAACGGCTTCGCCGTGCCAGCGCGCACTACGGCCGTGTTCGTGCAATCGCAGGGCGGTAATGTCTGCGCCATCGGGGCCGAGTTCGACACCCAGTCATTCGTGCGCGGCGGCTTCACCGATTGGGGCACCACGGCACCGTTGAATCGTGTCGGCGAGACGGCCGTGCTCGAAGCCACCGTGGCAAACATCATGGCCGGCAATTACGAGTACAAGGTTGCGTCGGAAGACTGGTCCACCGTGAACTGCGGCGGTCCGGAAGGCGGTGGCGCCTTCCCGACACCATTTGGTGCGTCAACGGAACTGGTCTGTGGCGAGAATCCCGCCAACCTGGCGCTGACCGTCGCAGCTGACGGTGACGTCAAGTTCTCGCTGGATACGACCATGCCGATAACGCCGACCATCACGATTGGGTCGCCAGCCGGCACGGGCTTCGCCAGCGACACGGCACTGGTGCGCGGCGGCTTCAATGACTGGGGTAATTCCAACCCGACCACCGCAGTCGGACCGGATGTGCTCGAAGCGACGCTCAATGTCACTGCGGGTGACTATGAGTTCAAGGTCGCGTCGGATGACTGGTCGACGATCAATTGCGGTGGACCGAAGGATGGCTCGCCCATGCCGATTGCGCTCGATACGGCGACAACACTGAGCTGTAACGAGAATCCGGCCAACCTGTCCATCAGCTTCGGTGCGGACGGTGACTACACCTTCAGCCTGAACAAGGCGGACGCTGGCAATCCGTCACTGACGATCGCCTCAGCAGCAGGTGGCGCATTCGGGACCGTATCGGTGTTCGCACGCGGCGGCTTCAACGACTGGGGCGAGGCAGACGAACTCGTTGCCATGGGCGGAGACGTCTACGAAGCAACGGTTGCGGTGACGACCGGTACTTTCGAGTTCAAGGTGGCATCCAGCGACTGGGCAACCATCAACTGCGGCACGGCGGCAAACATGCCGGCGGTAATGCCGGGCGTTGCCACGACGCTGTCGTGCGGAGCGAATCCTGGGAATCTGAGTATCACGTTCGATGCCGACGGCAACGTGACATTCAGCGTGGATGCAACGAACCCGTACAACCCGTCGTTGACGGTCACACCCTGACCGCCGCATGATCCGGGCTGGCCGGGGTGACCCGGCCAGCCATTTTTTTGCCACGCCACCCGACAGGCGGGCGCCCGCGGTCTTTTTTTGAGCTCCCGGATCATGACCGAAGCAACAACCAGCAAGCGCCGGCAGCTCGTCTTCACGTTGATCACCCTGTTGCTACCAATCGCGGTGTTCGTCGCGGTGGAGATCGGACTGCGCGTCGGCGGAGTTGCGACGCCGGCACCGCTATTCATCACCGAGCCCCGTCACCCCGATTACCGCCTCGCGAACCCGAACGTGGTACAGCGCTACTTCCCCGGTAACACACCGGCCCCCGGGATCCAGATTGAGACTGGCTTTTTTCTGGCGGAAAAGCCGGCGAATGGGCTGCGCATCGTCGTACAAGGCGGTTCGACAGCCGCGGGCTTCCCATACGGACTCGGCGCGTCACCGGCCGG
The DNA here is from genome assembly GCA_030066665.1 of Gammaproteobacteria bacterium. Taxonomy (GTDB): domain Bacteria; phylum Pseudomonadota; class Gammaproteobacteria; order Steroidobacterales; genus J054. Next base: position 4,930 of record JASJBD010000100.1, read on the forward strand.
CATGCTGGAGCGCCGTCTGCGGCGCGCCTACCCGCATCGTACGGTGGAAGTGATCAACACCGCGATGTCGGCGGTCAATAGCTACACGCTGCTGGACTTCGTCGACGAAATCATCACCATCGAGCCAGATCTCGTGGTCGTGTACGCCGGTCACAACGAATACCTGGGTCTATTCGGCGTTGGCTCCCGGCTGTCAGTTGCCACCTCGCCCTGGATTACCCGCGCACATCTCGCGCTCAGCCAGCTCAGAATCTATCGCGCACTCGGCAACGTGCTGACTCCCGCACTGCGTGAAGAACCAGCCGATCGGGATGCTGCCCGCAACATGATGGCGCGCGTTGCGGGCAAGCGTGCGATTCCGCTCGGCAGCCAGGATTTCGAACGTGGCGTCGAACAGTTTCGTCACAACATGACTGCCATCGTGGACCGGTACCGGGGCGCGGGCATTCCGGTTTTCCTGGGCACCCTGGTCGCGAATGAACGTGACCAACGCCCGTTTGCGAGCAGTCCACCGCAGACCATGGAACTCGAGCCCGGCACTGTTGACAACATCGCAGCCCTGCGCGCGACGCTGGAGCAGAGGCCCGACTCGGCCGATACCTGGTTCGCGCTCGGGCGCGCGCTGGAGACTGCGAATCAAAACACGGCGGCGCGCGAAGCCTATCTGCAGGCCAAAGACCGCGATCAATTGCGCTTTCGGGCCCCGGAAATCTTCAATGACATTCTGCGAGAACTGGCGGACGGCAAATCGATCACGCTGGTCGACACGCAGCGCGCCCTGGCCGCTGCATCGCCGGGTCGGATCGTCGGTTCAACGATGATGCTGGAGCATCTCCACCCGACTCTGGACGGCTATTTCCTGTTGGCGGATGGCTATTTTGATTCGATCGTGGCGTCCGGCCTGATCGGCAAGCCGTCCTTTCCCGATGACCAAACCACCGCGCGCGCGGAAGTGCCCGTCTCTTCGCTCGATAAAAACTTCGGCCAATACAAGATTGCGCGCCTGACTGCCGACTGGCCGTTTGTCGACACACCGTACGAACCCGAGCTGCCACCGGCCGACAGTTACGGCGAGGAACTGGCGCAAGCGCTGTTTCGACAGGAAACCAGCTGGGCGGATGCAACGCTGAAACTGAGCAACTACTACGGCACGCGCGACGCGGCCGAGCACCTCCGCCTGTCCCTAATACTCGCCGATGCATTTCCGTTCCTGCCGGAATTCCAGCGCTCTGCAAGCAGGCTGCTGATGCGCGCGGAACGACCGCGCGAAGCGCTGAACCACGTGTACCGCGCCGCGAGCCGTGAGCCGGACCACGTGCCTACGCTGATGCTGCTGGCCGAAGCCTTCGCACGGCTCGGCATGCAAGACGAGGCCGCCCAGGTCCTGGACCGCGTAACAGCGATCGACCCTGGTAACGCAGCGGCCGAGCAGGCGAAACGCCTGCTGGAAAGAGACCGCAGCAGCTAGCGCCCTACTCCAACCGCCTGAGCGCCTCGGCATTGTCCGGGTCGTACTGCAGCAGCTTCCCGAGCGCATCGCGGGCCTCCTGCTGTTGACCGGTCGCTGCATAGGCCCCATTGAGCGCGAGCCAGGCATCGATATTGTCGGGAGACATTCGCGTTGCGCGACGCAAGTAAGCCAACGCACGGCGCGGCTGCTCGGTCGCCAGCAGTAGCCGGCCGGACACATACTGCGGATTGCTCTCGAACGGGAAAGCCGTCGCCAGGTTCAGCGCTATTTTGGTCGCTTCGTCCAGGCGGTCGCTGCGCTGGTAATGCACCAGCGCGCGTTGCATCGCCTGCAGCCAGCTGATGCGGCCAAAAAACCAGTCCTGCGCGATGCGCTCGGTCTCGTTCCGCGGCGCTTCGATCTCGACCGCCAGTTTCCGCTCCTGAAACGGCCAGTCGGACTTCAGGTAGCGCAGGCGGTAGCCGGCGGCCAGCCCCTCAATTTCGGTAACGGGTATTTCCTGCCACGCGACTTCACGGTCGGGCCCGGCCGGCCAGCTTTGCGGCTCGATTGCCGCCGTCAGCGCGGTGAAGTAGGCATCCGCGAGCAGGAAATAGCCGCGCAAGTTCGGATGCAGGTGCTCGAGCATCAGCTCGTCGCCGATGATCCCGTCGGGCGACGACCTCGCGAGCGCGCTGTCTACATCAACAATGGTCGCCGCATGCGCCGCTGCCGCGGCCGCGATGACTGCGCTCATCGCGGCCGGCGCACGAAATCGCAAAGCATCCAGATCCCGTGCCCAGCCATAGGCTCGCCGCGCGTCGATCGGATCACCGGCGCTGCGCAACTTGCTGCCCAAGTCGAAAAAATGGTCGGCGCGATTGGCTGAATCAGTCGCCCCGGGCTCGAGTGCGCGCAACGCCGCCAGGCTCGTCGCGTCACCGGGCGCGCTGATAAAGGGGGCCTGACCAGATTCATTCGAAACCAGGGTGCCAATAAAGACCGGCACACCGGCCTTCTCGTAGGCTGCCAGCAAAGCGCGCAGGTTGTGCGAGAACTGTTCGAGGCCAGCCCGATAGACATCGGAACCGAATGGAATCGCGCGGTCACTCGCAATCCGTGCCATTAAGGTGCCGCTGCGACGGGCCGCACTATCCGCTGACGGCGCCGTCACAGCACCATAGAGATGCTGCATGGCCCGAAACAGATGAGACTGGCGCAGCGCCAGCAGCATGCGAGTTCTAGCCGGCGAGAAGCCGGCCCCGAACGCGGAGCCTACACCCAGAATGCCCAGGTATTCGTTATGACCGGCATAGATCAGCACAGCGTCCGGCTGGATTGAGATGATCTCCTCGGCGAAATCGAGCAGCGCATAGGAATTAACCGCTGACATGGCAGTGGAGACCACCTCGATCTGCCGCTCTGGCGCGATCCGTCGCAATCGTTGCCCGAGCATGCCGGACAGCGATGCCCACTTGCCGTACGGAAAACCGGCCGCGCTGGATCCACCTTGCACAACCACCCGGAACGTATCGACGCTTTTCTCGCGGCGGAAAAACGTCGTGTCGATGCTCACCTGTGGCGCGCGGGATTCATGCATAAAAAAGCGATTGACGACTGCTTCGTTCGGGCGCAGATAACCGGGTGGACCGTCGACGAACAACGGTTCCTGCTGCACCACACCGAGTAGTCGGATGCCACCCTCGAGCAGGGCGAGAAACACCAGCGGCAACGCCAGCGTGATGGCGTAGTAGATAGCCCGCGGTCGAACCGCCTTACTCGCCGTGGATTGGTTTTGCTTGTTGATCATCTGCATCTATGCACTGTTCTGAGATCTGCGGCGACCATCGCAGGGCGCCAATTGCCCGTCGCCGACGGTCGAAACAGCGGATTTTAATATAAATAAAAACATGTACTTATAATCTTTAACGCAAGCGGTTTGGAAGCTACAAACAATGCTTGCATTTGTCCATACGGGTCGGCAACATCGATCGAAATTGGGTCGGTGAGAATAAGAATAACGTGAGGGCGCGTCCCGTATTCCCCGCCGTCGCAGGTGAAGCTTCGATTACTCTCCGCATCGCCTGTGTCGCCTTTTTACTCGGTCTGGCCGGCTGTGCCACGACGCCTACATCACCCACGCCAACCGCGTCGCCGATCGCGGTCGAGCCTCAGCGCGATTGGTCCGATGCAATCATCTATTTCGTGATAACGGATCGCTTTTCCGATGGTGATACCACCAACAACCTGAATGTGGATCTCGATAATCCCGGCGGCTGGCACGGCGGCGACTTCGCGGGATTAGAGGCCCAACTCGACGAGATCACCTCGCTTGGGGCCACGGCAATCTGGATTACGCCGGTCCAATTGCAAATTACCAACCCCTCGATCGTGCCCGGCATCCCGGAGCTCGGTCTGGATTTCTTCGAGCACCACGGGTTTCACGGTTACTGGATGGATGACTTCAATGCCATCGAACCGCGACTGGGCGACGAGGCGGCGCTCAAGTCGCTGGTGGATGCGGCGCACGCCCGCGGCCTGAAGGTGCTGCTCGACGTGGTCTATAACCATTCGGGTTATGGCTCGCGGTACGAGACCGATCCGCAGTATCGTGGCTGGGTTCGCACGAGAGAAGTGGACTGCGGCGCCGATCGTGAAACCTGCCAGGTTGGCGGCCTACCGGACTTCGACACGGAACGGGAAGATGTCCGCCGGTATCTGCTGGACGCCAACATCTCGCTCGCTGAACGCACCGGTATCGACGGCTTCCGACTGGATACGGTTTGGCATATCAACCATGACTTCTGGCGGTTGCATCGAGACGAAACACGCAGCCGTTTGGGTCAGGACTTCTTCCTGCTCGGCGAGGTCTGGGGCGGTGACGCGCAGGTAATGGACCAGTGGTTCGAACCGGACGAAATGGACGCCGGTTTCGATTTCAGCTTCAAAGGCAGTTGTCAGGGCTACGTCTTGGGTCGCGGGCGCACCATTGCCTTCTCCAGGTATCTGCAGAAACGCCATCGGGTACGCGACGGCTATCACCTGGCGCACTATCTGTCGACCCACGACGAGCCCATGTCGTTACATGAACTTGACGATGATAAAGAGAAGTTCGCTTTGTGCGCCGCGGTGCAAATGGCCGTGCTCGGCATGCCGGTCATCTACTACGGAGAAGAAGTTGCACGCGGTGGCAGTGTCTGGCCAACCAATCGCAAGAATATGCCGTGGGCACCTCGCAAGGTTGCGCCCGGCAAGCGCGACAAACGCAACGAAGACATGCGCAGCTATTACCAGAAGCTGATTGCCGCCCGACGCACGCATCCGGCGTTGAGCCGCGGCGAGTATGTGGAATTGTCGACCGAAGGCGATCTGCTGGTCTTTGCGAAACGTCACACCGAGTCCGGCGACGCGGTCATCGTGGCGATCAATCGAGGCACGGAAACCCTGTCAGCACAGGTCGATGCGCCGGCAGAGTGGGAGACAGCCGCGGCGCAAGACGCGATTGGGGGCAGCACGATGTCAGTGCAGAGCAACAAATTCACGCTCAGTGTGCCGGCCGTAACGGCACAGTACTGGGTCGAGGTGCCGACAGGAGGGTAACGGGTGGCACGCATACTTTTCGACCATTGCGCGAAGCGCTTCGGCGACGTCCGCGTGATCGATGACCTGAACCTGGAGATCCGGGACGAGGAATTCATGGTCTTCGTCGGCCCGTCGGGATGCGGCAAGTCGACAGCGCTGCGCATGATTGCGGGCCTGGAAGAGATAAGTGAAGGCCAGCTATCAATCGGCGATCGCGTGGTCAACGATGTGCATCCGAAAGATCGCGACACGGCCATGGTGTTTCAAAGCTATGCGCTGTATCCGCATATGACGGTTCGCGAGAACATTTCGTTTGGGCTGCGCATTCGCAAGATGGCCAACCAAGAAATCGACCGGCTCGTCAACGAAGCGGCCGATATGCTGGGTCTATCGGAATTGCTCGACCGCAAGCCCAAGGCGCTGTCCGGCGGCCAGCGTCAGCGCGTGGCGCTCGGTCGCGCCATCGTCCGCAAACCATCGGTGTTCTTGTTTGACGAACCGCTGTCGAATCTGGAGGCCGAGCTGCGGGTGCAAATGCGTGCCCAGATCAGCCAGCTGCAGCGGCGCCTGAAAACGACCACCGTATACGTAACCCACGATCAAACCGAGGCGATGACCATGGGCCACCGCATTTCGGTGCTCAGCCCGGCGCATCCGGACGGCTCGACCAATCTGATGCAGTGTGGCACACCCCTGGAGCTCTACGACCAACCGCAGAACCTGTTCGTGGCCAGATTCATCGGCACGCCGAACATGAACACGCTGACGGCCACGCTGAATGACGCCGGCGATCGCGTAGAGCATCCGGCTTTTACGGCACCGTTGGTCAATGGAGCCGGCGGTAACGGCGCAGGCGCAATGCGGGGCAAGCAAATCGTGCTCGGTATTCGACCCGAACATATCAGTTCGCCGGACGAACTCGATACCGACAAACCGGTCGGCTTCGACGGCGTGGTCGAGATCATCGAAACGGTCGGACACGAAGTCATTATTCATGTGCGTACCAACGACGACCTGATCATTGCGAAGTTAGGGTCGCATCACAAATTGCCTGACTACGGTGATCGCGTTCAGCTGGCACTGGACGCCAATGCGATGCACCTGTTCAACCCGGAGACCGAGCTGCGGCTCTAGTTCGGCGGTATCACCATGAGGCACACCATGAAGCATGCAGTAACTCCAGGATTTATCGCGGCCGTCGGGCTATTTCTGCTGACGCCATCGCTGGCCAGCGCCGAATTGATCGTCTGGCACGCGTACCGGGGCGGCGAAAAAGCGGCCTTCGAGAAGGTCATCGAGATGTACAACGCGCAACAGGCCGATGCATCGACCATGGCCAAGCCGCTGGCGGTGCCTTACGACGCCTATGCCGACAAGATCACTGCTGCTATTCCCCGGGGCAAAGGCCCTGACGTCTACATCTTTGCGCAGGATCGCCTGGGCGGCTGGGTCGAGGCGGGGCAAACGGTCGAGTCGGTCGATTTCTTTGTGGACGACGAACTGCTCGATTCCCTGCTGCCCGGCATGATCGACGCAATGACCTACCGCGATACGATTTACGGTATTCCGCTCAACTACAAAAGCATCACCATGATCTACAACCCGGAGGTTGTGGAAGATCCGCCTGCCACCGTGCGTGACTTAATCACTGTGGCGAAACAGAACACCAACGTTGCCAGCGGTAACTTTGGCCTGGCCTACGAGTATTCCAATTACTTTTTTCACGCGGCCTTGATGAACGCCTTTGGCGGCCAGGTGTTCGCACCCGGGCCGGAACCGGTGATCGACTCTGACGAAAATATTTCGTCCATCAAGGAGATGCTGCGCTGGTACAAGACCGAAGGCGTGCTGCCCGACGATCCCTCCGCGGCTCTGATCGCGTCGTTGTTCAATTCCGGCAAGGCCCCGATCGTGTTCTCGGGACCCTGGTTCCTCGGCGAGATCGAGGAGGACGTGCCTTACAGCCTTGCTCCGCTGCCCACAGTAGAAGCTGCCGGCGGCGCGCCAATGCGGCCGTGGCTGACCATCGAGGGCGTCTACATTTCACCGCAGTCCCAGGACATCGATCAGGCCTACGAATTTGCCCGTTTCCTGGTGAGTGAGGAAGCCGCCAGCGTACTCGCGCTCGAAGGCGGTCAATTACCGACGAACCAGGCCGTTTACGCACAATCCGAGGTCGCCAATAACGAGACGCTCGCAGCGTTTCGCGCGCAACTCGAAAATGCCGTGCCCATGCCCAACTACGCCGAGATGACGCTGATGTGGTCGCCGGTAACGACCGCAATGAACAAAATCGTGAAGGGCTCCGCGAGCCCGGAGGCTGCGTTGGCAGAAGCGCAAAAGAAGGTAGAAAAGGATATCGACGTGCTGCGAACCAGCCGCTGAGAATATGGCAGAAACAACGCCAATCGCGACAACCGACTCGCTGGCACCAGACGCGGCGGAGACCGCTGTGCAGCGCCGTCGCATGCACCCGGCACTACTGGGCGCATTGGTTGGCGCGCTGGTCGCAGTGTCCCTGACGGCATTGTTCCGCGGCCAGTATCTCGACGCGACCGTTACAGAAGCGCAGCACCGCGATTTGATCGTGCACAGCATGGCCCTGGCCGACATGGTGGGCCGGGTCGAGGCCGCGGACCGCAGCGTGTCCGCCACCACGCTGGATGCGCTGATCCGCGACTGGCAGGGGGAGTTTCCCGAGCTCAGCAATATTCGCGTGCTGCGTTTGAGTGGCGCCCAGTTGCTCGCGTCGACAAACCCTGACGATGCGGCCGACAAAGCCTTGCCACGGCGACTGACGCGCGATGAGAAGCAGATTTTCGATCTCGCCAAATCGCTGAGCGCTGCCGTGGACACCAACCGCGACGAGGGCGTCAGCCGCAAACGCCAGATCCTGCTGGATTCGATCAGTGACGACACGCTGGCGATATCACTGCCCTACTTCCTGACCGACGGCGGCAAGGTCGCCGGCATGGTGCAGCTGCAGAAACGCCTCGAACCGGCTGCAATGCCGGCCGGGCTGATAAGCGGCATGGCTACCCTGGTGGCTATCGGCCTGCTGGCTTTCGCCGCCTGCGCCGTGCTGGGTCCGCGCAACCGTGCGGATGGCCGTCCGTGGCTCCTGACCGGAGTTGTTGCCCTGCTGTTCTCGCTGGTCTTCCTGTTCTATGCGCGCGCGCTGATTGGCACTGGTGCTGAGTTGAGCTCCTCGCTGACTGAGGAACTCGCTGGCGCCTACCAGGCGGTGCGGGAATCGGCTGCGTCCATTGGCGGGCGCTACGAGCTCAGCGTCGGCAGCGAGCGCGTGAACCGGTGGGATGTGGATGCCTATCAGCGTCCGTATAACGTGATCGACGCTGATGGCCGGATCTTGCCGGCCAGTGCGGAACTCGCGGCTGCGCGGGCGCAACCATTCGTGCGGGCGCTGTGGGGCAACTGGGTTGTCGGACTCGGCCTGCTCGCATTTGTCGGCCTCGGCTTTGGCCGGCAGCTGCTGGAAACCATCAAGGAGCATCGCCACGCCTACCTGTACGTGTCCCCCGCCATCATCGGCATGCTGATCCTGGTGTTTTTCCCGTTCTTCTATGGCATTGCGCTGTCCTTCACGGAACAGACGATTTTCACGATCAATGAGCCCATCACCGAGGTCTGGGCGGGGCTTTCGAACTACATCTCCATCCTCGGTGACTTCAAGGTGGCCAGCCAGACCGCTCAGGGCTGGGTGTTCAACTACAGCAACTTCTATTGGACACTGTTCATCACGGTCTGCTGGACCGTGTTCAATGTCAGCATCGGGCTGAGTGTCGGCATGGCGCTGGCCCTGACGCTGAACACGAAGGGGCTGAGATTCCGATCGGTCTATCGCGTGCTGCTGATTCTGCCCTGGGCGATCCCGAACTACATCACCGCGCTGACCTGGAAGGGCATGTTCCATCCGCAGTTCGGCGTAATCAATCAGGGCATCCAGATGTTCGGCGGCAGTCCCGTGGCATGGTTCGACGGCGTGTTCAGCTCTTTCATCACCGGCCTCGCCACGAACGGCTGGCTGAGTTTCCCCTTCATGATGGTAGTGGTACTGGGCGCGCTGCAGTCCATTCCCGATGACATGTACGAGGCTGCGACCGTCGAGGGCGCCAGCCGCTGGCAGCAGTTCCGCTACATCACCCTGCCCTCGCTGAAGCCGACGGTGATCCCGGCCGTGATTATCTCGGTGGTATGGACATTCAACATGTTCAATGTCATCTACCTGGTGTCAGGCGGCGCGCCCGCCGGCGCCAACGAAATCCTGATCACCGAGGCCTACAAGATCGCGTTCGAGAAATACCAGATCGGTTACTCCGCGTCGTATTCGGTGGTCATTTTCATGATCCTGCTGATCTACGGCGTGTTCCAGACGAAAGTGACCAAAGCGACGGAGGCCAACATATGAGCAAGGCGCGCAAGCTGAATGGCGGAACGTCGCATGCACTGCTGCATGCAGGCTTGATCACTTTCACGCTGCTGGCGACCTACCCGGTGCTGTGGGTGTTCAACCAGGCATTCTCGGGGAAACAGACGCTCGACAATGTCGACCTGCCGGCGGAGCCTGGCGTGTTGGATCGGCTGCGTTACATCATCCCTTGGCCGGACACGGTTTCACTGTCGAACTTCGTCGACGTGTTGACCGACCAGCCATTCCTGACCTGGATGTGGAACAGCTTTATCGTGGCGTCCTGCACGACGATACTCGGTGTGTTCCTGGCCTGCACTGCCGCGTACGCATTTTCGCGCTTCCGTTTCCCCGGTCGCGAGACCGGCATGTTGTCGTTCCTGATTTCGCAGATGTTCCCGGGCACGTTAATGCTGGTACCGCTGTTCGTGATCCTGGTGAGCTGGCTCAACCTGGGTAACACCTTTACCGCGCTGATCCTGGTGAACGCGACCGTCGCCATTCCGTTCTGCGTGTGGATGCTGAAAGGCTATTTCGACACCATACCGATCGAAATCGAGGAATCCGCCGTGATGGATGGCGCGTCCCGACAGGTCATTTTCTTCCAGATCATCCTGCCGCTGGCGAAACCCGCAGTGGCGGTGACGGCGCTGTTTACCTTCATGGCTGGCTGGAATGAATTCATTCTCGCCGCGACGTTTCTCGAGGAGGAACTCAAATACACCGCCCCGGTCGGGCTGCGGTTTTTCGTTGGCGGCTTCACGTCACAGTGGGGCTATTTCGCAGCCGGCTCGATCATCGTGTCGATTCCGGTCGTCATTCTCTTCATATTCATGCAGAAGTACCTGGTATCAGGACTCACTGCTGGCGGCGTGAAGGGATGAGTTTTCTTGCACAACAGGTAGAGGACAATCATGTTTATTCGCACACTGTTCATCGCAAGCGCGGCACTGGCCGCTGGCATTACCGCCGCGCAGGCGCAGGTCGTGACGCTGACCGACCCGACCGGCGACGACAATGGTCCGGGCACGTACATCTATCCGACCGACGCGGCCTATCCGCCCGGTTCATTCGACCTGACTGAACTCAAGGTCGAAGTCAAAGGCAAGAACGTCAACTTCAAGTCATCGGTCAATCAGCGGCTCGACGATCCCTGGGGCATGGACGTTGGCTTCGCGGTACAGATGATTTTTATTTTCATCGATACCGACCGGACCGAAGGCAGCGGTCACACCGACGGTTTGCCGGGGCTGAATATCGAGTTCGCGCCCGAGGACGCCTGGGACAAGGTGATCGTGCTGTCGCCGCAACCGGCATCACGCGTGCAGGCCGAGGTGGCATCAAAAGCCGCCGACAAGGCCGATGACATCCTGATCCCGCGCCGCACCACCGGTCGCGGCAAGTCCATCAGCGCGAAAGTCAAAGTTGACGATATCGGCAGTAGTGATCCGGCCACGTGGGGCTACCAGGTTGTGATGCAGTCCAACGAAGGCTTTCCGGCCAAGGGTGATCTGCTCACCCGCCGTGTTAACGAATTCGAGGGCCAGCACCGCTTTGGCGGCGGTCATGACCTGATGTGCGATCCACATCTAATGGACGTCATTGCCGGTGATGCCAGCGGCGCGCCCGAGGAGGTCGCTTTGCAGCATGAGATGTTAAGCTATAGCTGCAGCGACGACGGTTCGGCGGATGAGCTGGCGAAGCTGACGATGGTCCGACGCTGAATCGGGCCTCGGGGAGGAGAAGAAAAATGATAACAAGCACCAGCAGAACGTTCGCGCTGGTCGGGGCCGCAGCAGCGACGTTTCTAGTTGCCGCGCCCCTGCACGCAGCGGAAATCGGCAAGCTGAACTTCTTCGGCAGCGTCTACGCGAAATTCCTGGACGGTGATCGCCGTTTCGAATCGGCGCTGTACAACAATGCCGAGACGACGCCGGGTGAATCCGGCGGTGACCAGGGCCAGGGTATCGAGTTCGAACTGTTATTCAGCTCGCAGGTATCCAGCCAGGTAGAAATCGGCGGCCGGATCAAGGCGCGTTTCAACCGCAACTTCTGGACAAACTTCGGGGGTTTCGGCCCCGAAGAAGAAGACGAACGTTCAGCGCAGTACATGAAACTGCGGGGCGTCTGGGCCCGCATCACGCCGGGCTACGACTGGATCGACTCGGCGACGATCGGCTCGAATGACTGGGGCATGTTCGATCCCTGGACAGTGGGCAAGTTTCGCTACATCGATCGCGACAACTCCTCGGGTCTGCTCTTCCAGGGCACGGCCTTCGACAACATCCTGCGCTGGGATTTGGCGCGCGTGTCGCTGGCACGCCTGTTCCAGGGGCCACGCTTCCTGACCACCACCGACCCGAACGACCCGGAGACCCGGCTCGAAACCAACGACGCGGCGTGGATTCTGCAGTTGCGTTGGGCCGCAACGGATACCCTGAACCTGACCGGTATCTTCGAGTACATTCTCGATGAGGACATTGACGTCATTGATGAGGACCAGCGGGACGGCCAGGATGTCCAGACCCGATACAGCAACACCATTATCGGCCTGAAGGGACAGTACTCCGGCTTCGATACCGTGGACATCAAGGCGGCCGGCTACTACACCGACTTCAACATCGACGAGAGCGAGTGTGTCGTCGGCGACTTGAACGGCGATTGCCGCTTCAGTCCGACGCCGGGCGGCGATGTGGACGACTTCTCCTTCACGATCGACATCGGCATCGAAGAACTGTTTTCTGAGAATTTCGGCGTCGACTTCCAGATCTTCCGGGTTGGCTCGGATTTCGTGTCCGTCACGTCGGCCCGGCGTGAGCAGGATGTACTGCTGACCACCGGTAGCGAAGGCACCTGGGGCTGGGGTCGACCGGATTACAACTTCGGCAATCGCAGCAACGGGAATTCGCGCGCCGGGCTCGGTTACGGTGGTTGGAATCCGGAGACCCAGCAGGTCGTCTCTCTGATGGCTGATAACGATTTCACGGATTTCGATGAACCCATGGCAGAGACGGTAATCGGCTGGCAGGGCATCACCATCGTGCCGCGCCTGGTGCTGGACGAGTGGGAATTCACCGCGGAGTACAGTTACATCGACTTCGACACCAACTGGCAGGCCTGCGGCGGCCAGAGCAAGGACGATTGCATCTACAACCGGCAGGAAGGCACGAACTCCTGGGGCCTGGGCGGCGCGTGGCGGTCGCCGTACTCGCCGTACCAGGAACGCGAACGCCATATCTTCGCACTGACGGGCAACTACACGCTGGACGTGGGTAAGGGCGTGGATCTGGCGGCTCGCTTCAAGTACATCAGTGATGAAGACGAGCGCGTCACCAACGCCGCGTTCCTGACTGACGCGTACGATGGCTTCCCGGACGCCGCCGCCAGTCTCGCACTGAATCCGGACTGGGTGCCGAACGTCGGTCTTGACGGCTGCGTGCAGTGCGACGATCGCAGCGCTGATTACTACACCTTCCTGGTCTCCGCCGGCTACCAGCTCACCCGCGATCTGTACGTGCGTCTGCTGTATCAGCGTGATGACGTCGATTTAATCGACGGCACCATCGACGTGGCGCCGGTCGGCCTGGGCTTCGAGGGCAGCAATGATTTCGGTTATGCGGAATACCTCACCGGCGAGCATGAGAAAAACCGGATCGGCGCGGAGCTCAGCTACTTCCTGTCGGGCGTCGAGTTCGGCGGTTCGCTGGACTGGATCTGGGGCAGCTACACGCCCGAGTTCCTGGACTTCCAGAATGGTCAGATCGTGCGGCTCGACACCTCTGCGGTCAGCTCTGTCGCGAC
>JASJBD010000096.1 GCA_030066665.1 Gammaproteobacteria bacterium
GTCCGGTTGTCCCGGGAATCGGTCGTCGATGATTCTCTCCTCGAGTGGTTGCAGGCGCGCTTGCAGAATGCGCGAATCAAACCCGGACAGATCTGTTTCCAGGTCACAGAAGAAGTCGTCGCGCAGCAACTCAAGCACACCAAGCAGGTCGCGGACCAACTGCGCGGCGCAGGGTTCCTGTTCGCGGTGGACCATCTGGGTGCCGGGCGCGACTCGGCCCAGGTCATCAAACACGTGCCGATGGACTACGTGAAGATCGACGGGAGCCTGATGCAGGGCCTGCATCGGGACCAGGAGTGCCAGAAGATCGTGGGGCAGCTCGCCCAGATGGCACGCGCCCAGCAGATTCACACCATCGCGGAACGCGTCGAGGACGCGAACACGATGGCGGTGCTCTGGCAGCTGGGCGTGGCCCACATCCAGGGCAACTACGTCCGCATGCACGGCGTCGTGCTCGAAGACACGCAAACCGTTCGCGGCCTGATGGCCAATGGTCAACAGTGACGTGGCTCACAACTTTGACATAAAGCGGCCAGAAACGGGTTCGATATGCCCGGAACGAGACATTTCTCGTTTACTGGACAGTGGACGAGTGGTTTCCTCCGTCGGAGCCGCGCGAACCCGGACAGGATGACCGGTGGAGTCAGGGGTCTTAATTGTATGAGCAGTGCTGATCGAAACTCCGCACTTGGAAAGCAGATCGCCGCGATTCTGAGTTCATCTCAGCAGTCGGCGCGCACGCCTGCCGGAAAGCCTGGCCTGCGAACCCGTTCCCTCGTTTGCAGCAGCGTCGCAATGCTGGCGCTGAGCCCTGCGCCCGGGATGGCGGTGGGCATTGGCGATGTGAAACTGAATTCCCGCCTCGGGCAGCCTCTGCGCGCGACCGTGCCGGTGCGACTCGCATCGGGCGAGGCGCTGACGACGGGCTGCGTGAAATCGACCAACCAGCAGGGTGACCTGCGCTCGCCGCGCGACGTCGACGTGCGTACCCCGGCTGCTAGCGGACCGGGCGTGTATGACCTGGAACTGTCGACCGTTCTGCCGCTGTACGAGCCCATGTACGAGTTATCGCTGCGCGTCGACTGCGGCGGCATGCCCGGCCTGGTCAAGCATTACGTGCTCATGCTGGACCTGCCCATGACGCCCGCGACGCCCGTGGCACGGCAGTCCCAACCCAGCGTGACGTCGGAGTCCCAATCACGTCGGCCAGTTGCTGCGCCGGCCCGCACGACACAACCGCGGCAGCCCGTGCAGCGCAGCCGCGATCCGATTGCGCCGGGCGCGACCTATCGCGTCCGCGCCGGTGACACGCTGTCCACGATTGCCGCGCGCATTGACGGCCGGCCGGCGAATTTCATCTGGCCAATGGCCGATCTGATCTTCGCCGCAAATCCCGGCGCGTTCATTCGCAGCAACCCGGACCTGATCAAACTCGGCGCGGAAATTCGCATACCGGCGCCGAGCGAGTGGCAGGCGGATGTATCGCCAGCTACCGCAGCATTGACACCACCCGAAGAGCCGGCGACGGCACCGCCAATAGCTTCGAGCGATACGGCGCCGCCAGCCAGACTGCCGATTCCACCGGCCACCGAGACACCCGCGTTGCCGACGACGGCTGCTGCCGCCGGCGAATCAATGCCAGCGCCGACGCTTGCGCCACCCATTGACACGCCGGCCGCGACCGAGAGTCCGTTTGCCGACGAACGGTTGGCGGACACCGCCCCACCGCCGGTGGTCACGGAAACGCCCGCCGCGCCGGCCGCTGTGGTCGACCGGGCGCCGCCACCGGCGATTGTGATCACCGAGGGCAGCGCACCACGCACGGTCAACCCGCTGCTCGCAATCCTGTTCGGTGTCCTGATCGGTTTCGGCTTGAGCATGCTCCTGCTGCGTGGCCGGCTGATTGAAGGCCTGCTCGGCCTCCTGCCGGGGCGCCGCAGTCAACCGGCCCGGCCCGAAGAACGAACTTTCGACGACACCAACGACTGGCTGCCGCAAACGGACACCGAAATCGGGCTCGCCCCAATCGGTCCCCGCGCGGACGACACCTACGTGGTGGAAATCGACGCGGACGAGACGAGCGAAACCTTTGACCCGGTCCTCGGCACACCCGATGAACCAGCGGAACCGGCGGAGGCGGCCGAACCCGCGGAACCAGTCGCCGATCCCGCGACGGCGACGACCAAAGATGTCGCGGCGTTGGCGGCCAGCAGCCTGTCTGACGACGATGTCATGCTGACCGAATTGTTCGATGACGGTCTGGCAGAACTGCCTGCAGAAACCGACCTGCCGGAAGAAGTCTTCATGGCGGACGGTGAAGCTGCCGCCGGGGGCGAAGTCGCGCCGACCGAGGAAATGCCGCACTTCAATGATTCGACGGCCTCGATGGACGTCGGCCCGGCAGCAGTCGATGAAACCGAGGAACTGGCGGAACTCGGCGATGACGCGGCCGAAACCGCCAACCTGACCCTCGACAAGCTGGCTGAGCTGTCGGCTGAGGACACACAGCTGTCGCAGACGCTGCGCGAGGCTTTGTCCCTGCTGGAACGCGACTACGATGATGAACTAACGGCCAGCCAGGTCGTTGATCAGAGCGCGCTGAAGAAAGCCATGGGCGAGCATGCCATGGGCGAGTCGGACGAAGACACCGGCACCCAGACGCACCCGAAACTCCGCAAGCAGGGCTGACACCGGCGCAATATCAGTCGGCGGTTACCCGCGCGATCCGCTCCACCTTACGCCAGCCCCGCGGCAGCATCTTGCCGCGCTGACCCCGTTCGCCGAAATAGTGATCCAGGTCGGCCGGCTTGATGATCATCTTGCGCTTCCCGCTGACGACCTCCAGCGAATCCTCCTCGAGGAACACGGCCATGCACACCATGCGTTCCTCGCCCGCTTTGTACTTCGCGGACGGGATGTTGATGATCTTGTTGCCCTTGCCCCGCGCCAGCTCGGGCAACTCCTCGGCCCAGAAAGTCAGCAGCTGGCCGTTTGACCCGACCGCCGCGACCAGCGCTTCGCCCGGAAATTCATCACCGGCGAACGGCGCCGGCACCACTACGTTGCCGCCGCCCGGCACCCGCAAACAGGTCTTGCCCGCGCGCGCGCGCGAGAACAATTCGCCGAGTTGCACAAAGAAGCCGTAGCCCGAATCCGACGCCACCAGCCAGCGTGTCTGTTCGTCGCCCGTCATCACGCCCCGGAACGCCGCACCATCAGGCGGCTTTAGCCGTCCCGACAGAGGCTCGCCCTGCCCGCGCGCGGACGGCAGGCTGTGGGCCGGCAGCGAATACGCACGTCCGGTGCTGTCCAGGAACACCGCCTGTTGATTGCTGCGGCCTCGAGCGGCGGTGAGAAAACTGTCCCCGGATTTGTAGTTCAAGCTGTCCGGCTCGATTTCATGACCCTTCGCAGCGCGCGCCCAGCCACGCGCCGACAGCACGACAGTCACCGGTTCGCTGGGCACCAGATCGGTCTCCGCCAGCGCCTGCGCCGGTTCCCGCTCAACGATCGCGGTACGGCGCGGATCGCCGTGCTTTTCGGCCAGATCCAGGAGTTCCTGCCGAATGAGCTTGCGCAGCCGGACCTTGCTGCGGAGTAATTTGCTGAGTTCGTCCCGCTCCTCGGTCAACTCGTCCTGCTCGCTGCGAATCTTGATCTCTTCCAGCTTTGCCAGGTGTCGCAAACGCAGATTCAGGATCGCTTCCGCCTGCGCATCGCTGAGCTTGAAGCGTTTCATCAGCACCGGCTTGGGTTCGTCTTCCGTGCGAATGATCTTGATCACCTTGTCGATGTTCAGATACGCGATCAGCAAGCCGTCCAGTATGTGCAGACGTTCCTCGACGCGCTCCAGCCGATAACGCAGCCGGCGTGTGACCGTGTCACTGCGGTACTGCAGCCAGTCGACCAGCAGGTCTTTCAGGCCGCGCACGCCCGGACGACCATCCAGGCCGATGACGTTCAGATTGACTCGCAGCGTGCGCTCGAGATCGGTCGTGGCGAACAGGTGATCCATGAGCTGTTCGAGATCGACGCGGCCGGACTTCGGCACGATCACAAGGCGAGTCGGATTTTCATGATCCGACTCGTCCCGTAAATCGTCGACGAGCGGTAACTTCTTGGCACGCATCTGCGCGGCAATCTGTTCCATGACCTTGCTGCCGGATACCTGATACGGCAGCGTGGTAACCACGACCGCACCGTCTTCCTGCTCCCAGGTTGCGCGCACCCGCAGGGTCCCGTTGCCGGTCTGGTAAATGCGCCGCACTTCGGCTTTCGGCGTGACCAGTTCACCGCCGGTGGGAAAATCCGGCCCCTTGATGAATCGGGTGAGCCCAGACAATGTGGTCTTCGGCTCGTCGAGCAGCTTCACCAATGCTTTGACGATCTCACCGAGGTTGTGCGGCGGTACGTCGGTCGACATGCCCACGGCAATGCCCGTGGCGCCATTGAGCAACAGATTCGGCAGCTGCGCCGGCAGCAGGGCCGGTTCTTTCAGGGTGCCATCGAAGTTGGGAATCCAGTCAGTGGTGCCCTCGCCAAGTTCGGCGAGCAGGACCGCCGCATACGGCCGCAGACGTGACTCGGTGTACCGCATCGCCGCGAATGATTTCGGATCGTCGGCCGAGCCCCAGTTTCCCTGACCATCGACGATCGGGTACCGATACGAAAACCCCTGCGCCATGTGCACCATGGCTTCGTAGCAGGCGCTGTCGCCATGCGGATGGAATTTGCCAATTACGTCGCCCACGGTACGCGCCGATTTCTTGTGCTTGGAACCCGCCGACAAGCCCAATTCGCTCATCGCGTAAACGATGCGACGCTGCACCGGTTTCAGGCCGTCGCCAATGTGTGGCAGCGCGCGATCCAGGATCACGTACATCGAGTAGTCGAGGTAGGCCTTCTCGGTAAAGTCCTTCAATGGCATCCGCTCGATGCCTTCGAAGTCCAACGTATTCTGCTTGCTCATGTATTACTCCGCCGGCCATCGGGCGCCAGCATTGCATCAGACCTCTGCCAGGTTGCCTTTGCTCTCCAGCCATTCGCGCCGATCTTTCGCGCGCTTTTTCGCCAGCAGCATGTCGAGCATCTGCTCGGTCTTGTCCTTCGCGGAAACGGTCAACTGCATCAGCCGGCGCGTGTCGGGTGCCATAGTCGTCTCGCGCAATTGCCCCGGGCTCATTTCACCGAGACCTTTGAAGCGCAGCACGTTCACCTTGCCCTTCATCTGCTCCGCTTCGATGCGCTCAAGCACGCCCTGCCGCTCGCCCTCGTCGAGCGCGTAGAAGACCTGTTTGCCGACATCGATGCGATACAGTGGCGGCATCGCGACATACACGTGGCCTTCCCGAACCAGCGCAGGAAAGTGGCGTTGAAACAGCGCACAGATCAGCGTCGCAATGTGCTGGCCGTCACTGTCCGCATCGGCGAGGATGCAGATCTTGTGGTAGCGCAGCCCGGACAGGTCCTCGTCGCCCGGCTCGACGCCGATCGCCAGGCTGATGTTGTGCACCTCCTGCGAACCCAGTAACTCGCCGCGGTCGACTTCCCAGGTATTCAGGATCTTGCCGCGCAGGGGCATCACCGCCTGAAATTCCCGGTCGCGCGCCTGTTTTGCCGAGCCACCGGCGGAGTCGCCCTCCACCAGGAATAGTTCGCTGCGCTCCGGATCAGACGAGCTGCAGTCGGCCAGCTTGCCGGGCAAGGCCGGCCCGCTCACCACCTTCTTGCGTGCCACCTGCTTGCTTGCCTTGAGCCGACGTTGGGCGGCGGCAATGGCTCGCTGCGCGATCTGATCACCGGTCTCGGGGTGCTGGTTGAGCCACAACCCGAACGCGTCCTTGGTCACGCCTGACACGAACGCGGCGACTTCGCGCGACGACAGGCGTTCCTTGGTTTGCCCGGAAAACTGCGGATCTTCGGTCTTGACCGACAATACGAAGCAGGCACCGTCCCAGACATCCTCGGGGGCGAGACGCACCCCCCGAGGCAACAGACTGCGGAATTCGCAATACTCACGCAGGGCTTCAGTCAGGCCGGTGCGCAACCCGTTCACGTGGGTGCCTCCCTGCGGCGTCGGCACGAGGTTCACGTACGACTCGGTGACCGGGCTGCCGTCACCGGTTAGCCACACGATCGCCCAGTCGACCTCGTCGCGGGTACTTTTCAGGCTGCCGTCGAACGGTTTCTCCGGCAGCGTCGCGGTCTTGCCCAGCGACTCGACGAGGTATTGCTCGAGGCCGCCTTCATACTGCCATTCAAACTTCTGTTTCGGCTTGACGACCGTGAAACGGATTTTCAGACCCGGGCACAGCACCGCTTTCGCGCGCAGCAGGTGCTGCAACTGTGGCAATGAGAACTTGACCGAGTCGAAATATTTGGGATCCGGCCAGAACCGAATCGTGGTGCCGGTATTCTGCTTGCCGACGGTGCCGACGACCTCGAGCTTGCTCGCTTTCTTGCCGCCACGATAGCTCTGGTTGTATTCCTTGCCCGCGCGACGGATCCAGACTTCCAGGTTTTTCGACAACGCGTTGACGACTGATACGCCCACGCCGTGCAGCCCGCCCGAGTACTGGTAGTTCTTACCGGAGAATTTCCCGCCGGCGTGCAGCCGGGTCAGGATCAGTTCGACACCCGGGATCTTCTCTTTGGGGTGTTTGTCCACCGGCATGCCACGCCCATCGTCGGAGACTTCGAGCGAGCCATCCGGATGCAAAGTCACGTCGATTCGCTTGCAATGACCGGCGATGGCTTCGTCGACGCTGTTGTCGACCACCTCGTGGGCCAGGTGATTGGGCCGGGACGTATCGGTATACATGCCCGGGCGGCGCCGGACAGGATCAAGACCGCTGAGAACCTCGATGTCAGCGGCATCGTAGTTTCGACTCATGGAATAACCCGCGGCCGGCCCCCGCCAGCCTCACTCGCGCACAACAATCCGCGAATCTTAGAGGAAATCGGGGCCAGACCCCAGTTCCGACGGGTCGCTCAGTCCAGATCGGCCAGCAGGGACTCGCGCGTGACTTCCAGCACCTCGATTTCGATGCCGTAATCGCTGTGGCCGATACCAGCCAGCAAACTGGCGCCGCCACGCAGGGCGTCGATCATGTCCGCAGTCAACTCGAAGCGCAGGAAATGCACAGCCGAGGTCTTCTCGGCCGTGGCCCGCTCAAGATCTTCGTCCGCGATACCCCGCACCGGATCGTAGCCGACGACCTGGACCCAGACCTGGTGCTCGATTCCGACCAACCGGGACAGTGCTTCACGGCGCTCGTCAACGTCCGTGTACTCGATCAGCATGGTCGCCTTCCAGTTGCTGCCGTCCGGTATGAGCGGGTTGTACGCGTCGAGTTCGGACCTGATGTCCGCCGCTTCGAAAATGCGTTCCGCTCGCAACATCTCCTGCACCTGGTAATGCATGGTCAGCCGGTCCTCGAACAGCAGCGTGACATGATCTCCGAGCGGCAGCTTGCGGTGAGCCTTGTGCTCCAGCACCCGGGCCCGGAAGTCCGGGCGCAACTTGGCGTAGGTTTCGAGAGTGTAGAGATCTTCGACGTCGAGCTTGTGCATTGGAAATTCGTTTACAGTCCGTAGGCCATCCGCAGCAAAGTGGCAGGGTGCAGCGACTCAGTGTTGTCTACGCCTGCCGCGATTTGCTGCCCCGCCATCGGGCAATCACTGGTGAAATAGTTGGCGTCGGCTTTTGCGACGCGCGACATGACAGGCCGCGCGATCTTCACGGATGATTGCCGGAAGCGCTTCTTGACGCCATAGGTACCGTCATGGCCCGAACAGCGCTCGATGGTTTCGATCTCCGAGTCGGGAATCAGTTGCAGGATTTCCCGCGTCTTCAGACCGATGTTCTGCACGCGCAGATGACACGGCACCTGGTAGGCCACCTTGCCCAGCCGGCCCGGAAAATCGGTCTTCAGCTCGTTCGCCTTGTGACGCAGCATCAGGTACTCGAACGGGTCGAAGAACGCGTTGCCCACAGCGACAACGTCCTCGTCGTCCGGAAACATGAGCGGCAACTCCTGCTTGAACATCAGCACACAGGACGGCACCGGGGCGATAATGTCCCAGCCATCCCGGACCCACTTCACCAGCTCCGTTACATTCGCGTCCTTGCTCGCTGCGACCGACTCCAGGTCGCCGAGCTCGAGTTTCGGCATACCGCAACAGCGCTCCGCCGCCGCGAGCACGACCGGAATCCCGTTGTGCTCGAACACCTTGACCAGATCTTCACAAATCTCCGGCGTGTTGCGATTGCCGTAACAGGTCGTGTACAGCACGACGCGTCCCTGCGTGCCATTGGCCGGTTTCGCCGCGGCCTCACTGCGATGGCCGGCCAGGCGCTTGCGGGCGGTGTCACTGTGATACTTCGGTACGGGCGCGCCCCGATCGACACCGAGGGTCTTCTCCAACGCCGCGCGACCCGTCGAACTGCTGTTGACGGCGTTCACTATACCGGACACGACCGGAATGCCCGCCAGTCGACCGACCCTGTCGGTATTTGATAACAACTTGTCACGGAAGGATGCGCCGGAATCGCGAAACCGCTTGGCCTTCGCCCGCAACATGAGGTGCGGAAAATCGACATTCCATTCGTGCGGGGGTACGTAGGGGCATTTCGACATGTAGCACATGTCGCACAGGTAACAATGGTCGACAACATCCCAGTAGACCTTGCGATCGACGCCATCCACCTCGCCGGTGTGGGATTCGTCGATGGCATCGAACAGGGTCGGGAACGCGTTGCAGAGTGAGAAGCACCGACGACAACCGTGACAGATGTCGTAAACCCGCTCCAGCTCCTTGAACAGCGCCTCTTCGTCGTAGAAATCCGGCGACTGCCAATCGATCGGGTGTCGGGTTGGCGCTTCGAGACTACCTTCGCGTGGTCCTGGTGGCATCGGGATCGCTCCTATGCACAGCGCCCGGCCGTCCCGGCCGGGCGCTCGGCGTCAGTTACGCTGTCAACGGTCGGCGATATTCAGCCGTCGAGATTGTCGAGTGCCTTCTGGAAGCGATTTGCGTGAGAACGCTCCGCCTTCGCCAGCGTCTCGAACCAGTCCGCCACCTCATCGAAGCCTTCGTCGCGTGCGGTCTTGGCCATGCCCGGATACATGTCGGTGTATTCATGCGTTTCGCCGGCAATTGCCGCTTGCAGATTGTGGTTCGTGCCGCCGATTGGCAGGCCGGTCGCGGGATCGCCGACTTCTGCCAGGTAATCAAGGTGGCCATGCGCATGGCCGGTCTCGCCCTCCGCGGTCGAACGAAAAACCGTGGCGACATCGTTGTAACCTTCGACGTCGGCTTTGTTGGCGAAATACAGATAGCGCCGATTGGCCTGCGACTCGCCGGCGAATGCGTCTTTCAGGTTTTGCTCGGTCTTGCTGCCTTTGAGGTCCACGGTGGTTCTCCTTCTTCGATGCCATAGGCTGGCGTTTTTAGACTGAGTCTAACCCTAGGCGCAACACCGTATTCTGTCAAGCCGCATTAACCGCTATAGGCAGGCCGCGATTGACGGTTACAGACACGTGTGCAAGGCTGCCCGCCGGTACGGGCGACCCTCAGGAGCAACGCGTGGCGCAAGCGAAACCCCGACAGGTAGATCTCGAAAAGTCGATGGCGGAACTCGAGCAGATCGTCGAGGAACTGGAAGCCGGTGAGCTGCCACTCGACAAATCGCTGAAACAGTTTGAAAAGGGCGTGAAAATCAGCCGCGACTGTCAGGCCGCGCTGGAAACTGCCGAGCAGAAGCTGCAAATCCTGATGGGCGATGAATTGCAGGATGTCGAACCGGACGAGCTCGACGCCGACGAATAGCGCTATCAGGTCGCGGCGCTATTGGAACCCTGCAGGCGCTGCAGGAGGGCCCGCAAAAACACCTTGTTGAACCGTAGCTGGCAGGAAGACGAGACCTGCTCCAGCAACGTGGAGCTGACACTCAGGATAGTGACGTTGCCGCCGGCGCGGATAGTGGCCGTGCGCTTGATGTCCTTGACGTAGCTCGTCTCACCGAAACAGTCACCCTCGGCAAGGTAACCCAGGGCCTTGCCATTGCTCTCCACGATGACGCGACCGGCGACGATGACATAGAACCGGTCGTCCATCTCGCCCTCCCGCACGATCTCGTCGTCCGATTCATATTCGCGCCATTCGCTGGCGCGTTGCAGCTCCCGGATTTCGCTCTGGGAAAAATCGTGGAAGAAACTCAGCCGCCGCAGTAACGCGAAGTTTTCCTCGTCATCGATCTGGTCATACTCGAGTCGCAGACCCTGGTAGACCCGCGTCAGGCGCGCGGCCAATTCACCGGCGCTGGAATAACGGCGCATCGGTTCCTTCTGCAGGGCGACCGCCACGACCTCTTCCAGTTCCTCGGGGACTTCCTGGCGTAGCTGGTGGATCGGCGGCGGTGTCGCGTACACGATCTGGTTCAATAACCGCGACAGCGTATTCGCGCGGAATGGCCGGAAACCGGTGAGCAACTCGTACATCACCGCGCCGAGCGCGTACAGATCCGACACTGGCGTAATTTCCGCCGACTGGATTTGTTCGGGCGACATATAGCTCGGGGAGCCAGCGATACCCTCGATTCGTGAAATGTCGGCGTCTTTTAGAATAGCAATACCAAAATCGATAATCCGGACTTCATTGTCAGGCGTCAGCATGACATTACTGGGCTTGATGTCGCGATGGATCACGCCGCGCTTATGCGCGTAGTGCAGGGCTTTCGCGCACTTGTAAATGATTTCCACGACATCGTCGGTGCGCAGCAGATTGTCCGGCCGACAATAAGCCGTCAGGGTTCGCGCGCCCTGCACATGCTCCATCACGACGTAATACTTGCCGTTCTCTTCACCGGCATCGTAGATCGGCAGAATGTTCGGGTGCTGCAGCATCCCGACCATCTGCGCCTCGTTGAAGAACATTTTCCGGGCAATCTTCGCCCGCTGCGGATCATCATCCGGTTCGATGTCGTAGACCTTGATCGCGACATCACGGCCGAAATAGGCATCGTGCGACAGGAACACGTTGCCGGTGCTGCCCTGCCCGATTTGCTTGATGATGTCGTACTTCCCGAACTTTTCGGGACGGAATGCCGCAGGGGCATTTTGACGCGCGAGCTCGGCCATCCGTGGCGCACCCTGGGCTATTTGGATTAGGTTAAAGAACCGCGATGATGCGCTGGCAAATCCCTATGCACAGCGCCGCATACACGGCCGCGACAACGTCATCGAGCATAATGCCGAGACCCCCGGAAACGCTGTGATCCAGGTCCCGAATCGGCCACGGTTTCCACACGTCGAACAGCCGGAAAGCCAGGAATGCCGCAGCCAGCCAGGCCGCCGTGCGGGGCACAGTGGCGGCGACGAGCAACATGCCGGCGATCTCGTCCCACACGATGCCAGGGTGATCGTGAACGCCGAGGCGGCGCGAGCTGGCACCACAGATACCAATACCGACAACGCACGCCGCAACCACGATGCCAACGAGCCAGACGGCGGGGAGTGGCGGCAGCAGCAGAAACAATCCCAGCCCCACCAGGGAACCCCAGGTGCCGGGAGCGACGGGCAACAGACCGGCACCGAAGCCAAACGCCAGCCAGTGCACGGGATCGCGGACTACCGTCCGCAACAATCCCTGTTCGCCTTGCAGGTTCATGACTCGTCGGCGCCGAAATGTGCAAAAGCGGTTGTCGCCGGTTGCCAGTCTTCGCCGGCTCGGCGCCACCGTAAACCGGCGATCCCGGTGGTCTCACCAATACGCGTAACGGGGCAGTTCCAGCTCCGCGCGACGCGCCGCAGCTCTGCTTCGTGCGGCGGCGGCACAGTGAAACAGAGCTCGTAGTCATCGCCGCCCAGCAGCGCCAGTTCCACAGCCTGGTCGTCGCCGACCTGCGCACGCAACGCCGCTGACACGGGCACGCAATCGACGTCGCCAATTGCGCCGAGGTCACTCGCCGTCAATAGATGACCGAGGTCGGCTTGCAAACTGTCCGAGACATCGATGCAGGCCGAAGCGAGGCCGCGGATCGAACGCCCTTCCCCGAGGCGCGGCTGCGGGTATTCGAAGGCGCGCAACAAATCCTCATCTGCAACAGGATCCTTCCCCGGTGCGAAGCTGCGCCAGATACAACCGGCATCGCCAAACGTGCCGGTGACATAGATCGCGTCACCCGCCGCCGCACCCGATCGGCACAAGGCCTGTCCGGTTGGCACAGCGCCTATTGCAGTCACGGTAACGCACAACGGACCTCGCACGGTGTCCCCCCCAATCAGCGCGATCTCATGGTGGTTAGCCAGCGCAAACAGACCGGCGGAGAATGCATCCAACCAGTCCGGATCGCTGTCGGGCAGACACAGATTCAGTGTGAACCACAACGGCCTGGCGCCCATGGCAGCGAGATCGCTCAGATTCACTGCCAGTGCCCGGTGACCGATCGATGCGGGCGCGAGGTTCGCATGAAAATGTGTGCCCGCCACCACCGTGTCAGTCGCGATGACGAGTTCCTCGCCGGGCGGCGCTCGCGTCACTGCACCATCGTCGCCGATGCCAAGCACGATGCCCGCGGAATCCTGCAACGGACGCGTGAAATACCGGCGGATGAGTTCAAACTCATCCATAGCGGCAAAGCTGGCTAGCGACCCTCACCGACGAGACCATCGAGAATCGCGTTGACATACCGATAACTGTCCTGAGCGCCGAACTCTTTGGCGAGCTCGACCGCTTCATTGATCACCACGCGATGCGGGACGTCCGCGCGGCGCGTGAGTTCGGTGATACCGATCCATAGCACGCCGCGCTCCACGGGATCGAGTTGTGCAACCGGGCGATCCGCGCCCGCCTCGATGCGAGCGTCCAGGTCACTGCGCGTTCGCAGAATCTCGGTGAGCATGCTGCGGAAAAAGTCGTCATCGATGTCGGCGTGGGCCGGATCCGCACTGAACTGCTGCAACAGCGAGTCCAGCTCATGCCCGCCAAGCTGATGCTGATAGAGCGCCTGCACGAGCAAGCGACGTGCGCCGTGCCGGCCTCGGCCCGTCATGGTCCCGTCAGGCTTCGATCTGGCGCAACAGGCTGACCATTTCAATGGTGGTCAGCGCCGCATCAGCACCCTTGTTTCCCGCCTTGGTGCCGGCGCGCTCCATGACCTGTTCAATCGTGTCACAGGTCAGCAGGCCGAAACCGACCGGGACGCCGGCTTCCAGGCTGGCGCGTTGCAGGCCCGCCGCCGCCTGTGCGCAGACGTAATCGAAATGCGGCGTCGCTCCACGAATGACGACACCGAGGGCGATGATGCCGTCGTACTGTCGCGTGGCCGCCAATTTCTGCACCGCCAGCGGCAGCTCGAACGCACCCGGCACTCGCACCAGGTGCAGCTGGGAGTCGTCGGCGCCATGGCGATGCAACACGTCCAGCGCGCCGGCGACCAGTCGGTCGACCAGCGTCTCGTTGAATCGCGACGCGACGATGCAAAAACGCTCGTCGCGCACGACCAGGCTGCCTTCAACGGTGCGCATCGCGAATATCCGGAGGGTTCAGTCGTGACGGTCGACGTACTCTACTACCTCGAGCCCGAAACCCGAAATACCGTGCATTTGCTTGGGCGCGCTGAGTACACGCATGCGCGTGACACCCAGATCGCGAAGAATCTGGGCGCCCGTACCGAAGGTTCGCAGGACGGCAGCCCCGGCATTGGCCTGACCGATGTCCGGCGGCGGCGTTTCGAGCGCGCGCGCCGCCCGGACGAGAGCGCGCGGCGATTCACCATAACGCAGCAGTACCAGCACACCGCTGCCCGCTTCGGCGATCTTGCGCAGTGCCTCGCGCAGCGGCCAGCCGAGATGTTGATCGTGCACACCGATAATGTCGCCGAGCGTATCCTGAACGTGCACGCGAACGAGCGGCGCGTCCGTTCCCCGCAGATCGCCCTTCACCATCGCGAGGTGCACGTTGCGATTGACATGGTCTTCGTAACACAGCATCCGGAACGGGCCGAAGTCCGTTTCCACTTGTTGATCGGTAATCCGTTCGAGTGTCTCCTCGTGCTCCAACCGATAACGGATCAGATCCGCAATGCTGCCGATTTTCAGCCCGTGTTCGCGAGCGAAGATCTCCAGCTGAGGCCGCCGCGCCATCGTACCGTCCTCATTCAGGATCTCTACGATCACGGCGGCCGGCTCGAGACCGGCAAGCCGCACGAGATCGCAACCGGCTTCCGTGTGCCCGGCGCGACTGAGCACCCCGCCGGGCTGTGCCATCAGCGGAAAGACATGCCCCGGTTGTCGCAGGTCCGCGGGGTTTGCATTTGGCGCCACCGCCGCGCGAATGGTGCGCGCGCGATCATGCGCCGATATTCCGGTCGTGATGCCCTCGGCGGCCTCGATGGAAACGGTGAAGTTCGTGCTTTTTGCCTCATCGGTGTCTGACACCATCAACGGCAGCTGCAATTGCCGGCAACGCTCACGCAACAGAGTCAGGCAAATCAGGCCGCGACCATAACGGGCCATGAAATTCACATCGTCCGGGCGAACTTTCGTCGCGGCCATCACCAGGTCGCCCTCATTTTCGCGGTCTTCATCGTCGACGATGATTACCATCCGACCACCGCGAATATCCGCGACGATATCTTCGATCGGACTGAAGCACGTTACCTGGATGTCCTTTTGCGCGGGTTCGGTTTGCTTAGTCACGGTCCTGCACCAGCTTTTCGAGGTACCGGGCCACGAGATCGACTTCGATGTTCACTCGGGTCTCCGGCGCATACGACCCCATGATAGTGCGTTCCAGCGTATGCGGCACGATATTTACGCCAAATTTCTCACCATCGACTTCGTTTACGGTCAGGGAGGTACCGTCGATACAGATCGAACCCTTGCGCACGATATAGCGGCGGAGCGATCGGGGCACCTCGAATACCATTCGAGTCGAGCGCGCCTCGGGTGTCAGGGAGACCAGTTTGCCGACTCCATCGATATGGCCCGAAACCAGATGACCGCCGAGCGGCGTGGACAACGTCAAGGCGGGCTCGAGATTGACCAACGCACCGTCCTGCAATGAACCAATCGTCGTCAGCTCTAGCGTCTCGCGAGATACATCGGCGGTGAATCGACGCGCATCCAGCGCCGTCGCCGTCAGGCATACACCATTCACAGCAATACTGTCGCCGAGACCCGCAGCCGACAAATCCAGCTCACCGCTGTCGATTGTCAGGCGATAGTCGCCGCCCATATCCTCGCGCGATTCGATTTTCCCCAGCGCCTGAATAATTCCAGTGAACATCGCTCTAGTCCGAATCCGATCTGCAGCTGTAATGCACTCGTAGATCATCGCCGACCCGACGCCAATCCAGTAGCCTCAATTCCGGCCTGTCGTGCATCGTGGTCAGCGCCTCCATCGCGAACATACCGCGCGCGTGAGCACCCAGCACGTGCGGGGCCTGGTACACGATCAACTCGTCGAGCAAGCCGGCCGCCAGCAGCGCGCCATTTAATACCGGGCCGGCCTCCACCAGCACGTCATTGATCTGCAGCTGGCCCAGGTGTTGCAGCAAGCGTGCGAGATCCACGCGCCCACCCGCCGCCGGCAGCTGCTCAACACTGGCACCGGCAGCGCGCAGGGCCGACTCGCGTTCCGCGTCCGGCACAACCGACGCGACCAGGGTATCGCCCGGCAACGACAGAAGCCGCGCACCGACCGGCAGACGGAGCCGGGAATCGACCACGACACGCAGCGGTTGCGAATCCGTTGGCAGGTTCTTGCCGCGCACGTTCAGCGACGGATCATCTGCCAACACCGTGCCGATGCCAGTCAGGATGGCGCCGCTGCGGGCGCGAAGTTTTTGGACATCTTCGCGCGCGGCCGTCCCGGTGATCCACTGACTGACACCGTTGCCGAGAGCCGTCCGACCATCGACGCTGACGGCGAGTTTGCTGGTGACTTTAGGAGCGCCGGTTGTTACGCGCTGGTTATACCCGGCGTTCAGCGCGGCACAATCCTGTTCCAGCACGCCGGTCAGTACATCGATGCCGGCAGCGCGCAGTTGCTCCAGACCCCCGCCATCGACCGCCGGAAACGGATCGCCCGCGCCAACCACCACGCGTGCAATCCCGGCTTCGAGCAACGCGTCCGTGCACGGTGGCGTCCGCCCGTGATGGCAGCAGGGTTCCAACGTCACGTACGCCGTCGCGCCTCGGGCCGCGTCGCCGGCGTCCTCGAGCGCAACGACCTCCGCGTGCGCGGCCCCGGTGCGCGCGTGCCAGCCTGAACCGACAATCTCCTCGCCGTGAGCAATGACACAGCCGACGCGTGGATTCGGATGCGCCGAATACTGACCTCGCCAGGCGAGTCGCAAGGCCTCCGCCATCAGGGATTGGTCAGTCCTCGTCATCGGGTAACAACGACATCTGGTTCTTGCGCCTATCCGTGTCCGCGAATTCACGCAAGCGCTGAATCTCTTCCTGGAATTCCGTCACGTCCTGGAAACTCCGGTACACGGATGCAAACCGCACGTACGCGACCTCATCGAGCGCACGCAGGGTTTCCATCACCAGTTCGCCAACCTGGCGCGATGGAATTTCCCGTTCGCCGGCCGTCTGCAGCTCATGAATGATGCGATCGACAGCACGTTCCACGGCTTCGCTGCTGACCGGCCGTTTTTCCAGAGCCCGCACAATCCCGCCTCGCAGTTTATTTTCGTCGAAGGGCTCGCGGCTTGCATCTCGCTTGATCAGTCGCGGCATGACGAGTTCGGGTGTTTCGAAAGTCGTAAAGCGTTCACCGCACGCAAGGCATTCGCGACGCCGCCGGACCTGCCGCCCCGCCCCTGCGAGGCGCGAGTCGTTGACCTTCGTCTCGGGGTTGCTACAGAACGGGCAGTGCATGCGGAATACCCGCGGCCGGTGCCATCAAGCCATCAGCCGTACACGGGGAAGCGTCGGCACAGCGCGATCACTTCCTCCTGAATCGCAGCAACGCGGCTTTCGTCACTAATGTCTTCGAGAACGTCGGCAATCCAGCCTGCCAACTGCGCGACCTCGTCGTCGGCGAAACCCCGTGTCGTGATTGCCGGCGTGCCCATGCGCAGGCCACTGGTGACGAATGGCGAGCGCGGATCATTGGGTACAGCATTCTTGTTCACGGTGATGTTTGCCGCGTCCAGCGCGGCGTCGGCATCCTTCCCGGTAATGTCCTTGTCGATCAGGTCGAGCAGGAACATATGATTCTCGGTACCGCCGGAGACAATCTTGTGGCCGCGTTCCTGCAACTCGCCCGCCAGCAAGCGTGCGTTGGCCTTCACCTGCTGCTGGTAAGTCTTGAACTCGGGCTGCATGGCTTCGAGGAAGGCCACGGCTTTCGCCGCGATGACATGCATTAACGGGCCGCCCTGCGTGCCGGGAAATACCAGGGAATTGAATTTCTTGGTCAGTTCCGGGTTTTCCCGGGCCAGGATCAGACCGCCGCGGGGACCGCGCAAGGTCTTGTGCGTCGTCGTCGTGACGACGTCGGCATGGGGCACCGGATTGGGATATTCGCCGGCGGCAACCAGACCAGCGATGTGCGCCATGTCGACCAGCAGGTAAGCACCGACGGAGTCGGCGATTTCCCGGAACCTGGCGAAATCCAGCAGGCCCGAATAGGCGGAAAAACCCGCAATGATCATGCGCGGCTTGTGCTCCCGCGCCACTGCCGCAACCTCGTCGTAGTCGATCTTGCCCTCGGCATCAATACCGTACGCCACGGCGTTATAGAGCCGACCCGAGAAATTCGCCGGGGAACCATGCGTCAGGTGACCCCCGTGATCGAGGCTCATCCCGAGAACCGTGTCGCCAGGGTTCATCAGCGCCATGTACGTCGCCGCGTTCGCCTGCGATCCAGAATGCGGCTGCACGTTGGCATAGTCTGCACCGAACAATTCACAGGCCCGCTGCACCGCGAGTTCCTCGGCGACGTCGACATACTTGCAGCCACCGTAGTAACGCTTGCGCGGGTAGCCTTCGGCGTACTTGTTGGTCAGCAGCGATCCCTGCGCCTCGAGCACGCGCGGGCTGGCATAGTTCTCGGACGCGATGAGTTCGACATGCTCCTCCTGGCGCCGTTCCTCCTGCCGGATTGCCGCCGCCAGTTCGGGGTCGAAATCAGCGATTTTCCAGTCCGCTGTGAACATGGAGAGTCTCCGCAAAAAAAAGACTGCAATTGTACCCGACCCACTTCCGCCGGGTCAGTGCTGCGCAGCGAGCGCCGTAACCACGGCCGTCCAGCCGCGGGCCAGGTTGTCGCGGTTGTAACCGCCGCCACCCAACGCGACCAGGCGCCCGTCGCAATGGCGGTCGGCGAGTCGACAGAGCCGCGCCGCGACCTGCCCGTGCGCCGCTGCGGAGCATTGCAGGTGCGTGATCGGATCGCCCGCGAGACTGTCCGCGCCACACTGGAGCAGCACGAACTCCGGCGCGAAGTCGTCGATAAATCTCTCGGCCTGCTCCCAGGCCTTAAGGAAATCCGCGTCGCCCGCGCCCGGCATCAGCGGCAGGTTGAGCTTGGTTCCGGCGGCCTGCCCCTCGCCGGTTTCGCTGGCATGGCCTGTGCCCGGATAGAGATAGCGACCATCCTCGTGCAGGTCGGCGATGCAAATCTCCGGGTCGGCGGCGAAGGCGTAGAAAACGCCGTCGCCATGGTGCGCATCGATGTCGACGTA
>JASJBD010000097.1 GCA_030066665.1 Gammaproteobacteria bacterium
AAATAAATGCCATGACTGCTACTCCAGCTAGGTCCGAATCAAAAAAATTCCCTCGATCTCGACTGGCTGATCGGCAACCAGACCCCCCACTCCCACTGAGGAACGCCCGTGGCAGCCGATCTCAGGACCAAATACCTCAAACAGCAGATCGGATGCACCATCCAGCACCTTGTTGTGCCTTTCGAAGTCCGGCACGGCGTTGATCATGCCGAGAATCTTTACGACCCGAGCCACGCGATCGAGGTCGCCGACATGATGTTTGATCGTCGCCAGCATCTTCAGCGCAAGCGCTCGCGCCGTCCGATAGCCCTCCTCCTGCGAAACCTCGCGACCGAGTTTGCCCCGCCGCATCACGGACTCGTCTTCGAGCAACGCCGCCCCGTGGCCGCTCAAATACAACATGTCCTTGACCTGTACAGCGCTCGTGCGATTCGGGCTGGGCAACACCAGCGGTGCCGGGAGTTTCAGCCCAAGATCTTGCAATCGGGATTCAATCGTTCCCATCGGGTCAGCCGGTTGTCCGGATTCTCCTGCCATGTCGTTGTTGCTTCTAACCGGGGCTTGCAAGCACGCGGCGGTTTATGGGAAAACCATGAAACGTATCGCAGAGCGTAAAGTCAAGTCAGATGAATTTCACGCACAGACTACGCCAGTGAGCGAGCGGCAGCTCAGCCTTGGCGGGCGTATTGGCTACGCGACCGGCATCTACGGGGTGTTTCTGGCATGGATGACCGTCGCGCTGTACCTGCTCTACTTTTATACCGATGTGCTCGGCCTGAGCCCGGCGCGTG
Source organism: Gammaproteobacteria bacterium (assembly GCA_030066665.1). Lineage (GTDB taxonomy): Bacteria > Pseudomonadota > Gammaproteobacteria > Steroidobacterales > J054. The sequence goes on from JASJBD010000097.1 coordinate 792, forward strand.
CCGGTCTGGTGTTTTTCCTGGCGTCATTGTGGGATGGAATCACCGATCCGTTGATGGGTTGGCTGATCGAACGTACCCGGAGCCGCTGGGGCAAATACCGACCCTACCTGTTGCTCGCCGCGGTGCCGTTTGCCGCCAGCTTCGCGGCGCTGTTCATCACGCCGGATCTCGAGGGTGACAGCCTGTTTTGGTGGGCCCTGATACTGCACATCGTGTTCCGTACCTGCTACACGGTGGTCTACATACCCTACACCTCGTTGATCGCCCGCCTGTCGACCGATGCCGATGAGCGCGCCAGCATCGCTGGCGTCAAGAGCGTGTTCATCTCGCTGGCGTCTTTGTCCGTGTCCTTTCTCGGCCTGCCGGCAGTTTCTTACTTCGGTGGACCTGACGAGGCGCTCGGCTTTCTACGGGTGGCTCTGATATGCGCATGCCTGGGCGTCGCGGCGCTGTGGCTGTGCTTCGCCTTTACGCGCGAGCGGCGTACCGACGCCGACGCAGCCCCGCCTGCGATTCGACCTGCCGAAATGCTCCAGGCCCTGAAAAGCAACCATGCGTTTCTGCTGATCTTTGTCGGTGTCATTCTGTTTACGGGCTGTTACACGATTCTCAACAAGAGCATCGTGTACGTATTCAAGTACGACCTCGGTGACCGTGATGCCGCCCGCTGGGCCCTGTCCGCTATTGCGGTAGCGGGTATTTTGTCCCCGGCCATCTGGGTACCCATCACGCATTGGACCAGCAAGAAGACCGTCTGGATCATCGGCTGTCTCCTCGCATCGGTATCCCTGTTGACCATTTACGTTGCTGGAATACAGGAGCTGGTGCCCCTGGTCACCCTGATATTCATCGGCGGTACCGGCATTCACGCCTTCCTGATGACTTTTTTTGCGATGGTGGCCGACACCGCAGACTACGGCGAATGGAAAACCGGCAAGCGACTCGAAGCACCGCTGTTCGGGCTGGTTTCGCTGGCCAACAAGACGTCCCTGGCTGTCGGCACCTGGAGTCTCAGCGTCTTGCTGGAGGCCGTAGGCTTCGAGGCCAACGTCGAACAAAGCGAAGCAACCTTGACCGGGTTGCGCCAGATCATGACGTTGGTACCCATTTGTGGTTTCGTCGCGTCAGCCCTGGTGATTGCAGCGTTTCCGTTCAACACTCGCGAGCATGCGAGGATGGTCACTGAACTGCGAGAGCGACGCGCTGCAAACAGCATGTCAGAATCCGGGATCACGCCGGCTGCTTGAACGAGAGGTAACACCGAGTGGCAATAGTCAACCTGACAATTTTCGAAGGTCGCGATCGCGATACCAAGGCACGCCTGATCCAGGCGTTGACCGATGCCGTCGTGCAGAATTTGCCCGCCCGCCCGGAACACGTGCGCGTCGTGCTGCACGAAGTGCCTGAGGGCAGCTACGGCGTGGCCGGCAAAATCGTCACTAACCCTGCAGGCGGGGAACAATGAAATACACAGCTTTTGCCGCAACCATGCAGGCGGTCTGGTTCAGCCACGACGAAGGGCTGAGTTGGAACCGGCTGCTGACCCCGACCGGAGGAATCTACAACGAAGCGCGCTGCTGGGCCGTGGCCACCCATCCGCAGCGACCGGGCGAATTACTGGCTGGCACGGATCAGGGATTATATCGCTGGACTCAGGCATCGGGACGTTTCGAACACCTGCCCTCGCCGATGGACTCGCTGCAGATCTTGCAGGTCGAGCAGGATCCCCACGACCCGAATTTCATTGTCTGCGGGACACGACCGGGAGAGATTTTTATCTCGGCCGACAACGGTGGCTCGTGGACGCGCAGCAGACTCAATGCGGGTACCGAATGCTGGTTCATCAATACGTCACGCGTCACGTCGATCCATTTTGATCCGCGGGACCGGGATACGATCTGGATAACCATCGAGATTGACGGTGTGTTTCGTTCGACCGACAGGGGTGAGACCTGGGAACGCCTGGTTGAAGGCCTGCGCGACTGCGACACGCACGACGTGGTGTTCATTGACCGCGACGGCGAACGCCGCCTGTTGTGTTCCACGGAAGCTGGCGTGCATCGCAGTGAAGACAACGGCAGGACCTGGTCCCACGTACCCACACCGGCGGCACCGTGGCCCTATGTTCGCAGCCTGAAGAAGCGAGCCGACGGCGAGGTCATCTTCGCATCGGTTGGTGACAAGCCGTCGGGCGAAACCAGCATGCTGCTGGCAAGCCGTGACGACGGCATGACCTGGACTCAGCTGCCGGTCCCTGAGCCAATCAACAGCACCATCTGGTCCATCGCCACGCACCCGTCCGATCCGAGTTTGATTTTCGTCGCGACGATATTCGGCCAGATCTTTCGCAGCCAGGACGGCGGCGACACCTGGGAAAAGATGCAGCGCGAACTCGGCGAGATTCGCATGATTGCGTGGGCGCCCGATGCAAACGGCAGTATTCAGACCTGACTAATCCTGGAGCGATGCATGACCACATTTCTATACAAGCCTCACGTGATGAATGCGCGCAAAGAGGTGACGACGCCGGACATCATCATTGACCAGCTGATCATCGTCGACGAATCCGCGATAGAGCGTTTACCCATCCAGCGTGTCAACAGTCATGAGAGCCTGCAAAGTGCCTTTGATCCAATCAAGTTGACGCCGGTCTACCTGTTGACCGCAGTCGGCGGCGGCGTGCTCTTCGGCAGCGGGGTACTTGTCTGTGGGGTCGGCCAAGCGCGGGTGACCGCCGACTGTGCCGTATCGCGCCAAGCCTGGCGTCTGCGGCACCTTGCCGACCACTTCGACAAATTGCGCCTTGCGGTCCAGCTCGAGCAGTCAACGGGCAGGCCGCAGCGAGTCGAGCAGCATTCGGCCTCGCTGCCTGAACCCAAGGAGCTACTGCAACGGGCCGGAGGCCACGATGAGGATTTGCCGCGCGGGCTGATGCTCGCCTGCCCCTGCTCCGATCTAACCGTCGACGCCTCGGCCCCGGCGAGCTGCGAGTTTTTAGTTGAAGACACCCGACTCGATCGCCGGCTCAAGCAGGAACTTCACCTCGTACCCGCGGACTTCGACAGCTGGACGGAACGCCCATTGCCGCGGTACACGGTTGGGCCGGTCGATGAAGTGGAGCACTACATCTGACCAGCACCGATGAACGTCAGTGCATGACACTGCCGCCGTCGACCACCAGTGTCTGGCCCGTGATAAATCGCGCGTCATCGCTCAGCAGGAACGCGACTGCGCCGACCAGATCTTCGGGCTGCTGGTCACGCTGAATCGCCCGGCGCGCGTTCACCAATGGCGCGCGGCTGTCGATGCCCGCTCGTTGGCGCACGTTCTCGCTCATGGTCAGACCGGGCGCCACGCAATTCACCCGGATACCGCGACCGCCGACTTCCCGAGCCATGGATCGCGTCAGCGCAACGACCGCGCCTTTGGAGGCATCGTAGTGCAATAACTCGGGCGTACCGACAAACACCCGATTGGTCGAAACATTGACTATCGCGCCGCCGCCAATCTGTTCCATCGCGGGAATAGCAGCACGCGCTACCAGCCACGGACCGCGCGCGTTTACCGCCATGATCTGATCCCAGTCAGCCATGTCGATGTCGAACATGCTGATGTTCTGCACTCTGCCGAACAGCGCGGCGTTATTGACCACCCCGTCCAGACGCTGGAAACCGTCCAGCGCTGCTTGCACGGTATGTTCAATCTCCTGCGCATCGGTCACATCGCAGCGCACGGCGAGGGCGCGGCCGCCACTTGCTTCAATGTCCCTCGCCACCGGCGTCGCATCCTCAATGTCGGCCGCGATGACTGCCGCGCCCCGCTCCACCAGTCCGCGCGCCAGCGTTGCGCCTATACCCTGCGCAGCCCCGGTTACCAAAACGACTTTTCCCTCCAGCATATTCATCGTGTCAAGTCGCGCCAATACGCCGGGTCGGCTGCCAATCCTGCGCCATCACTACGGTCTTTTCCTGCGAATAGAAACGCAAAGAGTAATCACCGCCTTCGCTGCCCATTCCGCTGTCTCCAATACCGCCGAAGGGCGCATTTCGTTCCCGAAGCATGGGACCGTTGATCACCACGCTGCCCGCGCGCAGTTGCTGGTAGCCGCGCAGCGCGCGGCCTTGGTCGCGAGTCCACAAATAGGCGAGCAAACCATAGCGCGTTGAGTTCGCGATCCGGAAGGCTGTTTTTTCGTCGGCGAATCTCAAAAAGGTCGCGAATGGGCCGAATATCTCCTGCTGTGCAACGCTGTGAGACGGATCATGGCAGAGCGCCACCATGGGCTCGACGTAATAACCCGGTTCCAGTTCGGACAGCGCCCTGCCACCGGTCAGCAGCTCGTCGCCATCGGCTTTTAATTTATCGACAAATCCGACCACGTAGTCGCGGTGCGACGCGCTGGCCATGGGGCCGAGATCATTGGACGGATCGAATGGATCACCAATGCGCATACGCTGCACGCGCGCGACAAAACGATCAATGAATTCGTCCGCGATGCTTGCCTGCACCAGGATGCGCGAGCCGGCCAGGCAGGCCTGGCCATTATTACCGAAGGCCGATAGCAACGCCGCCTCCAGGGCCAGGTCCAGATCGGCATCTTCGAAGATCACGACCGCGGACTTCCCGCCGAGTTCCAGTACGCAGGGCAGAAACCGTGCCGCAGCGGCTTGTGCCACCGCACGGCCCGCCACGCCGCCACCGGTAAAGGATACGCAATCGATATCCTGCGACTGGGCCAGCGCCGCACCGGTTACCGGGCCGCGCCCATTCACCAGGTTCACGACTCCTGGCGGCAACCCGGCTGAGTGCAGCAATTCGATCGCGCGCAGGATCCCCAGCGGAGTCTGTTCCGATGGCTTAAGCACGACCGAATTGCCAACGCTGATCGCGGCCGACACTTTCAGCAAGGCGAGTCCAATTGGCACATTCCATGGTGAGAACTGGGCAGCAACGCCACGCGGTTCGTTAATGACCAGGGTCGTCGCGCCTGGCGCCTGATTGTGCACAGCGCCGGACCAGGAGCCGATTCGTTCGGCAAAGTATTGCAGCCAGCCGGCACCGATCTCGACGTGGCGACGACTGGAACCGGCGATCGGAATGCCGGCGCACAAGGTCTCGAGTTGCGCGAGTTCTTCGCCGTGCTCCAGGATGACCTGTGCGCAGTCGTACAGCACGCGCTGGCGCTCCGCGACCGGTGCACCGGACCAAATTTCGGACGAAAAACTCCGTCGCGCAGCCTCGACCGCTTGAGACACTGTGCTTGCATCGGCTTCAGCCAACTCGGCAACGGTGTGTCCAGTGCTCGGATCGTAGACCGGTTGTAATTGCGCAGCAGTGCTGACCATCTGGCCATCGATCAGATTTGGGACGATGCTAGGAAAATCTGGCAAGCACCGCTGACTCGACTGTGAATCACTCTTGGCCGCCATACTCGATCTCCGGAGAATACCAGCCGAGTCAAAACCTACCGGCTGCACCACTCAGCGCCACACTTCAGGTCGATGCCTGCAGCTCCCGACCCTTCTCCAGCACCTCAAAGACTTCGTCGGTCGTGTAGACGTCACCAAAGCTCTGAAAGAAGGTGGTGAGACCCGCCGAGTGATCTTCCGGGAAGCGCGCGGCGTTGCAGTCTGACACCATGACCGCGCGATAGTCGAGCATCATCGCGTCGCGACCAGTTGTTTCACAGCAGAAATTTGTCACGGTTCCGCCAATCAGCAGGTTCTCGATGCCCAGATCCTGCAATTGCTCGTGCAAATTCCCATGTCCGTGCACGAAGGCACTGTGACGCGTCTTCCAGGCTCGAAGATCTTCCTCACGCACGTCGAGTTCTTCGCAAATCTCGTAACCCCATTCACCCGGCGTCAGACTGCTGCGATGACCCTCGGCGCCAGTCGGCGTGAAGAAATATTTATGATACAGCTCGGCTACGCTGCTGCCGTCGGCCTTGCCGGCCTGCAGCTGCACCCAGGCGACTCGCCCGCCCATTGCTCGCAAACGCTCGGCAAGGCGATTGATCGTTGGCATGATCGCCAGCGCAGTCTCAGCTTTGACCTTGCCCTTCACGAACGCGTTCTGCATGTCGATGACTAACAGCGCCGTGCGTTCCGGCTGCAGCGCTTCGAATACATGGAGCTTCCCGCGCTTGTTCATAACGCGGTCGAGCACGTACTGGGGCATCTGGAAAGGTTCGCTCATCGGGCTGCCTGATCTTTCTGCAATGGATTCTCTCGGCCTGGCTGGCACGTGAGTGTTATTTCGATTCACAAGGTTGCCATAATCGAGTAGGGTCAACAATATTTGTAAGTACAAATTATTGCGATGCCGCAACCGCGTTATCTTCAGATAAAGAACGAGATTTTGCACGAAATCCAGACCGGCGCGCTGCGGCCGGAGGACCGGATTCCATCGGAACACCGCCTTGCCGAGCGCTTTACCGTGTCGCGCCTGACCGTTCAACGCGCCATTCGAGAACTCGTGTCCGAGGGCCTGCTTCGCAGGACCCAGGGGTCAGGTACCTTCGTCACGAACTTCACCCACCGCTTTTCACTGATCGAGGTCCGGGATGTCGTCGAGGAGATTCGCCGGCTCGGCGGCGAAGCGACGACCGAGGTGCTGTTGCATCGGCGCTGCGCAGCAGATCATGAAGTGAGTCGCCTGCTGGAAATGGAAGCCGGCAGCGACGTCTTTCACGTCGCGCTCGTACAGAGCATGGACAGCGAACCGGTCGCGTACGAAGAGCGCTTCGCGGTTCCGTCGGTCTACCCCGATTTTCTTGACCAGGATTTCTCGAAGCGCAGCGTGTTCGATTATCTTGCCAGCCGCTCCGTACTCGAGGAAATCGAGAACGTCGTTGCGGCTGTCACGCCGGACAAGCGCATCGCGGCGTTGCTGGAAATCGGACGGGCCGAGCCCTGCATCCTCATACAGCGACGTAACTGGTACCAGGGTCGCTGCGTGACGTTGACGCGAATTACCTATGCCGGCAGCCGGCAGCTGCTCGCCAGCCGATACAGGCCCTACGAACTCGCGGGTGGGCGCTGACCCACCTGGGCAGGCAAGGCGAAAGAATGCGTCGTGGCAATACACATGGCTGAGAGCTCTGCAATCCCAGACGATGCACGTTTGTTGATCGACGCGGGTCGAATCAGCAGCTTGCAGTGGCTCGTCTTCGCACTGTGTTTCCTGATGAATGCGCTTGACGGTATGGACGTCCTGGTCATTTCCTACGCAGCGCCACTGCTGGCCGAGGAATGGGCCATCGAACCGGCGGCGCTGGGAGTCGTGTTCAGCGCGGGCTTGCTGGGCATGACATCCGGAGCCATGTTCATCGCGCCCTATGCCGACACCATCGGCCGCCGTCGCATGATCATGATCTCCATCGTGTTGACGGGATCCGCAGTGCTGGCAACTGCCTTCGCGCAGACGCTTGGCAGCCTGATGGTCTTGCGGTTTCTCAGCGGACTCGGCATCGGCGCCATGCTCGCCAGTGTCGCGACCATGGCGGCCGAGTTCGCGCCGGATCGACATCGCAACCTGATCCTCGGCGCGGTCCTTGCCGGCTACCCGGTTGGGGCAACGCTATTCGGTGTCATCTCAGCCGACATCATTCCGAATTTCGGCTGGCGCGCGATATTCGTTACTGCCGGCGTGGCAACCTTGATTACGCTGCCCCTTACGTGGTGGCTCTTGCCGGAATCGCCCAGCTTCCTGATGCGCATGCGGCCGGCGGGCGCGCTCGACACGGTCAACCGGCTCCTCGAGAGAATGGGTCACGCCCGGATTGAAAGCTTGCCCGCTGCGCACACGCAGGCGGAGGAACGGCGCAGCGTACGGGCCCTTTTCACAGCTGAATTGACGATACCTACGACATTGCTCTGGGGTGCATTCTTCATGAATTTTGCGGCGCTGTATTTTCTCACCAGCTGGATACCGAAGCTCGCCACCAGCGCCGGACTGGCGCTGGAGCTCGCCATTTACGCGGGCGCGGTCTTCAATCTCGGCGCGGTCTTTGGAATCGCGACCTTCGGCGTCCTGTCCCAGCAGCTCGGATTGCGACGCACGATTGCAGCATTCCTGTTGCTGACCGCACTGATCATGGCGGGATTCGGCCTCGCGCAGGGCTCCGCCCTGATCCTGCCGTTGTTCGGATTGATCGGATTTTTCATTCAGGGTGGCTTCGTCGGGCTTTACGCCATCGCCGCACGGCTCTATCCGACGGCAATTCGCACAACCGGAGTAGGCTGGTCGATCGGGGCCGGCCGCACGGGCGCGATCGTGGGCCCGCTGCTGGGCGGCCTCCTCGTCGCTGCCGGACTGTCGATAGGCAGCAATTTTCGCTGGTTTGCGCTCACCCTCGTGCTGGCCGGACTGTTCACGATATTGATTCGGTCGCCGCGCGTGAGTTGAGCGGATCAGAACTTCTTCAATCGCGACCAGTCTTTCAGAATCTCGCGAGCGGCATTGTGCCCGGACACGGCTGACACGGACCCACCGGGATGGGTCGACGCGCCACACTGATAGAGCGCCGTAACCGGCGAACGGTAATCCGCATACCCTGGGGCCGGCCGCATGAAAAACAGTTGATCGAGTGTCAAATCGCCGTGTTGCGTATTGCCGCCGGGCATACCGACGATGCGTTCGATATCCGGCGGCAGCAATAACTGCATGTCGATCACGGACGAAGAAAAACCGGGCGCGAATTCATCCATGACCGCCATAGTGTTCTTGACCACCTGCTCACGTTCGTCATCCCAGTTCTTGTCCTTCAACTCGTAGGGCGTGACGCCACCGTACAGCGTGACCACGTGTTTTCCCGCTGGGGCCAGGGTGTCGTCGAAATAGGTTGGCACGATTGGGGACAGGAACGGACGCGAGGAGTAACCTCCGTATTTGGCCTCGTCGTAGGCACGCTCGAGGTACTCGCAGGTCGGGCCGATATGCGCATAGGCCGGATATTCGACCTCGGCCACGTCAGGGTCGAAGCCCTTGTAACGCGGCAGCCGATCCGTGGCGCAAAGAATCTTGAACGACGAGCCCTTTGCCCGAAAGCTCTTGATATCGCGCATGAATTCGTCCGGCAGGTGTTGCTCCGCAACGAGTCCGCCGAAAGTAATGGCCGCATTGACATTCGACACTATCAATTTGGCGTGGACCTCCTCGCCGTCTGTGAGCCTGACACCGTAGGCACGCCCATCGCGCACCAGCACGTCGTCGACCGGCGCCGAGACCTCGATTTCCATGCCATGGCTGCGGCCGGATGCCGCGATCGAATCAGAAATCCTGCCCATGCCGCCGCGGGAAAAACTCATGCCTGTCTGGCCGATCAGGTGCGCCACCAGGTAGAACGCAGTGCCCGGGGAATAGGGTCCGACATTGCCGCCGATTGTTGCCCAGTACAGGAAAGTCGCTTTGACGACGTCCGACTCGAACCACTGCGATACGTACTCGTAGGCGCTCATCGACAGGGTATCGATTATTCGGTACAGGTCCGTGCCAACCTTGCGGTAACGCCAGGCGAATGCCGCCATCTGCAACCACGACCTGAGATCCTTGCGAGTCGGGTCGAAGGGCGTCTCGAGCTGCAATGCCCGCAGCATATTGATGGCGCCCGACAAGTACTCGAAAAACTGGGGGTAGGCATCCGCATCACGTTTGGAGAAGCGTGCAATCTGCCGCCGGTTCTTCTCCGGATCTTTCGTGAACACGATGCAGTCGTCATCATAAAGTGGGTAAATGACGTCAGGTACGACGATTCGCTCGAGGCCGAATTTCTCCAGTTCGAGTTCGGCAATCACTTTCGGGTGCAGATGACCCATGATGAAAGAGAACGTGGACGCGCGGAACCCCGGCGAGAATTCCTCGGTCACCGCTGCGCCGCCGACAATATGGCGGCGCTCGAGCACCAGCGTGCGCAAACCGGCCTTCGCCAGATAGGCACCGCATGTCAGGCCTTTATGGCCTCCGCCGACGATGATCGCGTCGTAAGTCCTGGTCATTCAATGTCGCCCTGGGATGTGCTGCGGACCGACGACAGGACCGCGCCTGGGCCGCTGCCGGAGAATTTGTGTTGCCCTATTCTGTCATTTGGCGCGGTATACTCGCAACAGCTGGCTGGAGTCGGCCAATTTGTATTGTCGTTTGGAGCAATAACGCGTCAAGCGGCCACGGCAGGAGTGGAACTTGCGTTTGAGTGATCCTGAACAGGCGATGCTGGACGGCGCCGAAGGCCGGGCCGTGCAGCAGGCCATGTCCCTGCTGTATCGCTACGGCAAGGCGCTTGGGGCCGAGCGCCTGGTAGAGACGAACAACGTTTGCGGCGGCAGTGTCGGATCACTGCCCAATCGGCGCAGCGTGATATCCGACAGCGACAGCATGGAAGCGGTATTCTCGCTTCTGAACCTCGACAGCGACGAGCCGCTTGAAATCCCGCGCGTCAAAACCATGGCGTACAAACTGATCGAGGCCGGCGACCCGGATTACTACGAGATGCAGGGCGTGTCGGCGCGCACGCAGCAGCTGATTCAAAAGAATGCGGTTTTTTGCGACAAGATCGGCATCCAGCGATGCAATACCTGCACGCCCTACCAGGTCGGCAATATCCCGACTTTCGGCGAGCACCTGGCATGGATGGAATCCTCTGCCGTGGTGTACGCCAATTCGATGATCGGCGCACGCGCGAATGTCGAGGGCGCGCAGAGTGCGGCCGCGGCAATGTTGACCGCGCGTATCCCCTACTGGGGTTACCACATCCCGGAAAACCGGCATGCGACACACCTGATCGAGGTCGACTACCCGGTCGAGTCGATGATGGAGTGGGGCCTGATGGGCTATTTCGTGGGCGAAGTGGTCAAGGAAGACGCCCCGGTACTCGTCGGCGTCGACAAGAACCCCGACCTGAAAAAAGCCAAGCACTTCGGCGCGGCCTCGGCAACGTCCGGTGGTGTGGAGATGTATCACATCGTGGGCATGACACCGGAAGCACCGACGCTGGAAGCTGCGCTGGGCGGCAAAGCGCCTGCCGAAACCATTCGCTTCGGGGAACAGGAACTGCGCACGGCCTACGAGCATCTGAATTGCGCCGACGACCCGAATGTCGATTTCATCATGCTCGGCTGTCCGCACTCGTCCGTTGAGCAGCTGCGCATCGTGGCCGGCCTTCTGGAGGGTCGGCGCGTGTCTGAGAACACGCAGCTCTGGATCTTCACGCCGCGCGCGTTGAAAGCACATGCGGACCGGGTGGGTTACACCGAGACAATTGAAGGCGCCGGCGCCTACCTGATGACGGACACGTGCCCGGCGCTGGGGCGTGTGTTCCCCGAAGGCGCCAAAGTCGTCGCCACCGATTCATGCAAGCAGGCGCATTACCTGCCGGCGACACTCGGACTGGATACCTGGTTCGGTTCCGTCGAAGACTGCGTCAATGCAGCCGTTGCCGGACGCTGGCAGGCCACGCCGCCGTGAGCGCCCAGACCGCAGAGCTGGTACTCCATGGCCGCCCGGTCGTCGAAGGCGTGGCCGAGGGTGAGGCATTCGTGACGACGCAGACGATATCCGGTTTCGGCGGCATCGACCCGATGACCGGCACGATTACCGAACGACGGCACGAGAAAGTCGGACAATCATTCGCCGGCAAAGTCCTGGTCTTTCCCGGTGCCAAAGGATCATCCGGCTGGGCGAGCAATTTCCAGGCGGCGCGCCTGGCCGGGGCCGCGCCGGTCGCCATGCTGTTCAACGAACTCACGACGAAGATTGCGCTGGGTGCGGTCGTGCTGCGCGTGCCGTCGATGACCGATCTCGATCAGGATCCAATCGCGGTGATTCAGGACGGCGACTGGGTCCGGGTCGATGCAGAGCGCGGCGTTGTTACCGTAACGCGACGAGGCAACGCAGAAGTTTCCTAGCGTCACGGTCCGAAGCGCCGCCGCCTCCAGGCGACAACATACACGACAGTGCTTAGCAGCCCGGTGATCGCCATGGAAGCGGTCATCGATCGGTGATCGTTCGTGTAGCTTGCGGCGGCGATCGCCGTGACCAACGCTCCCGTGCCCATCTGCAAAAACCCGAGCACGGAAACGCCGCGTCCGGCGACGCCGGCCAACGGCTCCAGCGCGAACGCGGTCCAGTTTGGCAGGCCGATACCAATACCGAACACATAAACCGCCACTCCGACCCAGACTGCGAACACCGATACCTGGGGCAGCAATGCCAGTGTCGTGAGAAACAGGCTGGCCACCGTGGTCGCAATGACTGCGAACAGGCGTACCTGCTGCATTGGCCGGCGACGCAGCAGCCGCTGGCTGACCAGCGCGCCGAGCACATAGGCCATCGCGACCAGCCCGAAAATCAGCCCGAACACGCCGGGCGGCAAACCATAGACGTCGACCAGTAGTGGCCCACTGGTCGACACGAAGGTAAGAAATCCCGCAAACGGGAGCACCAGGAGTATCGCGCCGAGGCGGAACTGCTGGAAACCGAGCAGGCGCGCGATGACGTGGTACATGCGCTGCGGACGAAACGCGTCCAGATCCGGCGCCGGATTGGTTTCCGGCAACCGTGTCGACACGCCCCACAGCACTGCCAACGCGTACAGCATTGGCGCCCATAGAACCCAACGCCAATCGAACCAACTGAGAACCGCGGCGCCAACCATAGGCGCTAGCAGCGGCGCCGTACCGAGATAGGCGGTCACCGTCGACATCAGCGAAGCCCCGGCCGGGCCGGACGCCACATCACGCACGATGACACGCGCCACGACCGCGCCCGACGCGGCAGCAAGGCCCTGCAAGGCACGCATGGCAATCAGAAAGCCGACATCGCTTGCCATGCCGGACAACAATGTCGTAACCAAAAACACGGCGATGCCCGACTTCAGCGCTGGAATTCGTCCGAAACGATCCGCGAAAAAACCCCACAGCAACTGGCCGGTGGCGAAACCCAACAAATAGGCGCTGACGATCAGCTGCACCGTGCTCGAGTCGCTGTTGAGGCCAATCGCTATTGCCGGCAAGGCCGGCAGGCACATGTCGAGTGCGACCGGTGAGATAGCGACGATTGCGCCGAGCAATCGCCCCGAGATTCGCGGGGTAGCAAAATCAGTGGCTGCGGACATTGCGCGCGCAGTCTATAGCAAGTCGTGTAACCTGACAGCCGCGTATGTGTATCCGTCTTTTCACATCAGTGGGGCTATTGATCGTGGTGCAACTGCCCGGGATCGCCTACGCGCACAATGGCTACAGCTTCCTGCGGGCAGCGGAATCCCGCGTCGATTTCCGGCGCGTCGAAGTCGAACAGCTGCGCGATTGCGCGGCGATCAAGGGTTTTGTTGAATCGGATTTGACGCTGGTCGAAGTCGAAGAGGTCCAGGTTCCGGATGATGAATCGGCGCTGTGTCGGGTGCTGCTGCGCATCCACGATCGCATCCGGCTGGAGCTCAATCTGCCGCGTCGCTGGAATGGCCGCTTCTACATGCATGGCAATGGCGGACTCGGCGGCCAGTTCACCGACGACTACTGGATTGCGCGCGTGCGCGACAACGCGCTGCGCCAGGGCTTCGCCACCGCTTTCAACGACACGGGCCACGATCGCCGCAAGCATCCACGTGCGACTTTCGCGGCCGGCAATCCGGACGCGCTGATCGACTACGCGCATCGCGCCGTGCACCTCAGCGCCATCCATGCGCAAGCTTTGGTCGCGGCATGGTATGGCAGACCGGCCAGTTTCCGCTACTTCGATGGCTGCTCCAATGGCGGTCGGCAGGCCCTTATCGAAGCGCAGCGCTACCCGGACGATTTCGACGGTATTCTGGCCGGCGCACCCGTTCTAGACATCACCGGACACTCCCTGTCGCGGGCGCTGACCTTCCGTGACATGCAGAACGGCACGCGGCTCAGCGAACCACAACTGCGGCTGCTCGCGGCACGGGTATATGCGCGATGTGACGCGCTGGACGGGAAGCGGGACGGATTGATCGACGATCCACGTGCTTGCGATTTCCGTGTCGACGAAGAATTGCCGATCTGTGACGCAGAAACGGGTTCTGAATGTGTCACATCGGCACAGCTTGCTGTGCTTCGTCGCGTGTACGATGGCGTGCACGATGGGCAACGGCTGGTCTATCCGGGGCTGCCGGTTGGCAGTGAGGCCTGGGGCCGCGTGCAGAGTTGGCTCGACGGCAGCTGGACACGCGCCAGCGGCTGGGCCTGGTTGTTGGGCGACAGTCTCGACGCGGCCCTTGCTCGTGAGCGATCATTCTTCCGCTATCTCGCTTTCCCGATCGAACGGCCGGCGCTGGAATTGGCAGACCTGGAACTCGACCGTGACCTGCCGAAGATGGCAGAGCGCGCCCGCCTGCTCAACGCAACTGATCCGGATCTCGATCAATTCAAAAGCCGCGGTGGCAAGCTGCTGACCTGGTTCGGCTGGGCGGATCAGACCCTCAACCCGCTGCCGATGATTGCCTATGCCGATGACGTGCAGGGGCGTTATGGCGACACGGCTGGAGGTGTTTTCCGACTGTTCCTGCTCCCGGGCGTGTTCCATTGTCATTCCGGGATCGGTCCGGATGAGTTCGACGGCATGACGCCGCTGATCGAATGGGTCGAAGCCGACCTGGCGCCGGAACAAATCCCCGTCACAGGCGGTGCGCACGCGCCCGCGCGAATAGGACGTTACTCGATGCCAGCGGAGGATGCAGCCCTCGACCCGCCCTAAAAAAAGAGGCGGCCAACAGGCCGCCCCGAATGGTCGAATTGAGGGCGCCGGTTACCGGGCATCGGCTGCGTTACCGATAACGGTAACCCACGCGAATGCCATACATGCGCGGCGGCAGGTAGCTGGCGAAGATCGCATCGTCGCTTCCCACGGTCGTGCGCACCAGCACCTCTTCGTCCTCGAGATTTTCGACGTAAATTTCGCCAGTCCAGTTACCCTCAGGCGACTCCCAGAACAGGCGGAAGTCGGTCTTCGTATAGCTATCCGCGCCCGGCAGCTGGTTCAGATCGTTTGTCGGATAGTCGTCGGACCAGGTGAACTGCAGGAACGGGGTCACGCTGCCCCAGCCGTCTGTCTCGATCCTGTAACTGCCGGCGAGGTTGATTTTGAACTCCGGACTCAGCGCCACCTGCGAGCCGTTGATATTGACCCTGTTGCCCGCCAGGTTCGGATCGCCGCCAAGCACGAAGGGGTTACCCACGATGAATTGCTGGAACTCAGCATCCATCCATGAGAACGAACCGGTAATTCGCACCGCGTCGATCGGTGTTGCATCGAGTTCGAGTTCCAGTCCGGTGGTCTCGATCTCGCCGGCGTTCGTCAGGAAGGAAACCACGGTGACACCAAGATCTTCGAAGCCCTGCGTGAGCATGTCTTCCATATCGTTGTAATACAGGGCGCCGTTCAACCGGACGCGGTTTTCGACGAGTTCGCTCTTGATACCGATTTCGTAGGCAGTGATTTCCTGTGGTTCGAAACTCGGTATTTGGCTAACCGTGTTGAAGCCGCCGGACGTAAAGCCCGTCGAAACCTGGCCATAGGCCATCGCGTCTTCGTTCAGGTCCCACTGCAGGCCCAGGCGCCAGGTCGTCTTGTCGAATTTCTTTTGCGCGTCCAGCACGGGTATGCGGGTCCGAATGACATTGAACTGATTGTTCGGATCCTGCTGCGCCGAGTTGAAGCGCGTGAAGTCCTTGTCATCCTCGGTCCAGCGGATACCGCCAAAGACGCGGAACTCGTCCGTGATACTCCAGTTGATATCGCCGAACACCGCGATCGATTCCGTCTTGACTTCGGCCAGCCGTGCAAAGGGGCTGAACGGAATCAGTGTGAACGGATCGACCAGCGGGCGAGCGACGGTCAGGTCCGGATCCTGTGCCTCGACCGCGCTGAAACGCAGGAAGAAGAAGTCCTGTTCGGTGGTGTCGTCCATATAGAACAGGCCGGCGACCCATTCAATTGCTCCGTCGGTGTTCGACAGCAGTTGGAACTCCTGCGTAATCGTTTCGACGACCGGCTCTTCGCGGATGGTCAACGCATGCGGTGCCGGGCTGTAATCCGGATCCTCGAACTGCTGCGTGCGCCAATCGGTGTAACCGGTGATGGAGCGGAAGAGCACCGGACCGAGATCCCAGTTGATGTCCAGACTTACCGCGGTTTCACGCGCATCCAGGGT
Source organism: Gammaproteobacteria bacterium (assembly GCA_030066665.1). GTDB lineage: Bacteria > Pseudomonadota > Gammaproteobacteria > Steroidobacterales > J054. Next base: position 16,960 of record JASJBD010000097.1, read on the forward strand.
GGGATTGATATCGCGCGCAATTTCGTAAGGCCCGCGGTCAGGGGCCGCTCCACCCGAGCCGCGCCGGGTGTTGCCGGGCACCAGCACGCCGTTCAGATCCGTCTGGCGCGCGGGCGGTGCTGCGGGACTGGTCTCGGCCAGCGTGCCCAGCGTGGTGTAGCCGAAGATCCCGGGCGCGGTACCGCCCTCTTCGAAGTGACTGACACGCAGCAGGAAGTCCAGCTCGTCCGTGGGCGCCCACAGCAGGGAGCCGCGCACGTACTGCTTGTCGATCTCACCGAGATCCGCGCCGGAGCGCGACGGCACGGTGCCAGGCTGACCCGTAAAGGTCAGGCCGCTACTGAAGTCCTCGATGTAGCCATCACGCCGCTCGATCATGCCGGCCAACCGGAACTGGACGGTGTCCGAAAACGGCAGGTTGATGAAGCCCTCGGTGCGGAATAACGAGTAGTTGCCAACCTTGACGTCAACACCGGCGTCAAATTCCGCCTCCGGCTTGTTGGAGAAAATCGCAATCGTGCCGCCGAAAGTATTACGGCCATTCAACGTGCCCTGCGGACCGCGCTGTACTTCCACGCGCTGGACGTCGACGAAGCTCGCCAGCGCCTGCGATGTGCGACTCTTGTAGATGTTGTCCACGAAGAAACTGATCTGCGGGTCGGCCAGGTTCGACACGTTCTCCGTGCGTACGCCGCGAATCGCCACGCGCGCATCAGCGCCCGAATAGCCGAACTGCAGGCCCGGTGTCACAAGTTCCAGACGTGAAATGTCCTCGATGCCGCCACGCGCGAGTTCCTCGGCGCCGAACGCGGAAATGGCGATCGGCACGTCCTGCACGTTCTGCTCACGCTTCTGCGTGGTGACGATGATTTCCTCGATCTGGCCATAAGCCGGACCGGTCGCCAGCGTGACGATCAGCGCGGACAGGCACGCCGTCATTGCTGCGGTTGTTCTCATCTTGATTTCCCCCAAGCGGTTTGCTCGTTCAGGCCGTCTCCGGCCATGGTTGTCATGGCAGATATTCCGCCGCCGGAGCGCCAGAACTATTCACCATAAAAGTTGTGCAGACATATCTGTACTTCGGATGCAACCAAATTGCAAGTACTGCCACCAAATCACAACTTGCATCATTTGCATCAATAGCAGCAACGAGGCTCGCTGTTGCCAATTCGCAACAAACAGCTACTGCGCGGTCCAGCCACCGTCCACGCGCAGGCTGTGCCCGGTAATCATGCTATTGCGGGGATCAGCCAGAAAGAGCACCGCGCGCACGACGTCGTCGATCTCGCCGGCCCGACCCAGCGGGATACGCTGCTGCACAAAGTCCCGGAATTCAGGGTCCGCGAGCATGGGCTTGACCAGCGGCGTCTCGATAAACGTCGGCGCGACCGAGTTGACGCGAATGCCGACCGGGGCCAGTTCCACGGCCATGGCCTTGGTCAGCCCCTCGATTGCGTGTTTGGTCATGCAGTACACGCTGCGGTTGGGCGAGCCGACGTGGCCCATCTGCGACGACATGTGAATCACGCTGCCCGGCGCGCCGGTTCGCAGCATGACCCGCACGGCCGCCTGCGCCACCAGAAATGCAGCCCGCACATTCAGCCCGATTACGACATCGAGCGCTTCGCTATCGACAGCGGCAAACGCCTGCGGTTTGTTCGTGCCGGCGTTGTTGACCAGGATGTCGAGGCGC
>JASJBD010000098.1 GCA_030066665.1 Gammaproteobacteria bacterium
GTTTTCGCTCGGCCTGGTCATCTATCAGCTGTTCAGCGGGCATCTGCCGGAGTGGCCATACAAGTGGCCGCCGCCGAACTATCCCCGGATTCGCGGCAAGTTGCGCCCACGGGTGCTGCGCTGGCTGCGCAAAGCCATGGAATTCAAACCGCAGGACCGCTATCGCGATGCGGTTGCGATGGAACGCGCTTACGACGACATACCTGTGAAGCTGGTCAGACGTGGCTGACAAGGCAAGAAAAGCGAAGCTGCCGCGGGCCGAACTTAAGGCACCGCGACTGTATATCGGCGACGCCGACGCAGAAATAGAGATTCACGATTTGACGATCGGCGAAGTGGGCGCATCGACGGTCGCAGATCAGCAGAAGCCGCGACCCAACGAAGACTCCGCTGCCGTCATACCCGTCGATGACACGCATCTCGTGCTGGTCGTCGCAGACGGAGTCGGCGGCCTCGGCGGTGCGCGACGCGCGTCCAACATCACTGTGAAAACTATCCGGGATGCGCTCGCAACGGTCGGCAAGGAACCGGGCCGCGGTCTGCGCACCGCCATCATGGACGGTATCGAAACAGCCAATCGCAGCGTGATGGAGTCGGCCAACGGCGCTGCCAGCACGCTGGCGCTAGCGGAAATCGGTCCCGACTATGTGCGGACCTACCACGTAGGGGACTCCATCCTGATGCTGTGCGGTCAGCGTGGCCGCATCAAGTCGCAAACCACGCCGCATTCGCCGGTCGGCTTCGCGCTCGAGGCCGGCCTGTTGAACGAGAAAGAAGCGCTAAATCACGACGAATTGAACCTGATCTTCAACGTGATCGGGTCAGCAGACATGAGTATCGAGGTTGGCACCGAACAACCCATCGCGCGCTATGACACGTTGTTGCTGGCCAGTGATGGGCTGACCGACAACCTGTTGCAAAGCGAGATCGTCGAATCAATTCGCACCGGGTCGCTGGACGATGCGCTGCGGAAGTTGACCGACGTCGCCCAGGACAGGATGGGCACTGAGCGTCCCGGCAAGCCCAGCAAGCCCGACGATTTCACGGTCCTGCTCTACCGCAGACGCCGCCGCCATCGTCGGGCCTGACCGCGGCTCGGGCGCGGCCGGGCCGGCCCGTCGCCATGCGCGGCCGCCGGAGTAGAATGCGCCCTGCCCTAAATCCGGAGAACCAATAATGACCAGGGAATCGACGCTCCAGCCTTTTCAACACGGCGACATTTTTGCCGGTTGCACCGTACTGAATAACCCGGACGATGATCATGCCGGTGACGGGCGGATTCTCCAGTACGACAGCGATCTGAACGAGAAAGGCGTGCTGTGGACGGAGGGTACGACGCACCTGGTGGGCGGACTGCAATTCGGACCCGACGGCAATCTGTGGGCGTTCGACAGCAATGCACACTGCGTGCTCCGCATCAGCCCGGAAGGGCGTCAGCTACCGGAAATCAAGTTTGCCGAACGCTCGTTCTCGCATTGTTGTTTCGCTGACGATGGCACGGTGCTGATGGGCGAACACCTGGTCGGCAATCAGATCAAACTGCCACCGGAGCGCCCGCTCGGCACGACCCTTGCGAGGATTCCCGATGCCGATCTCTTCGGCTATGGCCATGTGTATCGATTCACAATGGACGGTGAACAACTGGCGGAATACAGCACGGCTACGCATGGCGGCATGGCGGGATTTCTCGGCGTTACCACATCCAGCCTGGCACCGGATGGCCATACGCTGGTCTACAGCTCGGAGACCGGCCCGCATCTGTTCCAGTACGACGTCGCATCCAACAAGCAGTTGCCGGATCTTGTCACGTACGCACCGGACAGCTGGCAGATGGTGCTGGTCGCCCGCCACAATCCGGACGGTACGTTGCTGATGATCATGGCATCTCGCGCGGGCTTTGCCATGCAACACCTGGCTGCGGATGGCACCGTGCTGCAGGAATGGGACCTGCCGGGACCCGGCTGGGCGATCGTGTCACCGTGCCTGGACGAAGGCACCGTCCTGCTGGGAAATTTCTTCACGGGCGACATTGGCAAATTCAAGCTTGAGTCCGGCGAACTAACGGCGCAGGTGAATGCCGGCGTGGAACGCTCGCTCGCCGGCATCGCCCAGTACACCGGCTAGCGCTTACTCACAGGGGGTCGGACCGAAGTTTTCCAAAAAACTTCGGTTCGACCCCGTGTGGATAAACAGGCGCGGGCTAGCTCGCGGCCTTCAGCTTCGCGGCCGCCGCATCGCCCGCGATCAGCGGGATGGAATCCAGGACCCAACCCTTGTGTTCGCGGCGCGCCGGTGACGGGATGGCATACGCCACGCGTTTCGCATTGCGGTCGACTTCATCGGTGTCGATACGCCAGCCCTTCGCGTCCCATTCCTTGAGCTTGTCGCGATACATCAGGATCACCTTGTCAGCCGGCACCATGAATTCTTTGGTAGTAGTCGGTGGTGTCAGCACGGGGCGCAGCTCTTCGATCACGACCTTGTCCTGATTGGCGACATATTGATTGCGCTCGATCATGTACGCGTCGTTTTTCTCTTCCAGGAACGCATTGCGCATGCAGAGCAGGTACAGATGAATGTTGCCTTCATCGACCGGGCGCTCGAACAAATACTGGTGGAACCAGGTAGTCGGACCGGCGTGGATGTAGGTCCACAGGGAATTCGGCCCGTGGTGGCCGGTACCAACCTCCAGATCACCCGATTGCGTCCGACCGCTCTGCATCTGGCCCTCCGGCAGCGGTGGCGCGTTGAACACGTGCCAGAAGCCGTTCCCCCACGGCCCCCAGCTGGGCGCTTCCTCGATCCGCATATCGCCGATCTTGTATTCCTCGTTCTCGCCCTGGAAGCCGTGCGTGTCGTGCACAAATTCATTGTGGGCCGGGTCCAGGCCGTTTTCGACCGAACGTTCGTAGTTGCCGACAATAGCGTAGTGCTGGAGCGTCGAACGCCAGCCTTCCTGCTCCCATTCCTGCACGGTCAGCACCGGCGGTCGCTCGCTCTCGGACAGATCACCGAGGAACGCAAACACCATGCCGTATTTTTCTTCGACCGGATAGGCGTCGATACGCGTGCGGCCGGGAACTTTACCGTCCGGCCCCAGCGACGGAATTCGCTGACACTGACCGGCGGCGTCGAACTGCCAGCCATGATAGGGACACTCCACGCAGTCGCCCTTGATCTTGCCGGCGGACAGCGAGCCACCGCGGTGTGTGCAGGTATTGCTCAGGCAGGCAGCCTGGCCTTCGGTATCGCGAAAGACGACGAAATCCTGCCCCACGGCCCGGACTTTCAACGGCTTGTCGGCCACCAGCTCCTCGCTGGTCGCCATCGGATACCAGAAATTGATGTACATGGGGCTCCCCCTCCTTTGCGCGGGCTCCTGCCCGCATCTATTCACGGCACGAAGTCTAGTGGGAATCGGGGTCCGGACCAACACGGATTCCCGGCCGTGACCAATCCTGCTAACAGAATGTGACGTAATCCGCAGCCGGAGTCCGCTGGAAATCCTAGACTTTTCAGCTACCTGAATGGGCGTTTTTTGTTGGAGTTCGCCATGTCTGGCCATACGATCCGCCGTTTCTTCGTGCTGAGCGCGGCTCTCGCCGCGGGCTGCTCATCCATGAACCAGCAGGAATGCATGACGGCTGACTGGCAGCTGATCGGCTACGAAGACGGCAGCCGCGGTTATGCCAGCTCCCGTATCAGCAATCATCGCAAGGCCTGCGCCGACCACGGCGTGACGCCGGACCTCACTGCCTACAAGGCGGGCTACGACGAAGGCGTCCGCAATTACTGCATGCCGGAAACGGCCTATACGCTAGGCCGATCGGGCCGGGCGATGCCGTCGATCTGCCCGGCCGACATGGCCAACGCATTCCAGATGGCATACGACGAGGGTCGCGCGGTTTATACGGAACGGCAGTCACTGCAAAGCCGAATCAACGGCATCAATGACGACATTGCCGATATCGATCAGCAAATCGAGCTGCTCGAGGCCAGCAAAGTCGGCCCCGATGGCGAGCTGATCGCCAAGGCCGAGCTCGACGCAGCAAACAAGCTGATCACACGTTTGCAGCTCGAAAAAGCCGAACTGGAAGAATCCAGGGAGCAGATGCAGCGGCAGATGCAGGAACTCGGCTCGCGGACGCTAACCGCTGGCACGATGACCAGCGTCACTCACTGATCGTCAGCTAAGCTCTTTTTCCCTGCCGTGTTCCGGGCGCGACGTGCGTGACCGGATCACGGCCACGATCGCCAGCGCCGGCAACATGCACAATGCGGCTGCGTAAAGCGGCGCATTTGCTCCGAGGGCACCGAACAGAAATCCGGTAATGGGCGGCCCGACCGAGCGGCCCAGCCAACTGCCGGACTGATACACGCCCATGACCAGCCCACGCTCCTGCTCGCCGGCCTGGTGGGAGACGAGGCTCGACATCGTCGTAATAAAGAGCGCACCGCCGCCGGCGGTAAATGTTATCCCAAACATCATTACCGGCCAGGTCGGTGCCTGCGTCATGATCAGCAGGCCGATCGGGTAACAGGCCAGCCCGAAAGTCACCAGCTTGCCTTCGCCAAACCGCGGCACCAAGCGACCGACCAGCACGCCCTGCACGGTGCCAACCAACAGGCCAAGATACGTAAAGATGAACCCCACTTCGCGCGGTCCCCAGCCGAACCGCGCGCCGGACCACAACGGAAATATGGTCTCGAACAACGCCATGCCGATATAGACCAGAAATCCAGCCATGATCATCAGCGCCAGTGTCGGCCGTTGCAGTAACCGGCCGGCCGCGCGCAGGCCGCCTTCCTGTGAACTGTTTTCCGCATGATGCCGGCGCTGCTCCGCGCTCAGGCTCTCGCGCAAAAAGAGCAGCGCGCCAACCGACGTGATGGCGCAAACGACAGCGGCCACTATTCCGGGTAGCAGCAGCGTCGCGGACTCGGCATCGGCTCCACCAAGCACACCGCCAACGGCCGGCCCGACAATGAAACCGAGGCTGATCGCACCGCCGACCAGACCCATGCTGCCGGCGCGTTTTTCCGGCGTGGTCACATCGGTCACATAGGCCATGGCGACCGACAGATTGCCGGACATCAGTCCATTCAAGGTCCGGGCGATCGCCATCATCCACAACGTATCGGCGAAGGCCAGCAGCACATAGCTGGCTGCCTGACCGGCCAGGCTGATGACCAGGATCGGTTTGCGGCCGAAGCGGTCGCTGAGCCGGCCCCAGATCGGCGTCGAGATGACCTGCCCGATCGCGAATGTGCCAATGATCGTGGTCGCGACCCATGCCGGCGCGCCCAGATTCTCCGCGACGAACAGAAAACTCGGCAGCACCAGGCCGAAACCCAGCCCCGACATCAGAATGGTCGACAGTAATATCGGCATGCGTTACTTGCGCTCGAAGGTCGCCCGACCGTCAGTCAACGCCGCCAGGTCGACGCGATCGAGCCACTCTTTTGCCGCCATGTCATCGCTGACGAAAGCATCGAGGAATGCGAGCGTCACCGCGGCGACGACGCGTACTGCATCCGGATCGGCGTCGCCGCCGCGATCTTCGCGACAGATCAGACCACCGAGGTAGTGGTCCGCTGCATCGAGTACGAGGCTGTATTTGCGTCCCACCGGCGCCAGTGTGTAAGGCGACATCCGCCATTCCCACGGATAGATTTGTCCGGACCCGACGTTACCTTCGTCCAGCGTGCCGCCAGTGGCGATCAGCGGACCGGTCAAACCGCCAAAGGCATCCTCGGTCATTTGTGGCATCGGGCCGACGCCACTCATGATGACCGCTGCGCGAAATCGGCGGTCGGCCGGAGCTCCGTCGAAGAGGTATTCGCCGGGCTATAACGTCAACCCGGCTTTGATGGTCGCGATCATCGCGCCAAAGGAATGCCCCGCGACGGCAACACGCTGGACGTCGAGCAGATCCGGCTGGCCACGACCGGCCCCAATCTCTTTCGCGCGATCCACCGCCAGCGATAGCTCCCGGATGCGGGTGGACAGTAGTTTCTGCACATCCGGATTGGCCATCGGGACCGGATTATCCAGCGCGTCGAGATGTTGTGGCAGCAACACGGCATACCCGTGTGAGGCCCAGTGCAGCGTAATCGGGTCGTACATGGCAGGACTGCAGAAAGCCCCGTGCGAGTACACCACGAATGGAAACGGCCCGTCGCCCGCGGGGACATGGAAACGATAGGGGACGCCCCGCTCCTGCACCGGATCCGTCAGCGTCACTGCGTCAGTCTGCACTGCCAACGGTCGGTCAGACGCGCGGTACAGGTCGATTGACGCGGTCGGCGCCGTGGCAGGCAGCAGCGCAGCGGCCAGCAGCAGGAGCCGGAATCTGATTGACATGTATCCCCCAGTAAGACAGCAGGCGCGTCTTGTTTGCGGGGATAATGCCTTGTCCGGAAACTGTAGGCCAACGGAGGACAGATCCCATGCGCTCGAGGTACGACCCCGACGGCAGCCGGCTGCCCATCAAGGTGGATACCACAACCAATGGCGAGTTCGCGCCTCGCCCGCTGGAGCGCCACAGTCGGGCGGCGAATGCGCTGGCCGCGGCACAGGCCGGCGACCTGGCAAAACGCGCCGGGGTCAGTCGCCGTGACTTCCTGACATCGTCCTGCGGCGCGGCCGCGACCCTGCTGGCGTTCAACGAAGCCCATGCGGCCTTTGGCAAGACCGGTGGCTTTTTCGACTTGCCCCAGGTGGCGGCGCTGGAACCGGCCGCCGCGCGACCGCTGCTGGCCGGTGCCGAGTTCATTTTCGATATCCAGGGCCACCACGTGAATCCGCTGGATCGTTGGCGCGCGCCGCACATGAATACCGCGATCGGCCTGCAATTCATGCCCCATGGCCGATGCGCCTATCTCGACCCGGATACAGAGTTCGGCCACGTGCAGTGTTTCACCGGGCAGGCCTTCGTCAAGGAGATGTTCCTGGACAGCGATACCGATATGGCCGTGCTGACGTTCACGCCGACGTCTTACGAGGATATGCCGCTGACCGACGACGAAGCTGCAGCTACGCGCGAGCTGGTCGATACACTGGAAGGCAATCACCGCCTGCTGGTGCATGGCCGGGTCGTGCCGAATATCGATGGCGACATTCAGCGCATGCCCGGACTCAAGGAGCAGTGGGACGTGTCGGCATGGAAGACCTACACGCAGGCGAGCGTCGACGGCTCCGAGGGCTGGTGGCTCGATGACGAAGAGCACGGTGCGCCATTGATCGACATGGCGCGAGAAACCGGCGTCCGCGTCATTTGTATCCACAAAGGCCTGCCGCTGCCGACCAAGTTCATGACGAAAAACAACCGGCTGTACGGTGGTTGTCGTGACGTGGGTCGGGCTGCGAAACAGAATCCCGATATCGATTTCATCGTTTATCACTCCGGTTACGACATCAAGGAAAAAGACGGCCCGTTCGTGCCGGGTGACCACCGGATAGGTGCCGATTCACTGATCCAGTCCCTGATCGAGAATGAGATTCCGCCCAACAGCAATGTATATGCCGAGCTGGGTACGACCTGGCGCTACCTCATGCGCGACCCGGAAGAAGCCGCCCACGTGATGGGCAAGCTCTTCCAGTACGTCGGCGAAGACCGGGTCGTCTGGGGCACCGACTGCATCTGGTACGGTTCGCCGCAGGACCAGATCCAGGCGTTCCGGACTTTCCAGATTGCCGAGGAATTTCGGGACAAATTCGGTTATCCGGAAATCACGCCTGAATTGCGCGCCAAAGTCTTCGGTCTGAATGCGGCGGGCCCTTACGGCATCAGCCTGGACGAGATCCGCCAGCGCGCGCGTGACCCGGTCGAGCGGGCTCGCGAAAATTACCGCCACGAGGCCGACCCGACTTTCCTGACCTACGGGCCGAAAACCCGCCGCGAATTCCTCGAGTTGTTGCGCATGAAGCGCGGTGCCTGAGCGGCGCGGACGCACCCGATAGCCGTACCATGAAGCGATCCTCTGCGCGCCTCAATCCACGCATCACGCGACGTGATTTTCTGAACGGTAGCGCCCTCGGTTTCGGCGCCGCGCTGCTGACCAGGGCGGCGCCGGGTTCTGCACAGGAAATGGCCGGCGTTGGTGACCCGCTGCTCGGCAATGACTGGTATGGCTACGGCGGCGTCGGCGATTTTCGCCTGTCTCATGGCAACACGCCGGAGGTCGTGAACAGCGCACACTACTTGCGTGATGGTGGTTTCCCGGCCGGCCAGGAGGAAATCGATGCGGACGAGCAATTCGACCTGGTCATCGTCGGTGCCGGCATCGCCGGCCTCGGTGCGGCGCTGGAGTTCAGCAAGCGACGCAAGCCGGGACAGAGCTGCCTGATACTCGACAATCACCCGATCTTCGGCGGCGAGGCCAAGGAAAACGAATTCGATGTCAATGGCGAGCGCCTCATCGGACCGCAAGGAGCAAACGGTTTTTTCATTCCGGCTGCCGTCGACGATCCCGAGGAAGCCAGCGGCGACCCGCGTTATTACGCCGAGCTGAACATCCCGCGCGAATATCGGCTGCAAGAATGGCCCGCCGACCGCAAGCCGCTGAGTTTCAGCCCGGACAACTACGAATACCTGGTACGCGGCCTGCAGGACCACTCGAGCGTCGGGCATTTCTTTACGACCGCCGACTCGACCGAGGGTCAGTGGGCCGTTGATATGTGGCAACGCGAACTCGCTAATACACCGTTGCCGGATGCAACCAGAAAAACGTTACTGCAGTGGTACCGAACCGGCGCGACCCGCCAATTTGCATCCGACGCGGACGCAATGCGCACACTGGACCAGCTGACCTACAAAGAGTTTCTCGAAAGCAAGCTGGGCATGGGCCCCGAAGCCGCGGGCTATGCCGACCTGTTCCTGGCTTCTGCGGCCGGCCTCGGCAGTGACGCCATCTCTGCCTACGCGGCCTACAAGTCGCCGATGCCGGGCCTGATGGACACACCGCCGCCCGACCTGCGGCGCAATTCGTTTCCCGGCGGCAATTCTGGTTTCGCGCGACATTTTTTGAAGCGGCTGATCCCCGATTCGATCACCGGTGGAGAGAATTTCGAGGACATCACGCTGGGACGAGTTAACTTCGGCGCGCTCGACCGAAGCGGCCAACCGGTGCGCATGCGACTGAATGCGACCGCAATCAGCGTCACGCACGAGGGTAATCCGGCGACCGCCGACACTGTGCGCGTTGTAATCAGCCGCAATCGCCAGCTACACGCCGTGCGGGCGAAAGCGGTCGTGATGGCCACGGGCGGCTGGATCAACAAATACGTGGTCAGGGATCTGCCGGCCGCCTACCGTGAGGCTTATCAGCAATTCCAGCATGCGCCGTTCCTGGTCGCGAACGTGGCCCTGACCAACTGGCGATTCCTGGAAAAGCTCGGCATCACCGCGGCGATCTGGAACAAGAGCGAAGATGATTTCGGCTATACCTGCAATATTCGCAACCCGATGCAGGTGGGCGACTATCGGCCGCCGCTGGATCCGGACCGGCCGACCATCCTGTCGTTCTATACACCGTTCTACTACCCGGGTTTGCCCGTCGAAGCACAGGTGCGCATCGGCCGGGCGGAACTGTTATCCACACCTTATGCCGATTACGAACAAGAGATTCTTGGGCAGATGAGCAAATTGTTCGGGTCAGCCGGTTTCAAGCCGAGTACCGACGTTGCCGGCATCATTCTGAACCGCTGGGGCCATGCCTACTCGGTACCGTTCCCAGGCTTTTATGGCGGTGCCAGCGGCAACGCGCCACGCGACGTGATTCGCCGACACTATGGGCGGATAGCATTCGGTCATTCCGAACTGGACGGCCTGCAACACTATGGACCCGCTGCCGACGAAGGCCGGCGCGCCTTTAATCAGCTTGCGAACGCCATCTGATACGCCGGCCCGTCAGCCGGACCGGAAGTGCGGAATCACGCGCTCGCCCATCAACCGGATCGCTTCCTCCGGATCGGGCCCCAGCGGGCCGCCCAGGTTGACCTCGGTGATGCCGGCCGCAACCAGCTCTTCGATCTGCCGGACGACGTCGTCCGGTGCACCAACAATCCCGAGCCGCAGCATGTCATCCGTGACCGCCGCGTACGCCTCGTCGTAACGCGCCTCGTCGACGAGCTGTCCGATCGGCCGGAAGTCCTCTACCGACAAACCGGCTGTATTGAGTTCCCGATCATCGAAATAGGGACCAAAATACGCGACCATTTTGCGCATGTTATCCGCGGCGGCCGCGCGCGTTTCCGACAAGGACAACCAGCCGCAGCCGGAGATTACAAACCGATCAGCCCGCGGGTTGTGTTGCAAACCCTCGCGGATCGGCGCAACCATCAGGCTCGCCGATTCCGGCGGCGTGATCATCGGCAAACAGCCATCACCGATTTCACCAGCCAGCGTCAGGTAGCTTTCGCCGAACGCCGATGTATAGATCGGCAGCTCGGTGCGGTACGGCGTGAACCGGAAATAGCATTGTTCATTCCAGTTGAATCGCTCGCCTTCATAGGCAACGACCTCACCGCGGAACAGTCGGCGAATGATGTCGGTCGCTTCCCGCGTCGCCTGCTCGACATCGCTGGCATCCCAGCCGGTCCACGCGACCATGGCTTGGGAATGCAATCCGAGCCCGAGGATAAAACGGCCGTTGGACAACTCATCCAGGGTTGCAGCATAGGTCGCGATTTCACTGGGACAGGTCGTGTACGGGTTGGTCCCGACTGAGCCAATCTCGATCCGCGAGGTTGCCATCGCGGTGCCGGTCGTAAGCACCCAGGTATTGCGCATGAATGGATCATGCGGAAACCAGACGGAATCGAATCCGGCGTCTTCGGCCAGCTTCGCGAGCCGAATCACTTCATGACTGTTGCCGACGTATTCGATAAACCGGATGCCAAATCTCATGCAGCTTCCCCTGATTGTTGCTAGCGAACCCGGAGCACTTTCATTGGAAAGAGATCTCCCACCGGCCCCGTTGATTCGCCGGCGTTGCGCCCGGGCACCGGAAACAGCCGCGCAGTGAGCGGCTTGTCCAGTGTGATGGCAAGGCTGGCGACGTCCCGCAGAATTCGCCGGATTTCCGCCGTTTTGATATCGCCCGGCAGCGCCACCGTGTCGAGACCGGTGCCGCACACTGATGAATAGGCCAGCAAGGAGTCCAGGCCAAAGAAATCCTGCGCACGCGCGGCGAGCGTGGCGTCTTCCATCGGCGGCAGGAACAAGCCGCGATAGCCCGTCTGTGTCACCGCCACCGACCGGACGATCGACGTGAACAATTCGCAGACCGACAGCGTACCTGGCGTGCCGAATGGTGCGCCGGTCAGGTGCTCGACGGCGGCGCCAATGCTCTTCTCTCCCCATTGCGCCGGCGTCGGATCGATACCGCGGAAGCTGATGCCGGTCTCTTTCGCAACTTGCTGGCTGATTGCGGCAATCAGCTGCAGCTCCGTCGCATAAGCGGCGGCGATTGCGTCCCCGGCGGCGGCGAGATCCGACGCGTCCTGAGCGATCGACAGGAACAGTCCGGCGCTCTCGACACCGACGGCAAAGCTATCGGGACCACCGTCATGAAAGCCGGCGGGAAAGAACGGAATGCCCGGCGGGACATTCGCCACGGCGGCAAAATTGAAATTGGCGGCCGGGTCCTCGCGCGTGATGAGCTCGACAACGGCAGTGGCCGCATCGAGGGCCGGCGAATGTACGCCGGTCGACGGATCGCCCAGCGACAGGGTCGAGCTGACGCCCATCAGCGCGGCGGCGAGGGATTTCGCAATGGCGTTTTCCGCATTTGCTGCGGCAACTCTGCCCGGGCCGACGCAGAGAAAATGCGGGTCCGCCGCTGCTTGCATGGATTGCAGCAGATCCCGAAAGCTGCTCACCGACAAATCCCCGGCGTAATCCGCGTACGGTTGCGTGACGATCCGGGTGGTCTGCACCTCGAAACCCGCCTCCCCGAATGCGAGCCTCGCTCGGTCCAGCAATCCGCCGGCCCGGGAAATCGCGGCCGCGGGATCGCGGGCATCTGCCGCCACCCCGGCCGTAATCGTGCGAACCGGCGAGCGCGGCGCGGACCCGATGGGGTCCGCAGCGCCGGCAAGCCGGGCGTAGGTTCCCGGCAATCCAGCACCCACCAGGATGCCTGCGGATCCGGCTATGAAATCGCGTCGATCTCCCGCCATTCCTCGGATCATGGCACACTCCCCGCCCCGGCTGTCAGTAGCGCGATAAACGCATGAGCATCAACGACAAACTCGACCAGCTCGAGGCGACCGCCCGGCCGCTGCAACTCGACGCGGCCGCGCGGGCATCACGCACGGACGCAGTGCGCGCCTACGTCGAGAATTGGCTGACCGAGTTGCCCGACAAGCCGGTGTTCATGGAAGACCGGGGCAAACGCCAGGCGGGCACCTTGACAATAGAAGACGACGCCATCGACATCGACCAGGCGCTGGCAATTCTCGCGGAACAGGTCGACAGCACCGGCCAGAACACCGGCAGCAGCCGGTTTTTTGCCTACATCCCAAGCGGCGGCCTTTACACCGGCGCGCTGGGCGACTTCCTCGCCGCCGGCGTGAATCGTTACGCTGGGGTCGACTACGCCGGTCCAGGCGCAGCGCGGCTGGAGAATGCACTGCTGCGATGGCTGAGCAAAGAAGTTGGCTATCCGCCGGGTGCCCAGGGCGACCTCGCCTCCGGCGGCAGTATCGCAACCCTGTCCGCCATCGCGGCCGCGCGGCAACGCCATGACATCCGCGCCCGTGACATTGAGAATACGGTCGTTTATCTCACCCAACTGACGCATCACTGCGTCACGAAGGCGCTGCAGGTCGCAGGACTGGCGGAATGCCGCACGCGGCAAATCGGCCTGGACGCGGCCTACCGCATGGACAGTCGCGCGCTCGAAGAAGCGATCGCGGCCGACCGCGCGGCCGGCCTGAATCCGTGGCTGATTGTCGGCACCGCCGGCACGACCGATCTCGGCACCGTCGATCCGCTGCCAGAGTTGGCGACGATTGCTGCCAAACATGGGCTGTGGTTTCACGTCGATGCCGCCTATGGCGGCTCGTTCGTGCTCTGTGACTCGGGCCGCCAGCGGTTAGCCGGGATCGAGCGCTCGGATTCCGTGGTGATCAATCCGCACAAGGGCATGTTCCTGCCGGCCGGTCTGGGCATCGTGCTGGTGCGCGATGGCGCCGCGCTGTACGAGGCGTTTCACGCGCGCGGCAGTTACATGCAGGACATGGAAGGTATGGGTGTGGACCAGGCCCACTCGGCTTGTGATTTTTCGCCGGAACTGACGCGGCCGTTTCGCGGCCTGCGCCTGTGGCTGTCGCTGAAACTGTTCGGTCTCGCGCCGTTCCGGGCCGCGCTGGAAGAAAAGCTGCTGCTGGCCGAATATTTTTACGAACGAATCCGCGCGATCGACGGGTTTGTCACCGGCCCCCCGCCGGACCTGTCCATCGTTGCGTTCCGCTACAAGCCGGCGCGCGGTGATGCAAACGATTTCAATCGCCGCCTGTTCGAAGCGATCCGCGACGACGGGCGGATCTTCCTGTCGACGACGACGCTGGACGGCGCGTTTACGTTACGGATGGCGATCCTCGGCTATCAAACTCACCGCAACGAGATTGATACCGCGCTCGAGGTGATCGAGGAATTCGCGCGGCGGCTGGATAGCTGAGGCATTAGTGAGCGCAGACTCAGGCGTTGCTGAACTGCTCCAGCGACGCGGAGTAACCCTGGTCTTTAATGCGCTCGCCGGCACCCGCCAGGTACGCGTCGTCGGCCTCGATACCGAACGTCGACACGAGCCGGTTCATGAAATTGAACAGGCAGGCCACGAACACCGCATCCTTGATCGCCTCATCGTCCCAGCCCGCGGCCCGGGCGGCATCGAAATCCGCGTCTGTCACCTTGTAGGCTGCCTCGGTCGTCTTGCGCACCAGCGCGAACAGCGGACGGAGCTTGGCGTCGATCGCTTTCAGTTCCGGATCGTCGCGTAGCTGTTTGGCCAGCTCGCCATCAATGCCATAAGCCTTCACGGCCTCGTTGTGGACGTCGTGACAATAAGGGCAGGCATTCAATGCGGATACGTAGGTACCGATCAGTTCGCGCTCGCTGGCGGACAGACTTGACGGTCCGCGCATGAATTTTTCGCAGGCCTCGGTAAACGGGACGAAGGTCTCCGGCCGGCTGGCAAAAACCTCGTAAACCTTGGCATCGGGCGGCAATGATTTCAGTCGCATTGTTGGTTCTCCTTCACAAGCCCAGGTTCGACCGGGCCGTCGACACGAAAATGGCAAGTATCGCTAGCGGCACAATATACCGTGTCGTGACCTGCCAGCAGCGAAACAGCGGACCATCACCCATGCCGAGCTCGTCGACGACGGTTCGCCGCGCCATCATCCAGGCAACGAAGATGGCGATCATCAGCGCATTGGTCGGTAGTACCAGGTTCGCGACCACGAAATCGAGCAGCGCGAAAATTCCCATGTCGCGCAGCAGTGGCACCATCGCCAATGGCTTCACATCGCTCCAGACATTGAATGACAGTGCCACAATGATGCCGACCGACCAGCTCACCAGGCCGGCGGCGGGCGCTGTCCAGCGGCGCCGCCAGCCCCGGTGTTCCTGCAGCCAGGCGACGGCCGGCTCCAGCATGCTGACCGTGCTGGTAAATGCGGCGAAGGCAAGTAACAGGAAAAACAGCGTGCCGATGATGCGGCCACCCGGCATGGCGCCAAAAGCCAGCGGCAGGGATTCGAACATCAGCCCGGGCCCACCGTCGGTCGCGAAGCCGTATGTCAGCACGATCGGGAATATCGCCAGCCCGGCCAGCATCGCCACGGCGGCGTCCATCAGGCAGATCTGCGTGCAGGCGCGCGGGATGGAGATATTACTCGGCAGATACGCGCCGTAGGTCATCAGGTAGCCGCCACCGACACTCAGTGAAAAGAACGCCTGTCCCAGCGCCATCATCACGACGCCGGTCGAGAGCTGCGAGAAATCCGCCGCGAACATGAAATTCAATGCGCCAGTGAAATCAGCCGCAACGATTCCGTAGCCCACCATGATCAGCAAAATGACGAACAGCGCCGGCATGAAGAGTTTCGCGACGAACTCTATGCCCCGCCGCACACCCTGCGCCACGGCGATTACCGTCATGCTGACGAAGATCGTGTGCAGCATGATCAGGCGACCCGGCGAGGACATCAGCCCGCCATAGACGGCCCGCGATGCATCCGCATCGAGACCCGCAAACCAGCCCGCCGCTGCGCGGAAAACGTACTCCAGCGACCAGCTCGCGATCACGGTGTAAAACGACAGCGCAGCCAACGGCATGCCGATCGACATCCAGCCAATCCCGACCCACGCAGGATGCAGGCCCTCCTCCCGGCTGACGATGCGCATCGTGTTGACCGGGCTCGAGTGGCCGCGCCGCCCGAGCAGCAGTTCGGCGATGGCAATCGGAATGCCGATCGCGACCACGAAGCCTAGGTATACCAGCACGAAGGCGCCGCCGCCGTTCTGGCCGGCCATGAACGGGAACCGCCAGATATTGCCCAGGCCGACCGCGGCACCGACGGTCGCAAGCAGAAAGGCCGTTCTGGATGACCAGGTTTCGTGAATTCTCGACACGCTGCCCCCCGGCCCCGCGTTGGCCGTCAAATTGCCGTATCCTTGCCGCAATAACAAGGCTGTTGGACAGGGCATCGTGCGGACTGTCGACAACGCGGCTTCGGCCAACCAGAGCCGCTGGAAAAAACTGCGCAATGATACGTCGCTGCTCATGCGCTTCGCGGCGATGATCCTGTACTACTTCACGACGGGTCGACGCCTGCGGCGCCTGTATCGCGAATGCGAGGCCCGCGGCGAGGTGTTCTACGTCGACGAAGACCCGGCCGAGTCGGAGCGCCGCCTGCGATGAAGAACGGCCGGATCAAGCCCGAGAATCCACCGCCGCCCGAATATGCCTTCGGCTACCGGCACCCGCCCCGGTCCGGCAATGAGATCAATGGGCTCGGCGAATCAACACGGCGCCAGCCACGGCATGTGTTTCACAGCGCCGGCGGCCCGCCGCTGGACTGGCAGGCCCTGGACGATTTCTTTGGCCTGATCAGCCCATGGAGCGTACTGCGACATGTAATCGGCAATGCCTGGCAACTGCGCAACAAGGACGGACCGGTCAACCCGGAACAACGCGAAGTAGCCGACGCCGCGGGCATGGCCATCGAAATCAAGGAACGTGCCCGACAGCTCGGCGCAGATCTGGCCGGTGTATCACGAATCACGGACGGGGCGCTCTACGAAGGCATCCAGGTCCCGTTCAAGTACGCGATTTCCATTGGCATGAAAATGGATCGTGAACAGATGGCGCACGTGCCGCAGGTAACCGCGGCCGCGGAAGTCATGCGTGTTTACAAGGAAATATCGCGAGTTGCCGTCCGACTTGCCAAGCAAATTCGCAACATGGGCTGGCCAGCGCGAGCCTATGGCAACCCGAACAGCACAGACATCCTGCAAATTCCGCTGGCCGTGAACGCCGGTTTTGGCCAGCTGGGCAAGCACGGGTCCATGATCAGCAAGGAGTTTGGATCGAACTTCCGTCTCGCGGCCGTGCTGACCGATCTACCCATGGCCTGCGATGAGCCGGTCGACATCGGCGTTGACGATCTCTGCCTGAGCTGTCGACGCTGCGTCACCGACTGCCCGCCGGATGCAATTTTCGACGAGAAGCAGCTCATTCGCGGCGAGAAACGCTGGTATGTCGATTTCGACAAGTGCATCCCCTACTTCGTCAAGACCAACGGCTGCGCGATCTGTATCGAAGTCTGCCCCTGGAGCGTGCCAGACCGTGGGCCTTCGCTGTCAGCGAAGATGCTGGCGAAACGTGGTGTGCGCGTGGGCTCAGACCGCGCGGGGTCTGAGTCCGGTTAGAGCCAGTCGTCCAGGTCGATATCGTTCTGGCCCGGAATCGCTTTCTTCTCAAATTCCGCCTCGCGGCCGTAGGGCCGGGTCGCGTCGATGCCCAGACGACCATAATGATCTTTGTGGGGGTCGCGATAGAAGCCCGGCATATCCTCGATCACGATAACGCGTTTATCGAGCCGGCCACGACTGACGAGGGCGCGAAAAACCTCCGTCACGTCGTCCGTGCTGTCATCCGCATCGACCACGACGCAAACCTTGTGATAGTCCTGGTTGGACTCGAAAGCTGCCATCATCACGTCGCGCGCATGGCCGTCGTACTGCTGCTCGATACTCACGGTCGTGTTCAGCAACGACGGCGCGCAGCTGACATCCACGATGCCGGGCAAGCGCTTCGACAGATAGCCAAAGGTCGCGGCGGCGTTCAGCATCTGCAGCGGCACCCGGTCTTCGGCGGATCCGCACAGCAGGCTGTGAAACACGGCCTGCGGGCGCCAATACACCGACCGGACGTCGAATACCGGGTTGCGGCCCTCCGGCACGTAATAGCCGAGAAACTCGCCAAACGGCCCCTCACGCCGGCGCTCACCCGGCAGAATCTGTCCCTCGATGACGACTTCCGTGCTGGCCGGAATATCCAGCGCCACGGCGTCGCCCGGATAGACCGGCAGCGGCTGTCCCGCAATGCGCGCCGCCAGCGCCAGTTCACTTGCGTCACGCGGAATGGACGCGCACGCAGCCGCAAACAGCTCCGGCGCCACACCAATCAGCATTGCGGCATCCAGCGGCTCATTGCGCGCCTCGGCCTTTGCATAGATCGCAGCCAGGTCGTGGCTTTCACCGATTCGCACGCGCAGCTCGGCGTCAGACACGAACATGGCGCGGTGAAAGGACAGGTTCGGCACAGCGGTGTCCGGATCCTGCGCCAGCACAATGGCGGCCGTGAAGTACGGCGCCGCGTCCCGGGCGTGATACGTAATCAGCGGCAGATCGCCGAGCGTCCCGCTGACCAGGTCTGCCGGGCGTGCAACCGCCGCCGTGGGTGCCTGGCTGCTGCCAGGTTCGCGCACCAGCGTCTGCCAGTCACGGCAAAACGTTTTGCGAGTAGCCCCGATCAGCTGCGCAAACCGCTCGCGATTCGTATGGACATTGGTGACGACCGGCAGGTCAGTGTCGCGCACCGAATTGAAGCGCACAACCTGTGTGCCCCGATCCTGCATCGCGCGCGTCACGGCAGCGAGTTCGTGGTACGGATCGACGGGTCGGTCGACTGTGACGACTTCGCCATTGCGGGCCAGGCTGTCGAGGTAATCACGCATGGGTGGCACGGAATTTCGGATACGGCGGCATCAGCGCCATGATCAACGACGCGCCGATATTCAGCAACGCGGCAAACACGAGTATCGGAAAATATGAACCGCTGAATTCGTAGACGGCACCGAAGGAGACCGGGCCGGCCGACGTGCCGACCAGCAGTGCGGCAAACATCAGGCCGTAGACGGAGCCAAACTGCTTCAGACCAAAATAACGCGTCGTCAGGAAAGCCAGGAGGTCGACCTCGGCACCAATACTCAGGCCGATGAGGACGGCCGCGATGAAGCCGACGGACAGGGTATCGCCATAAGCCAGCATGCCGAGACCCAGCGCGGACATCAGGAAGAACAGCAGCGCGACGCGGGGCGCGAAAA
>JASJBD010000099.1 GCA_030066665.1 Gammaproteobacteria bacterium
CCAGTACCTGGCATTGGTCAATCCGGGCGAGGCGCCGGTCATGCGTTTCCCCGGCAGCGACACCGTGCTATTCGTGCTCTCGGGCGAGGGGCGTGTCGAAATCGCGGACAAAACCTTCCCGCTGGTGCATGAAGATGGTGTTTGCGTAAAGCCGGGCGAGGGCTTTCGGCTGAGCACCGCTGGCGAGGCCCCGCTAATGGTCAACATCACGGTCTGTCCGCATTGTGAGGAGCCGGAGTACCTGGATGCCATGCCGGATACCTTTGACGAATCGGTGGTGAATCGCGTGCAGGGCGTTGACGAGGCGAAACGCGAACCCATGGCCGACCGCTTTTTCCAGGTGCTGGTCGACGACCAGCAGCACGGTACGCCGGTCACACAGTTCATCGGCGAATTGCCGCCGTCACGAGCGGCGCATCATCGACATCTTTACGAGGAAACCATCACGATTCTGACGGGCGAAGGATTTCTGTGGACCGATGAGACCAAGACGCCGGTCAAGCCCGGCGACACGATCTTCCTGCCGCTGAAGCAGCATCACTCGCTGGAATGCACGACCCCGGAGGGTATGCGCCTGATCGGCGTGTTCTATCCGTCGATGTCGCCGGCCGTCAACTACTGATAGGCGTGCCGGCGCCAGCCGAGCGCCAGCAGGACGACCAGTACCCCGACAAAGCCCGTGGCTATCCAGGTCGAAGTTGCAACCACCGCTACTGCTTCGTGTTTGACGGCAATACCGGCCAGCGCCCAGACGATCACCAGCAAATACACCAGGTCGCGCCGCAGCCAGGCTATCACCAGGCTCAGTCCTGCAACCACGGCCAGCATAATTTGCATCCAGGTCTCCGCGCTGAGACCCCACTGGCCCCACTCGATGTGATCCAGCAATGACGTCGCGTTCGCAATCGTGGCGACGGATATCCAACCCAGGTACAGGCTGAACGGGAAGCGAATGAACAGCCAGTCATTGCGCGACGGCGGTTTTCTGCCGATGTCGAGGCGTAGGTAGATCATGCTGAGAATCACCAGCATCGCCAGCATCACGACGAGCGATAGCTCGAAAAGCTCGTAGTGCCACATGAAGATCCACAGCCCATTCGCCGCGCAACTGGCCACAAACAGCCAGCCGATACGTTCGATCAACGGGTTATTTCGTTGCCGCGGTAGCCACTGATAGAAAACGAAAGCGATCAGGGACAGGTAGATGAGTCCCCAGATGGAAAACACGTAACTGGCCGGCACAAAATAGACGTCGAACCGATTGGAGATTTGCCCGGTGGTCTGGCCGTTCAACGGCAGGCTGCTGGCCAGACCATTCACAAAAACTGTGCCCGCCAGGGCAATCGCGTTGGCTAGCGGGAAGATCCTCGATCGCTCGGTCATGGCTGGCTCCCGGGAGGCACGTTGTCCCGCAGGATACGCCAGACCTGTGACGTGCGTCACATTTCGTGAGCGTTTGCCGCCGGCTTGCAAGCGCTTTCAGGCCCCGGCGTGTCTACCCGTTGCGAAATGAGACCCAGGCCACATCGTCATTCGACATAACCCTCGAAAATTCAAGCCCTTGTCCCCGCGGGCAGCGCAGGGGCGTGCGCGCGTGGCCGAAAGAATGGGTGAATGGCGAAGCGAGACGACAGACCGGTAGCCATGATTGTCGAGAGCGACGAGCACGTGATGTCGCTGCTCGAGTTCATGCTCGAACGCCAGGGTTATGAAATTGTGGCGTGCGCGGACGGCCGGCAGGCTAACGAGTACATCGAGAGTTCGCCGGCGGTGAGCGTGGTCGTGCTCGAGCTCGTGTTGCCGTACACGGACGGGTTCTCTCTGATTCGCAAAATGCGTGACAGCGAGGACTGGCACAACGTGCCGATCATCGTGTTGAGTACCCGTAAGCTCGAATCCGACATCGTGCGAGGTCTCGACGCTGGCGCGAATGACTACGTCACCAAACCCTACAGTCCGCGCGAGTTGATGGCCCGCATTCGCCGCCACGCCAGTGCCGCTCAGCCAGCGGAGACAGACGCATGATTAGCCACGCGCGCATCGTGACCGGCGCATTGCTCGTGCTCATGGCGACAGCCGCTTGGTCAGACAACCGGCTGCTGGACACGGCTGAAGCCGCTGTCGACGCAGGCGATCTGGATGCAGCCGCCAACATTCTTGCGCTTGGCCTCGCGGACGAGCCGGACAACGAGCCGGCGCGCTACCTGTATGCGCGCGTCCTGTCATGGAACGGCAGACTGATGGCATCCGAAGCACAGTACGACCTGTTGTTGTCGGCAAACCCGAACAATGCCGATTACCTGCTCGGCAAAGCGCAAGTCCTGGTCTGGTCGGACAAACCCGAAGAGGCACTGCCACTACTCGACCGAGCCAGCAGTCTCGCACCCGGTTACGAGGAAATCTCAACGCTCCAGGTGCAGGCATTGCAAGCGTCCGCGGGCAGCTCCGGGAGTTTGGTCGCCTCGTCGGCGGGATACATCGAAGCAGGTCTGTCCTGGCAGGGTCTGACCAACAATCTGCCGGACTGGAGCAGCCTGTACATCGATGCGAGCAGGCGCCTGGCAAATGGCCGGACTCTCGTGGGCGGGCTGCGGCAAACCGAGCGTTTCGACCAGAGCGACCTCGAGGCCCGCGGTGGTGTCTATTGGCCGGTAGCCAGTGACTGGACCCTGCTGGTCGAGGCAACCGTCGCGCCCGACGCCGATGTGCTGCCGGAGTGGTCCGGTTTTGGCGAACTGAGCCTGCCCATCGCCAACGGCTATGGCTTGCGCTTTGGCTACCGGTATCGCAGCTACGCGGCCAATGACTTGAACACAGTAACGCTGTCTGCCGATGGCTATCTGGCGGACTTCTTCGGCGCGTGGACGATGTACGTCAGCAAGCTATCGGGCGCCGACACGACCCTCGCAACGCAATTCCGTCTCGATCGTTACTACAGCGACGCCAGCCGCATCGGCGTGCTGGTCGCATTTGGTGATGAAACCGAGAGTGTCGGCGCCGGTCAGTTCATCGAGAGCGATACCTTTTCGCTCGTGCTGACCGGTATGCACTGGTTGACGCCCGTCTGGGGTCTGTCCTG
Organism: Gammaproteobacteria bacterium; assembly: GCA_030066665.1. Classification (GTDB taxonomy): domain Bacteria; phylum Pseudomonadota; class Gammaproteobacteria; order Steroidobacterales; genus J054. The sequence continues at coordinate 3,080 of JASJBD010000099.1, forward strand.
GGACGTAGGCTACCAGGAGCAGGGCGACTTCTACGAACGGGGAGGCGTCCGTGTGGGACTTCGCCGCCAGTTCTGACCCTTTCGTGCAGGTGGCCATCGCGAGCGGTCTCGGCGCGGCGGCCATTACGTTGCTGCTGTTCGGTAGCAGTGTGCTGCTGAGACTGCGCTTGCAGGCACAGCAACGTGCTGAGAGGAAATTCCTGAAAACCTGGCGGCCATTGCTGACCCAGGTCGCCATTCACGGCATTGATCCGGAGACGGACAAGCAGCTGCCCGGCATGCGTGCGCAGAAATACTCGGCAAGGAGATTTCTGCTGAACGAATGGAATATTCTCCACGATTGCCTGAAAGGGTCTGCTCGCAATCACCTCACGCGCGTTGGTTACCGACTCGGTCTGGATGAAATTGCCTGGCACGATCTGAAGCACAGCAACTCGCTCGGTGAGCAACTCCTGGCAATCGTCACGCTTGGTCATCTCGGCGATATGGGCGCCTGGGATGAGATCGTCGCCGAACTCGACTCCAGTAACACGCTGTTATCGTTGATGGCGGCGAAGGCGCTTTGCAACATCGACCCGGACCGCGCGATGCCATTGCTGTTGGAGCAGATACTGTCCCGTTCCGACTGGGCCGACGCGCGTATCGCCGGTGTACTGACAGAAGCGGGCCCCGCGGCGATATCCAAACCCCTGCGGGACGCCATCCTGGCAGCGGGTCCCGAAGACCGGGAAAAACTGATCGGTTTCCTGCCGATGGTTTACAAGACCGTCGCATCGACGGTCGTCCAGCAGCTGCTGCAAAGCGATGTTGATGATCGCGTGCTGGGTGCGTGCCTGAAAGTTGCCGACGGGCCGTTGGAGTTGGAGCAGGTGCGTGAATTGGCCGGGCATCCGCGCTGGCACATCCGGATGCGCGCGGCGATTGCCCTTGGCAGGTTCGGCGAGAAAGACGACTGCCCGCTGTTGCTCGAGCTGCTGGCGGACCGGGAATGGTGGGTCCGCTATCGCGCTGCGCAATCGCTGGTGCAGCTGCCGTTTCTCAACCGAGACGAGCTGCTGACGATGCGTGACAGTGTCGACGACCCGTATGGTCGCGACATGATGGACCAGGTACTCAGCGAGGCAGCGCTGGCGTGATCTTCTTCGACCTCATCCACGCGGCGCAGTGGTTCTTCCTGGGCTATTTCATTCTGCTCAACAGCGGGTACATCCTGCTGAACATCATGTCGCTGCTGGGCATGCGTGACTACTTTCGCGGCAGCAGCGTCGATAGTCTCCCGAAGGCCTATTCCGAATATGAACTGCCGATCAGCATCGTCGTCCCGGCCTACAACGAGGCCGCAACCATCACGGCATCGATACGGGCCTTGCTGCAATTACGCTATCCTGAGTACGAAATCGTCGTCGTCAATGACGGCTCGAAGGATGAAACGCTCGATGTGCTGATCCGTGAGTTCGCGCTCGTCGCGTTCCCGGAAGCGTACCGGCAACGAATCCAGACACAGCACGTCAATACGATCTACCTGTCGACGAAGTATCCGAACATTCGGGTCGTCGACAAGCAGAACGGCGGTAAGGCCGATGCGTTGAATGCCGGCATCAATTGCGCGCGCTATCCGTTGTTTTGCGGTGTCGACGCGGATTCTGTACTGCAGCCCGACAGCCTGTCGCGGGTGCTGCAGCCATTCATGGACGATCCGACCACGGTGGCCTGCGGCGGCACGATCCGCATCGCCAATGGCTGCACCGTGCGTGACGGGTTCGTCGAGAAAGTCGGCTTGTCCGATTCGACCCTGGCGATTTTTCAAACCGTCGAATACCTGCGGGCGTTTCTGTTCGGCCGACTTGGCTGGTCGCCATTGAATGCGCTGCTGATCATCTCCGGCGCGTTCGGCCTGTTTCGCAAAGAAGTTGTTGTCGGTGTCGGCGGCTACCGCACCGACACGGTCGGCGAGGACATGGAGCTTGTAGTCCGCATTCACCGCAAATTGCGAGACGAAGGTCGCAAGTACCGCATTACATTCGTGCCAGACCCGATCTGCTGGACCGAGGCACCGGAAGACCTGCGCACCCTGGCGAACCAGCGGATCCGCTGGCAGCAGGGTCTGGCCGAGAGCCTGATGTCGAACCTGGGGCTGCTTTGCCACCGGCGCGGTGGTGCCGTCGGCTGGCTAGCGTTCCCGTTCATGCTGATATTCGAATTCCTTGGTCCGTTGCTCGAGGTCAGCGGCTACCTGTTCGTCCTGATCGCGTTTGCGGCCGACTGGCTGGCTTACGACGCGGTCTTTGCATTCCTGGTCGCCGCCATCTGCCTCGGTATGGTGTTGTCGACCAGCGCCTTGCTGCTGGAAGAACTGTCTTTCCACGTCTATCCGGGATTTCGCGCCACGTTTCGCCTGTTCGGCGCGGCGTTTCTGGAAAACCTGGGCTATCGGCAGCTAACGGCGTGGTGGCGCCTGCGCGGCTTGATTCGCTGGATCACCGGTTCGCGTGGCAAGTGGGGTGACATGCAGCGCCGCGCCAGCTGGTCCGAACAGAGTGAGACCTGAGCGATGACCGGAATGACAGGAGCATTGCGCCTGCTGGCCATTGCGTCGCTGCTGACGTTGTTGAATCCGCCCCGGGCAGAGGCCGCCTGGCTGTCGCTGTGCGATGGGGAACAGGCGACCAGCCACGGTCAGACCTATAGTGATCCCACTGGCCGCCAGCACACCTTGCTGGTCAGCGATGCGCAACTCGATGACTGCGCTCGGATGGAACTCGAACTGTTGCCGGACACTGTTCGCTGGACGGCATTGATTCCGGAGAGCACCGGCAAGTATCTGGATGCCGGCATGAGTTTGCTGGGCGATCGGACCGACGGACGCCTGCGTATCAGTGAGGTGATCCCGGTGGACCCGGCGGCCGCGCGGGGTACGTCACAAGTCCCATCGCTGCTGCTTGGCGTTGACAGTCTGCCCCAGCTGCAACGACAGGTGTTCGGCGCCAGTGGCCGCGCGCTCAGCCAGCGCGACGACGCTGGTCTGCAACTCGATTGCCGCTTCGGCACTGATCCCGCCGGCCTGTTGCTCATCGCACGCGATTACTACGTGCCGGCCGGCGCCCGGCTGCAGGTGGCGCTGCACTATGCCGCCGACGGCGAATTTGTGTTTGCGTCGTCTAACCAGGAACAGCTCCGTCGTGAAACGCCGGCGGTCCTCGGCCAGCTGGCTCCGCGGGGCGTTCTGAGCACGGCGCGATTCACGCTGCCCGTCACGCCTCGGCCGGGGGAGCATGGCTTCAGCCTCGTTTGCCCGACGAATACTGCGCGAATCACGCTGCATCGCCTGGTGCTCGAGGCTGCCCCGGCGGCGACACCCGGACCGGTGCCGAATTCCACCTGGATTTGGGAAACCGAGCATTGGCTGGCGGATATCGATGGTCTGATCGACGCCCTCAGGAAAGCGAATACCGAGACGCTGTTCCTCGCCGTGCCGATGACCGGCGAGTCGATGCGGGTCAACAAACCGAACAAGCTGGGTGAGTTGATCGAACGAGTCGCCGCCGCGGGCATCGAAACCTGGGCGGTCGAGGGTGATCCTGCCGCCGTGACTGTCGAGGGGCGCAAGCACTTCGTCGAGCGGACGCAGGCCCTGGCGGCATTCAATCGCGCGCAGCCCCGGGGGCGGCGCTTCCGGGGCGTGCAGTACGACATCGAGCCGTACCTGATGCCAGGCTTCGACCTGAATCGCACCGGCTGGCTGCAGGCCTATGTGGACACGATTCGGGAGCTGCAGGGCGTCTGGCCCGCGCCGCTGGAGGTTGCATTACCGTTCTGGTGGGCAGGACTCGAGCTGCACGGCCGCCCGGTGCTCGATGCCATCCTGCCGTTCGTCGACGGTGTGACCGTCATGAACTACCGGACCGATCCGGCACAGATCCAGCAGCTGGCCATTCCGTTCCTGGCCTGGGGGACACAACACCAGCGCTACATTCGCATTGGCCTGGAGCTCGGCCCGCTGCCGGATCAGACGCTGTGGAATTTCCGGCCGGCCGACAAGGGCCGTCTGTGGTCGCTCACGCTCGACGAGCGGCCGGTGTTGCTGCTACTCGATGAACCGGCGGCCAACCCGGCGGGTGCGGCGTATGCGCTGGCGTATTCGATTCCGGTATCGGCGAGCAACACCAGCTTCCACCAGCATCCCGACTTGCTCTACAAATTGATACCGGAGTTGCAGCCGCAACTGGCCGCCTGGCCCGCGTTCTATGGGATCGCCCTACACGGGCAAATCGAGCCTTGATGGTTACAACGACCTAGTCGTCGTCATCGTCATCGTCATCATCCTCATCGTCGGTGATGACGCGTACGACCTTGACGCCGCCCAGTCCAGCGGCGATGAATAAATAGTAACGCTTGAAAGCGACATGGTTGACCGACTGCAGGTCGTCGAAACGCAGCTTGCCAAGCATGGTGATGTTCTGCGGCGCACTGCAGGGCGAGTTTTTGAATCTCTCGGCGCCTTGCGCGACGTAGACGCCGGCCTCGCCATTCGAGATGAACATCAGGTCTCTGTCCACCGTGACGGCATTGGTGACAACCACGGAGGGATCGAGTCCCAGGGAGGCGGGGTCTGGCCGGGGCACGGAACCGACGATCTGCCCGTCATCCAGACACACGATTTGCACGCCATCCGGCCCGGCCGCGATAAAGGCTTTACCGCCCACGACCTCCACGGTCGATTTCGATTCCGGCACATTCGCACCGGGGAACGGAAACGTGTTCAAAAGGTTCATGGACCCGCCGGGGAACTGGCTCGCGGCAAAGACGGAAATCTGGCCCGGTGTGCCCTGCGCGACGACGATCCGATCCCCTTCTTCGTCCCAGGCGACCCAGCGCGCATCGTGCAGCGGGAACTGGCCAAGCGGGGTCAGGTCATCCTCCTCAAAAGCGAACACCTCTCCCGTATTGCCGGACGTGGCGTAGATCTCGTCGTCTGCGATCATCGCGCTCGTGGCCGCGAAGCTCGTCAGCGGCACCCGGAGGTTATCCTGCAGGATGAGCTTGTTGCTCTTGATTCTGAAGCGTTCCAGCACCGACGGGAACGGAAAGGCCGGGTCGTTCGTGGCCTCGGCCGCGTACACCCACCTGCCATCGGTCGTCACAGCGCTGATGTCAGAATCTTTGAAAATCACCGACGAGTTCAGGCGCGGATTTTTCCAAACCAACCTGGTGAAATAGTCGACCGCCCCGAGGCGTGGGGCGCCAATCATGTTGTAGCTGACGACAGCTCTATCGCCGCGTCCCATTGAAATGGATGTCGCCTGCACGACCTCGCCGTTGACAATCGGCGGATCGATCTCCCGGACGAGCCGCAGCTCGATCGAAGTCGCGTTCAGCGTGATGGGTCCCTGGCGCTGGAAGCCGACTGACGTCGTGCCGGGATCGGCGTCGATCGGCACGTCCTCGTCCGTGTATACAACACGTGTATCCAGCGAGAAGTCGTTGTTGGTGATACTGACCCGGTCATTGGCCATATCACCGGGGATTTCGACACCGGCTGTTTGCGGCACGCCGCTGCCGCCACCGCAGGCGGTAACCAGGCCGATGGTCAGGGGGAGGACAGCCCAGCGGAATCCGCGGGCCCATATGCTGGCGGCAGCGCCGCCACTGAGATCAGCGCACAACATTTTCATTCAGGTTTTCGCAACAACAACAGTGCCGGCGTCTCGCACAGAGATCACCCGGCTGCGCGAATCTTGGACCAACGTCACAGAAATTTGGCGTGTAGGCGTCTCGATTTTGGCAATTGCTCTCGAAATCCGCACGGCGCTTGGCTTGGCGCCGGAATGCCGACCCGGTCACGTTCGCCCGTGAACGTATTTCGTAAAGTGGGCCAGCTTGTGTGTCGACAACAGAGTGCGTCGGCGGGGGCGTGCGGATCCTGCCGGTTGCCGGGCCATGCAGACGGAACAACAGTTAATTCAGTCCTGGCTGAATCTGCAGTGCAGCATGCTGAACGCTGCACTTCGTGCTGTCGTGCTCTGGACCGATGCCGACGGCACCTTCAGGCTGGCAGCACAGTGGCCGGAAGATCAGCCGCCGCCTCCCGCGCTTTCCAATGTTGCCGCGGCGGCTGCCCGCAAAAACAGCTGCAGTGTCGATCGTCTCGACCAGTCCAGCAGTCCGCAGCAACGCGATGGGGACATCCTCACTTGCCCGCTTTTGCGTGACTCGGCGCAAACTGGTGTGGTCGCGGTGGAGATGCCGGTGGACGCCGACGCCCAGCTCCAGGCAGCCGCCAAAGCCTTACAGTGGGGCGCCGCCTGGCTGGACTTGCTGCTGCAAAATCACACCGGCGGCGACAGCAGCCAGTTAGTCGATGTGATCGACATCGTGGCGGTCAGCCTCGAGCACGACAGCTTCCAGGAATCCGCGTCAGCGGCCGTCGCTGAGATGGCGCGCCGGTTGGGCTGTGAACGCGTCAGCCTGGGTTTCAGCAAGCGTCAGTCCAACCGCGTGCTGGCCATGTCCCGGAGCGCGTCCGCGGATGACCGCATGGCGCTGCTACGCGCGATCGGCAGCGCCATGGACGAAGCGACCGATCAGGATTGCACACTTATATATCCGCAAAACAATCAGCGCAGCGCGCAGATTCTCGAGGCGCATGCAAGCCTGTCCGGGTCCTATGGTTCCGGCTCGATCTGCACCATTCCGATCGGCCATGACGGCCGCTTGATTGGTGCGATGACCTTCGAACATCGCGAGGCGACCAGATTCGATCCCGCGACGAAAGCACTGTGCGAAGCAACGGTTGCACTAGTCGGACCCATCCTGGTTGGCAAACGCCGTGAAGAACGCTGGGCAGGGTCGCGGTTACTGGACAGCCTGCGCAGCCAGCTTGCCAAGTTGACCGGCCCGCGGCACGTGCGGTTCAAGCTCGCGACCGGGATGTCGGTCGCGGCTGCGTTGTTCCTTGTCTTTGCCGAGGGCGAATACCGGGTATCGGCGGACGCGACCTTGGAGAGCACCGTACAGCGCGTGGTGACTGCACCGTTCGACGGTTACGTTAACGATTCAGCGGTGCGGCCGGGTGACCTCGTGACGTCCGACCAGGTGCTGTGCCGCCTGGATGATCGGGACCTCAAGCTCGAGGAACTCAAGTGGTCCAGCGAAAGCGCCAAGCTCCAGAAGGAATACCGCGAGGCGATGGCCGCGCACGAGAACTCCCGCGTGCGAATCCTGCAGGCGCAAATTGAGCAGGCTGAAGCACAACTCAAGCTGGTCGAGGAGCAATTGTCGCGCACACGCGTGACGGCACCACTGGACGGCATGATCGTGAAAGGCGACCTGACGCAGTCGCTGGGTGCGCCGGTGGAACGGGGTGACGTGTTATTCGAGGTGGCACCTTTGGATGAATACCGCGTCATGCTCGCCGTCAACGAGCGTGAAGTTGGCCGGCTAACGCCGGGGCTCGCGGGACAGCTCAAGCTGGCGGGCCTGCCCAATGATCCGATGCCGATCGTGGTACAGCGGATCACGCCAATTTCTACCATAGAGGACGGCCGCAATTTCTTTGCGGTCCAGGCACGGCTGCTCGACGATCAGACGCAGGTCCTGCGACCCGGCATGCAGGGCGTGGGCAAGATCTACATCGGGCAGCGCAAACTCGTGTGGATCTGGACGCACGACATGCTGGACTGGCTCCGCATGTGGACCTGGTCCCGGGGCGCCTGGGCCTAACGCAGCATGGGTGAGCAACTCTACAGCCCCATGTGGTACCGGGTTGCCGGCCTGAAGCCCGCATTGCGTGCCCATACCCGGATCCATCGCCACGTCTATCGCGGCGCACCCTGGTTTGTGGTCCAGGACCTGGCCGCCGGCCGGGTGCATCGGTTCACGCCCGATGCGTATCGCCTCATCGCGATGATGAATGGTCACCGGACCATCAAGGAGATCTGGGAGGAAGTCGACGAGGAGCTGGGCGATGATGCACCAACCCAGGACGACATCATCCAGCTACTGGCAAAACTGCATGCCGCTGACCTGCTGAAGGTCGAGACACCAGCGGATGCGAAGGACCACAGCAAACGACTGGAACAACGACGCAAGCAGAGCCTGAAGCAACGTTTCGCCAACCCGATGGCCATCCGTTTGCCGTTACTCGATCCGGACCGGATCCTCGGTCGCCTCATGCCGTTCGCGCGGCCGCTGTTTTCGACGGCCGCGTTCGTCACGTGGGCCCTGATCGTGATTGCAGCCCTGATCCTGGCGGCAATGCATTGGCCGGAGTTGACGGAAAACGTCTCCGATCGTGTCCTGTCAACGCAGAACCTGATCCTGATCTGGCTCTGCTACCCGGTTATCAAGTTGCTGCACGAGCTGGGTCACGGCCTCGCGGTCAAACGCTGGCGCGGCGAAGTCCACGAAATGGGCATCATGCTGTTGGTGCTGGCCCCGGTGCCCTACGTCGATGCGTCGGCCGCGGCGGCCTTCAAGGACAAGCGCAAGCGCATGCTGGTGGGCGCAGCGGGCATCATGGTGGAGCTATTCGTCGCGGCACTGGCGATGTTCATCTGGGTTGCGGTCGAGCCTGGCCTCGTGCGCTCGATCGCGTTCAACCTGATGCTGATCGGTGGCATTTCCACGGTGGTGTTTAACGGCAACCCGCTGCTGCGTTTTGATGCCTACTACGTGCTGGCCGATTTCCTGGACATGCCCAACTTCGCCGCACGCGCGAACAAATACCTGGGCTATCTCGTGCAGCGCTATGGCTTTGGCCTTGTCGATTGCGAATCGCCAGCGAATGAGCCGGGTGAGCGCCCCTGGCTGGGCGGCTATGTGGTGCTGTCATTCCTGTACCGCATGGTTGTGCTGTTTGGCATTGTCATGTTTATCAGCGGCAAGTTCTTTGTGCTCGGCATCCTGCTGGCCATTTACGCCATCACCATGCAAATCGCCTGGCCGCTAATCAAGCACGCGAAATTCCTGCTGGCTGATCCGGCGCTCAACCGTCAGCGCCCGCGCGCGCTGGCGACTGCAGGTGGCGTGACACTAACGCTGTTGGCGGCATTCCTATGGATCCCGGTGCCCTTGTCGACGTATGCACAGGGCGTGGTGTGGGCACCGGATCAGGCCGAATTGCGCGCCCGCGCGGACGGTGTGGTAACGGACCTGCTCATCCTGCCAGAAGACACAGTGGAGGCCGGCACGCCGATACTCGCCTTGCGCGATCCACTGCTGAGCTATCGCGTCCATATTCTCGAAGCGGATATGCGCGAGGCCGAAGCGCGGTATCACGCGCTGCGGACCACCGAGCCGGTACAGGCGGCGATCGTGGCAGACGAGCTTGCAACGATTCGCGAGGACCTGGCATTGGCGCGCTCCCGCCTGGAAGACCTGACGGTGCGCAGTCGCGCGGCGGGTAGCGTGCTGTTGGAACAACCGCGTGATCTGGTCAATCGTTTTGTGCGCAACGGCGACCTGATCGGCTATGTCACAGACCTGTCCCACGGTCGTGTGCGCGTTGCTGTTACCCAGGAAAATGTTGGACTGATTCGTGAACGCACGAATGCTGTTTGGGTGCGCTTGGCCGAAAGATCGAACAAAATTGTGCAGGCGACGGTGAGTCGTGCGGTGCCAGCGGCGATGGACCAGCTGCCGAGTCCTGTACTTGGCACCGCGGGCGGTGGGCCGGTGCCGGTCGATCCCGCCGACAGTGAAGGCGTTCGCACGCTCGACAGCGTGTTTCATATCGAACTCGAGATCCCGTCAGCCGTGCCGCGCATCGGGGGACGGGCCTACGTCCGTTTCGATCATGGATCAGAACCATTGGCGCAACAGACTTACCGCAGGGTGCGCCAGTTGTTCCTGAGGCAGTTCGATGCCTAGCCAGGCACAGCGACCCGGCGCCACGCTCGGGAGTTACCCGGAGCAACCGTCTGAAGGACCGGTTGGGCTCGATGAAATGGCACACCGCACCGTCGTGCGTGCAACGCACCGTTTCAAGACCAGTCGCATCTACCGGCGGCGTTTCCTGGCCCAGGTCAACCAGAGTGGTGAGGCACTGGCCGGTGCCAGCGGGCACGAGTTGAAACGGCGCGCGCTGGAGTTGCGCCAGGCATTCATGCGCCAGGGGCTGGTCGACGAACTCGTGGTACCGGCCTTCGCGCTGATTCGCGAGGTGTCGGGTCGCGCGCTGAAGATGCGCCACTACGACAGCCAGGTACTCGGTGGCTGGGTCATGCTGAACGGCATGCTGGCGGAGATGGAGACGGGCGAAGGCAAGACGTTGACCGCGACGCTGCCGGCCTGTGCCGCAGCGATGGCCGGCATCCCGGTGCACGTGATCACCGTCAATGATTACCTGGCCAAGCGTGACGCCGAGTTGATGGCCCCGCTGTACAAACTGCTGGGGCTGACGGTGGGTGCGGTCACCGAGGAACTCACGGATGAGGACGCCCGCCGGGCGGCCTACGCCTGCGATGTGACCTACTGCACAAATAAGCAATTGGCCTTCGATTACCTTAGAGACCGGGTGCAGATAGGACACCGGCAATCCGGACTCAGCCGCAAGGTCGATGACCTGCAGTCGGGGCCCGGTAAGTCATTGTTGTTGCGAGGATTATGCTTTGCGATCGTGGATGAGGCAGACAGCGTCCTTATCGACGAAGCGCGGACACCGCTGATCCTGTCCCGGCCTGTAGATAGCGAGTTTGACGCCGATATCTACTGCGAGGCACTGGATCTGGCAGACGGGCTCGCCGTGGATGCGCATTTTGTCGTCGATGAAAAGGCTCACCAGGTTGCGATCACGGACGACGGTGAGGCGCGGCTCGAGGACATGGCAGCGGAAATGTCGGAGTTCTGGCAACGCCGACGCCGCCGGAGGCTGTTGATCGAACAGGCTCTGTCGGCGCGACATTTGTATGTGCGTGACCGGGATTACCTGGTGCGCGACGACAAAGTGCAGATCATCGACAGCAATACCGGTCGGGTGATGGCCGACCGTTCGTGGGAGATGGGATTACACCAGATGGTGGAGGCGAAAGAACAATGTGAAGTGACGCCGGCCCGCGAGAGTCTCGCGAAGATTACCTACCAGCGTTTCTTTCGCCGCTATCTGCGACTCGGCGCAATGAGCGGCACCGCAACCGAAGTGGCGGATGAATTGTGGTCGGTTTATGCGCTGCGCGTCGTAAAGGTCCCAAGTCACAAACCGATGCAGCGGATCGCCGGTCCGAGTCGCGTGTACCTCAGTATCGACGAAAAGTGGTCACAGGTTGTTGCGCGGGCTCGAGAGCTGAACGCACAACAGCGCCCGGTGCTGATTGGTACGCGCTCGGTGGCCGCATCTGAACATCTCAGCGATCTGCTGACCCGCGAAGACCTGGCTCACGATGTGCTCAACGCACGCAATGATGCGGAGGAAGCGAATATCGTGTCCCGCGCCGGCGAGGCGGGGCGCATCACCGTTGCCACCAACATGGCCGGTCGTGGCACTGACATCAGCCTCGGTTCGGGCATCAAGGAACTCGGTGGACTTCACGTGATCGCCACGGAGCGAAACGAAGCGCGACGCATCGACAGGCAATTGTACGGGCGCTGTGGTCGTCAAGGAGATCCCGGCAGCTTTGAATGCATTCTGTCGCTGGAGGATGAACTCGTCGCGCTGTACGCGCCCGGTTTTGTGAAGTCTGCGTTGCGGTTACTGCTCCGCAACGGCAATCCACTGGCGCAGCGCCTGGGCGCCGCGACGATGCGACTCGCGCAGCTCATTCTGGAGCGGCGCCACGCGCAGGCACGACGTGAACTGATCAAGCTCGATCAGCGTCTCGGTGACGTGCTGGCCTTCACCGGACCGATGGAGTAGGCCATGTCGCGCGTCGGTTCAACAAAGACAACGATGCAAGCGGTGCTGATCAGCGCCGCCGCATTCGCCGGCAGCGCGCTGGCTATCGATGTTCCCGAGCTGGACTGCGTGATCGAGCCGCACATCGTGATCGATCTCAGCAGCCGCACCGACGGTATCGTCGAGACCATCGAGGTCGACCGCGGCGATATTGTCACAGAAGGCGACGTCGTAGTGCGCCTCGAATCCGGCGTGGAGGAGGCCGCCGTCGACTATGCGCGCGCGGCAGCGACCGCCGATTCGGAGCTGCAGGCCCGCGAACTCAGCATGTCGTTCGCGGAGCGGCGCCGGGGCCGCTTGGAAAGCCTGTACCGGGAGCAGGTCCTGTCGTCTGACCAGATGGACGAAATGGAAACGGAAGCGCGCCTGTCACAGTTTGAGCTGGACGAAGCGCGTGAGCGCCGGCGTCTGGCGCAACTGGAGCTGCGCCAGGCACTAGAGGTCCTCGAGCGACACACGATAACAAGCCCGATTGACGGCGTGGTGGTGCAACGTTTCCTCGCACCAGGTGAGTCGGTTGAAGAGAAACCCATCCTGCGCCTGGCACAAATCGATCCACTGCGTGTGGAAGTCATTGTACCGGTGAGCTATTTCGGTGCCATACAGCCTAGTCAACGCGCTGTGGTCATGCCAGAACAGCCAATGGACGGTCAATACAACGCGACGGTCACAGTCGTCGATCGGGTGGCTGACGCGGCCAGTGGTACTTTCCGGGTGCGCATGAGCCTGCCCAATCCTGATTACAAGTTGCCAAGCGGGCTGAAATGCACTGTGCGTTTCTTGCCTGGCGTCGTGGCAGCGCCGGCGACGGCGGCGAAAGCCCAGCCGAAAGGGAAGAGTGCCAAGCCTGCACCAGATCGCCCGACACCTGCCCCCAAACAGGAATCCTCAAAGCGAAAAAACGAGCCGACTGCCGTGCCGCACGCGGGCGTGAGCACGTCGTCGCAGCCAGTCGCAGCCCCGGCAACCGAACGACTGGACACGACTGCAATCGACGAGGTGTTGCGAGCGCGTCAAGGGGTGCCGGCGACACCTACAACGAACTCACAGCCGCCGCCATCAGATACCGAGGCGCTTGCGGCCGCATGTCGAACGATCGGACCCTTCGAGGATGAACAAAGCGTCACGGAGATCAAGGCCACACTGACCGGGCACGTCAATCAGTTGAGTGTTCGACGCGAGGCGGTGAATACTCGTGACGGTTTCGTCATCGTCAGCGAACAGCAGGAGTCCGTCGCGGCAGCCAAAGCGCTTGCCGAGCAAATGCAAGTCGCCGGAGTACACGACCTGTTCGTGTTTGGACGGGGACCCTACAAAGGGCGCGTATCTCTTGGTCTCTACAAAGGCCCGAGGATGGCCGAAGAGCGCGTGCGCGAAGTCATCTCTCTTGGCTTTGCCGCCGAAGCCATCCCCCGCGATTCGCTCTCCGCCCAGTACTTCGTCGATGTTGAGCTCAAACGTGGTTCAACCGAGTCGGCCATGCCGGAGCCGGCGAGACAGTTGCTGGCTGGAAAGAACGCCGCGCCGAGCGACTGTAACCAGGTATTGGCGTCGCGCCAGTAATCCGACCTGTCCAACTTATGTTCAATCAGTCGCGTGCTCAGGCGCGACTAATTGCTAACCAGTTCAACGACTTTTCCCGGATTTGGGCGTAAAAATAGCGGGTTAGTTCTAGCTGCGTCACGAGTGAATCACCCGGTTGCCTTTCGGGTTTGGCAATCCGGGCGCGGAGCGTACGAATCTCCGCCGGCCGCGCTCGAACCGGGTTATCGCACTGGTGCATTCGGGGACGCCAGGCTGAGAGGGAACCGGCGTCGCGATGAAGTCCAATGCACCAGTCAAACAGACTGATACCCGCCCGTTCATGGAAGAACTGGAACGGCGCCTGCTGCTGTCCGCCGACGTCTTCGGCGCCTTCGCCGGCAATGCCGTATTCCAGGACGTCGAGCAGCCGGACAATGAAAATGTCCAGCTCACCGAGTCGGACCAGCACGTCGAGGCTGACGCCGCCGATCATCAAAGCCGCGAGCTGATCATCGTCGATGCGACCACCCCTGACTACGAAAGCCTGGTGGCGGACCTGACCGGTCAGGCCGAAGAGGATCGTATTTTCGAAGTCGCGGTTCTCGACCCGACCGAGAACGGCGTCGACCAGATCACAAATCTACTGTCGACCTATACGGGTCTCGATGCGGTGCACATCATCTCGCATGGCGACGCTGGCGGCATCTCGCTGGGCAATGGTGTGCTCGACTACGATGCGCTGGTCAATAACGCGCGTGACATCGAAGGCTGGGGCGATGCGTTCAACGCCGAGGGAGACCTACTGATCTACGGTTGTAATCTCGCCGCCAGCGAGGAAGGCCGGGACCTGGTCGACACCCTGGGTCGCCTGACCGAGACGGACGTTGCTGCGTCGGAGGACCTGACCGGTCATGCCAGCCTGGGTGGCGACTGGGACTTGGAATATCGGGTTGGGCAGGTTGAGGCAGACGTGGCGATCAGCCTCCTGGCTCAGGAAAACTGGCAGGCGACCCTGCAGATGCAGACCGGCAGTTATGTCGGCGACGGGACAGACGCTCGCGGCATCACGGGTCTGGGATTTCAACCGGACTTCATCATCATCAAGTCGGAGTCTGGAGCCTACAGCACGGTCGTCCGGACGTCGTCGATGGTCGGCGATGCAACGAAACCGCTCGTCGGCGGGTCGCCGGTGTTTGCGAACGGGATCGAGTCGCTGGACGCGGATGGCTTTACGCTCGGCACTGACGGTCGCGTCAATGCCGGCGGTGAGACGTATCACTGGACCGCATTCTCTGCCGCCGCGGGAGAAATGACCGTCGGGTCCTACATGGGTGACGGCACCGACAATCGCAGCGTTGCCGGGTTCGGATTTCAGGCGGATTACGCGATCGTGATGGGTGCAGGCGCACACGAATCGGTGCAGCGTTTCCAGGATCAGGTCGGCGATGTGAGTCTCGAGGTCGGCTCGAGTGCGGTACTCACGAATGTCATCCAGGCCTTCGAGGCCGACGGTCTCCAGATCGGTTCCGATGCGCGCGTCAATCAGTCTGGCCAGGAATACTATTACGTCGCCTGGAAAGAAATCGCCGGCAAGGCGGAATTCGGCAGCTATACCGGCGACGGCACCGACGATCGCAACATAGCGGGTGTGGGCTTCGAGCCTGACTATGCAATCGTCAAAATCGAAGGCGGAGGCGACGCGGTTCACCGCTTCGACTCGCTGGCCGGCGACAATACACTAGGCACCGGAACCGACGGTGCATACGCGAATGGCGTACAGCAGTTTTCGGCGGATGGGTTCCAGGTAGGAAACCACATCACCGTCAACTGGAGCGGGCAGACCTATTACTACGCGGCGTTCAACGCCGACGCCAATACCGCGCCGACTGATCTACAGGTATCGACCACGACCGATGGTGGTCTCAGCCTCAACGAGGATGGCGGCAACGATGCCTACCTTATTGCTGACAATGGCGGCGCAATTCTCGGCGGGCTGACGGAGCTGACGGCGGAAGTTCGCTTCGCGATGCAATCATTTCCGAACAGCACGAACTTCTTCTCCTACGCGACC
>JASJBD010000102.1 GCA_030066665.1 Gammaproteobacteria bacterium
CGTAGTGTCGTACAGACGCACTGGCTTGTCGCGGTCGAAGCCGCCGGCAACTTCCTGTCGCTTGTTGAGTTCACTGGTCCAGATCTTGTCTTGCATGACTGCCTCTATGTCGGTTACTTCACGGTGCCGCAGACGCTCAGGATGCACTGGATGTACACCTTGATAATGTCGAGCATGTCGCCGATGTGCACGGCTTCGCCCTGCAGGGTCGAAAAACCGCCACCACCGCTGCGGATGCGGCCGGCTGACCCGTAATTGACCGTCGGAATGCCGTAACGGTTCATGTGCGCCGCATCGCTGTACCAGATTTCGTTACCGAACTCGGGTTCCTGGCCCAGCTGCTGGGTATGTGCCTCCACAATCATTTGCACCAGTTCGTGGTCGTCAGGGAGAGAGGTGCCGGGCGCAGACACGTAACAGTCGACCGTGGCGTCTTCCAGGAAGGCGTGTTTTTTCGCCAGCTCGCGCACCATGCCGCGCACTTCGCGGTACACGTCGATCGGCAGTGCCTCCGGCGGCGTGCGCACATCCAGGTATATGGAGCAGGTGTCCGGTGTGCGTGCGCCGCGCCACGGCCAGCCACCCTCGATGGATGCGATATTGACCTTGGGCTGCGTGCCGCCGAATTCCGTGCGCTCCATGTACTCCGGGATCCAGGCATTCAACGCATTCAACAACACCGCCGAATTGCTGATCGCGTTTTTTTCATGTTCGGACCACGCCGTGTGGATCAGCATGCCCGGCACTGTAATCTTCAGCCAGGTCGTGCCGCAGTGGCGCGGAATGACCATCATGTTGGTGGGTTCGCCAAGAATGCAGTAATCGGCAATCGCGCCATGGGTGATCGCGTACTTGGTGCCCGGCCCATAACCCTGGTACTGGCGGCCGTCGAATTCATTCACCGGTGCCTTTTCGATCTCACCGGCGACGCCGGCAATCACGACGTCACCACCGAGCTCGATCCCGGCCGCGCGAATGGCTTCGGTCGCGACCGTGTAGGTCGCCAGTGCACTTTTCATGTTGAAAGTGCCCATGCCATAGATCCACTCGTCGTCCACAACCGTGCCTTCGCAGCGATAGCCCAGGCCACGGTGCGCCTGCTCGGGGCCAAATGACGTATCCAGGTGACCATTGAACATCAGCGACTTGCCGCCGCCCTTGCCCTCGAGAATGCCGATGGCGTTGTACCGGTCGTCACCAATCGGCTGCAGCGTGGAGCGGAATCCGGCGCCTTGCAGCACTTCGTGCAGCGCCCGGGCCATGTCGCCTTCATACCCGGTCGGGCTCGGCACATTGACCAGTTGCACGACGAGGTCGATCAGCCGTTCACGATTGATCTGCTCGACAGCGCGCTGGACGAGGTCCTGATCTACTTCATAAGGCATGCGCAATACTCCCCCTAGGCGCTGGCCACGATGTGCGTGGTCAGCGTGCCCAGTTCCGCGACGTCGGCATCGATGCGATCACCCGGCTCCAGCCAGTCCGGCACGGCCATGCCGGCCGCTACGCCCGGCGGGCTGCCGCTGGTAATGATGTCGCCGGGCTCCAGTGTCGTATTCGACCACCAGGACACGAGCTCGGCCGTCTTGTAATGCATTTGCGACGTGTTCGAGTCCTGGCGCACATCGCCATTGACCTTGAGCTTCATCTCGAGGTTGTGCGGATCACTGAGCTCGTCCACGGTCACCAGGTGCGGACCGAACGGGCAGGAGCCATCAAAACTCTTGCCGAGCAGAATCACTTTGTTGGAATGCTCGCGCGCCTGGATATCACGAGCCGACAGGTCGTTGAAGATCGTATAGCCGGCCACATAGTCCATGGCTTCTTCCGGCTTCACGCGAAAAGCGCGCTTGCCGATGATGATGCCGATCTCGATTTCATAGTCGAGCTCGCGGGTGAAGTGCGGTACCGCGACTTTGGCGCCGGATGCCACGACCGACGACGGTGCTTCGAGAAACCCGGTGGGGTGTTCGAAATGGAAGTCACCCCAGTTGTGGGACTGCCACTCGGGCTGGTTCCAGCCCGTCAGCTCCTCCAGGTGGGCATCGAAGTTGCAGGATGTGTGCATGATCTTGCCGGGGCGCGGCACCGGTGCCATAAGCTCGACCTCGTCCGCGGTGAAGCACCAGCGCCGCCCGTCCGGCGTTTTTTGCGCGGCTGTGCGTGACGGATCCAGGTCCAGGCCGGCGAGGGCGCGACGCGCGCGGTCCATGCCCTCGTCACCCTGTTCCAGAAAGCCGATCATGTCGTTGGGAATATCGCCAGCGGAGAGCGCATTCAGATCGACATAGCAGTCCTGCTGAAATGCGCCGATGGTTTTGTTGCCGTCCGGCGTTTTGAAACTTGCAAGTCTCATCGTAATTACGCTCCCGGTTGCAGCTTCGGCAGCACTTCTTCGCCGAACAGTCGGATGGTTTCGAGATTGTCGGCTTCGCTGGCGCCAACGACTTCGAGCAGCGGCAGGTTCAGACCGGCGTCCACCAGGTCCTGCGTGATCTCGAGGCATTCTTCGGGCGTGCCCGAAATAACGGTGAACGCGCGCATCATTTCGTCGGTCACCAGGTGCGTGACGTTGTCTTCCGTGCCTTCCGCAATCGCCTGGCGGAAGGGTTCCCAGGTCTCGTCCGGCAGGCCGGAGGAACTCAGGATCACGTCATTCTTGATGTTGCGCAGCTTGTTGATGACGTAGGTACCGGTATAGCTGCGCGTGGCGTCCTTGGCTTTCGCGCCGTCCTTGTTACAGGCCGCCAGGATCACGCCGCCAACCGGGAAGTCATCGGGCAGCCTGCGACCGGTCTTTTCGGCGCCGGCCCAGCAGTTTTCGCGCGCATAGCGGGTGAACCCCGGCGAGGTCAGGCCGGGCAGCAGCAGGCCGTCGAAGTCGCGCCCCCCGAGTTTCTGCATGAATGGGCCGGTGGCGCCGATATAGACCGGGATATTGGTGCGCAGCCCGCGGCCTTTCCGGTCCACGGCCGGCATATCGCATTTGAACAGCTCCCCGTCATAGGCGAACTCCTCGCCGCTGGCAATACCGCGAATGATGTCCACGGATTCCTTGTGGGTTTTGACGGGCGTGTACTTCTTCATGTCCAGGTCGAGATACTCGGTGCCGACCTTGCCAGCGCCGATGCCCATGATGAAGCGGCCGCCGGACAACTCGTCGATGGCATTGCATTCCGATGCCTGGATCGTCGGGTGGCGCATGTACGGCGATGTGATACCCAGGCCGATCGGAATCGTCTTGGTCGACAGACTGGCGGCTGCCAGCGTCGCGAAACACCCGCGCGCTTCATGCCCGTACTTACGGAACCAGTGATAGGCCTCGGCAATCCAGAAACCGCCCGTGCAGCCGGACGCTTCCGTCTGCGCCGCGTATTTCTGAATCGACGACATGGGTTCGTATGACTTGAAAATCACACCGACTTTGGGTTGCGTACTCATTTGTCCTCTCCTGAAAATCTTGGTGACAGTAATTTCGGTCAGAGCGCGGCTTCACCGCCCCTGTAGTATTTGACCGGGATACCGGATAGCGGGACGCCGCCGTCCTTGGTGACCTGGAACGTTTCCTGGAAGTACAGGCTCGCCCTGCGGTCCTCGGTCATGACGTGTGGATGCATGGAGCAGACCATGTTGTCTACCAGCTCGAACTCGGAGCCCTCACCAATGCGCGGATGTTCGATCATGGTCATGCCAATGGAGTGTCCGCAGACATGTCCCATGCGCCAGCCTTTGCCCTGGAAGGGCGCCACGCATTTGCGGTGCACGTCCTCCGCGGACGCGCCGGTCTTCATGTGCTCCTTGGCCAGTTCGTGGAATTCCGCGTAGGCGTCCATCATCTCCTGGGTTTCCTTGCTGAGCCCCTGCGGCGACAGCATCCTGGAAAACTCGACCCAATGGCCGCCGGTGCCGGTGACTTCGAGGCCGTAGAGCAGGCCGTCGCTGTCCGCCACGCGCCGGTTCGGATCCGCGAACACCATCTGAGGCAACAGCGAGCCGTTCGGGCCGATCAACACCATATCCATGGTGTTGCGCGCCGTCCCCATGGACGAGAACACGTTCTCGGCCACCCCCATCAATTCGGCCTCGGTTTTGCCAGACTGGTAGGCTTGGATAACCGCCAGCACGCCGGCCTTGTTGACGTCCATTGAGTGTCGCACCGACGCGAGTTCTTCCTCGCTCTTCTGCGCGCGCGAATGATCAAAGGCCACGTCGAAACTGACGATCTCGAGACCCGCGTCGGCGAGTGCCTGGTAGTCGCGCACCGGGATGACGTAGTCGAGCCCATAGACACCGACACGTTTCCAACCCTGGTCACGACAGTAATTCGCCATCCACTCACCGCAGTGAGGCGTCTTGACTTGCTCGTCAATGAAAGTTGCCGTGTGATCACCAACCCAGGTTGCTTCTTTCGGAAATACCGCGACGGGTGAATCCTTGAGCGGCACGATGACGTAGGCATAGCGGTGCAGGATGTGGAAGCCGCACATATACCTGACGGCACCCTCGAACCCGGTGTATTCACTGCCCGAAACGATCAGGCCGTCGAGACCATGCGCCTCCATCGCGGCCCGCGTGTTGCGGTAACGGCGGTCGATTTCCTGCTGGCTTGGCTGAAACGGGTGCGTCTGGTTCATGTCGATCCTTCTCTAATCTTCCAGTGTCCAGGAGTGCTCCAGGCCCTCGATCAGGGCCCAGATTGCTTCGTGCATCGGGGTCGGGACGTCGTATTTGCGGCCGAACTCGACGATGCCGCCATTGAGTGCGGCGACTTCGGTGCGCCGCTCGGCCAGCGCGTCCTGCAGCATGCTGGCCTTGTGGTTATAGGCCACCTTGTGGGCGTGATCGACCAGCGCGTCCGGGTCGCTGTCGAGCGTGATGCCCTGGGCGTCGGCGACGGCCACGCCTTCGGCCACCAGCGTCGAGATCAGCGCGCGCACTTTCGGCTGATCGCAGGCGATCCCGTGGGGCAGTCTGGTTAAGGCACCGATCGGGTTGGTGGCCGCGTTGAAGATCAGTTTGGTCCACTGCGCGCCACGGGAATCTTCCATTGCCAGCGTTTCCATGCCGGATTCGGTGAGCGCATTGGCCAGTTGCTCGATCTCCTCCATGCTGGCGGACTTGGGCTCGAACGGTCCCATCCAGGTCTTGCCGCCCGTGTCCTGCTGCACATGACCAGGTTCGACGATGCGGCCGGCCGGGAAAGTCGTGCCGCGAATTACGCGGGGCACGTATTCGGCGATGATTTCCTCGTTACCGACACCGTTCTGCACCGAGCACACCGCGCCGTCCTTGAAGACATTCGCTGTGGCTTCAATTGCCGCCCGGGTGTGCAGGGTTTTGGTTGCCACGATGCCGAACTCGCACGGCGGGATGTCATCCGGATTGCTGGTGGCTTTCGGATGGGAATGCACGTTGCCTTCACCGGACAGACGCAGCCCCCGGGCGTTGATCGCGTCGACATGACCCTGGTACAGGTCATAGGCCCAGACCTCGACGTCGTCGCGCTGTGCGAGATAAGCGGCAAACAGGCTGCCGATCGCACCGCAACCGACCACACACACTCTCATGTCACTCTCCCGTCAATCGTCATTTGCATCAGCTCCCCTGGGTCCAGCTCAGTTCTTTCGCCTTGACCAGCCGGTACAGGGTCTCGTGGATTGGTGCGGGCACCCCGAGCCGCGCCGCTTCGCGTACCACCGCGCCGGTCAACCAGTCGACCTCCGTGTGTCGCTGGTTGCGCACATCGTCCAGCATCGAGAACACATGCGCGTATTCATCTTCACCGGTGCTGCCATGGCTGACCGCTTTCACGTTCATTTCCCAGGGATCTTCATACAGATCGATGCCCTGGGCCGCGGCGACCTGTTTGCCTTCGTCCATCATCGCGCGCACGAGATTGCCGAGGTCACTGATGTCATCCTGTTTGGCGAATGCCTTCACATGCGGCAAATCGGTCACGGCACCGATACTGTTCACCGACGAGTTGAACAACAGCTTGGACCACTGGGCCGGGCGCAGATCGCGGAATGGTTCTGCCTTTAGCCCCGAGCGATTGATCAGATCGGCGACCTGTTCGACCACGTCGTAGCTGGCCGTGCCCTCGGACCAGGGCCCCATCCAGGTCGCGGTATCCAGTTCATATTCAACGTGCACGTCGGAATGCCGCACACCGCTCATGAAAGTGACGGAAGAAATGATCGGCCAGTCGCCGTGGTTCGCCACGACCTGTTCGCAACCCAAGCCGTTCTGCACGGTCATGATGGTCGCATTCGGGAAGTGGCCGGCGAGTGTCCGCGCGCTGGGCTCCACTGCCGTTGCCTTGGTGGCAATGATCACCAGGTCGACGTCGCCGAGCTCAGCCGGGTTCGTCGACGCCTGGATACCGGCGTGCAGATCCGACTTGCCCGACACCTGCAGGCCTTCGGCATTGAGGCGCGCGGCATGCTCCTCGCGACGGGCGAGGACCTTGGCCTGCACCAGGCTGCCGAGGTGGCCGGCGAACAGGCTGCCAATGGCGCCTGCCCCGACGATACATACGGACTCGATTTCCTTCATTGGTCCCTGTCGGTCTGCCGCGTGTGGAGCCGGCTATGGCCGGCCCGTGTTTTTCGGCATGGTTGCGTGCCGCTGCCCGGCGCCGTGGCGGGCGATCGAGCGGGGCGGACGGATCGGTCAATTCCGAGTGCTGAAACTCTAGCGCGATTGCCCGGAAGCGACTCGGCGGTTCGAGCAGTCCCGTTAGCAAACTTTCCCGGGGGTCGGAAAAGGCCGGTTTGTCCGTTCGGGTGCACATTTTGGCCGTTCGGGCAGTTCGGAAAATAGCGCTGACTGCGGGCCGGATTGTTGTGCTATGTTGCTTGGAAACCCGGACCCGCTCCGGGGAAAAACTGTGCCTCACTGGGAATTGATCTATGTACCCTGCACCGTTCCGCTACCATCGGGCGGGTTCTGTTGCGGAAGCCATCCGCATGCTTGGCGATATTGGCGAAGGCGCCCGGGCACTTGCCGGCGGGCAGTCGCTGCTGGTCTTGCTCAAGGTGCGTTTCGACGAACCTACCGACCTGGTCGACCTCGCGCGCATCCCGGATCTCGACACGATCGATCAGGGCAATGGCGAAATCAGGATCGGCGCCCTGACTACGCATGCAAGCATCGCGCGATCCGAGTTGTCGACTGCTATTCCGATCGTGGGTGATTGTGCGAATGGCATTGCCGATAACCAGGTGCGCAGTCGCGGCACCATCGGCGGCAACGTCTGCTCCGGCGATCCGAGCTGCGACTGGCCCACCTTGCTGGCGACCCTGGACGCGCAGGTGCACTGCGAGGGCCCGGACGGTAAGCGCGCGGTTCCGGTGACCGAATTTGTCGAGGACCTGTACGCGACAGTGCTGGGTCAAGGTGAAATCGTCACGGGCATCAGCTTCCCGACGCCTGCCGTCGGCAGCGCCGGCGCCTATGTCGGTTTCAAACGTTGTGCGCCCGCTTACCCGACGTCGTCAGTCGGCCTGCAGCTGGCCCTGAACGGCGACGATTGCGAAGACGTGCGCATTGCACTCGGCTCGTCCGGTCTGACGTCGATTCATGCCACGGATGCGGAGGCCGAGCTGCGCGGCAAGACATTGACCGACGATGTCATTGCGAAGGCCGCCGAGGCTGCCGCGGCGCAGGCTGAGCCGATCGAAGATCAGCGCGGTTCCGAGGATTTCAAACGCTCACTCATCGATACCCTGGTCAAGCGGGGAGTCGGCGTGGCGCGCCGTCGGTGCGCCGGTGAGACTGTGGAGGTCAGTCATGAGTACTACTGAGGTCGTGGCCCACGAGGTCGACAAGATCCCGGTCGAGATCACGGTAAACGGCACGGTCTATCGTCGCGAGGTCGAACCGCGCCTGTTGCTGGTGCAGTTCATCCGCGAGGACCTGCGTCTGACCGGCACTCACATCGGTTGTGACACGACTTACTGCGGCGCCTGCACCATTTTGTTGGACGGAGAGCCGGTGAAGTCCTGCACGATGCTGGCCGTGCAGGCGGACGGCAGCGACGTGCAGACCGTCGAGTCGCTGGAAAAAGACGGTGAGTTGCACCCACTGCAAACGGCGTTTTCCGAAAATCACGGTTTGCAATGCGGGTACTGCACGCCGGGGATGCTGATGTCCTCGGTGGCGCTGCTGGCGAAGAATCCGAACCCGAGTGACAAGGACATTCGCAAAGGGATCCAGGGGAACCTCTGCCGCTGCACCGGTTATCACAACATATTCAAGTCCATCGAAGCCGCCGCGGCCGCGATGCGGGAGGAGTAAGTCATGGCTATCAAGTTTGAAGGCGATTTCACCGTCGATGTGCCTCGCGAGGAGGCGTATGCGTTCCTGTCGGATCCGAACAAGTTCGCCCCGTGCCTGCCAACTTATGAAAAGCTGGAGATGAAAGACGAGCGCACCGGTGACGTCACCGTGAAAGTTGGTGTCGGCAAGATTCGTGGCAGTGCCACCGTCGAGTTGGCGTTGAAGGACGAACAACCGCCGCAGCATGCCGCTTATGACGGCAAAGGCAAGATCATGGGCAGCGCGTTCAACTTCGAGACGGCATTCGATATGGAAGAGGCTCAGGGTGGCGGCACGCTGGTCAAGTGGACCGGCGACCTCACGCTGTTCGGCAAGCTCGTGGCGCTGGCCGGTGGCCTGATCAAGCCGATTGCCAAGAAGGACATCAAGCGCATGATCGACGCCATTCAGGCGGCATTGTCACCGGACAAGGCCAGCAGCGCCGCTGGTTGACGACAGAGCGAACACGGCCGAAGGAGGCACCATGAGCTGGGTTGGCAAATCACTGCGTCGTAAAGAGGACGATCGGCTGGTCCGCGGCCACGGTCTGTTCACCGACGACGAGCTGGGCGAAGGGATGCTGCACCTGTACATCCTGCGATCGCCGTATGCCCACGCCAGGATCAACAGCATCGACACGTCCGCGGCCGAAGCGCTGCCGGGCGTCGCCTGCGTGTTGACCGGCAAGGACGTGCTCGAGCACTGTGATCCGTACATGCAGCTTGGCCCTGGGCCGACCGCGGAAATCCTCGACTACTCGCTGGCGCGCGACAAGGCGCTCTACCAGGGTGAGCCAGTAGCGGCCGTCGCCGCCGAGACGCCGCAGTTGGCGATGGACGCCGGTCAGCTGATCGACGTGGATTACGACATGCTCGACGCGGTGATGGACGTCGAAACCGCGCTCGAGAACGAGATCCTGGTGCACGACAACATCGGCACGAACCAGACCTGGAATGGTGTCTACGAATACGGCGACGTCGATCAGGCCTTTGCCGATGCCGCCCACGTCGTGAAGATCGATCGACTGCACTTCCATCGCTATTCGAGCACGCCGCTGGAGAATAATGCCTGTGTGGCGGAGTGGACGCGTCATGGCGAAGTCGAGTTCTTGTGCAACAACAACTTCGCCGGTTTCGCAAAGCAACTGTTGGCACCAGGTTTGCGTCTGCCGATCGAAAAGATCCGCGTGCGCACCTTCGATGTCGGTGGCGCCTTCGGCAACAAGATCTGGAACTACGTCTACATGGCGCTGTGTGCGCTGGCGTCGAAAAAGACCGGCGGCCGGCGCGTCAAGTGGTCGGAGATCCGCACGGAGCACTTGCTGGCGTCGGGTCACGGCAATGAGCGCACCTACCTCGACACCGAGGTCGCACTGGACGGGGATGGTGTGATCACGGCCATCCGGTCGCGACACCTGGACGACTGCGGCGCCTACACGCGTTACGAGCCGCTGGGCTGCGTGATTTTCTCGCAGGTGCTCGCAGCCACCTACAAGCTGCGCAATATCCGTATCGAGATGACTCAGGCGGTGACCAACAAGTGCCCGGTGGTGCCGAACCGCGGCTATTCCCGCATGCAGCAGCTCTGGTTTATGGAGCGGGTCGTGGACATTTGTGCCCATGAGCTGGGTATTCCGGCCGACGAAATGCGGCTGAAAAACTACATCACCGATTTTCCGTACGAGACGCCGAATGGCTGTGTCTATGATTCGGGCGATTACCCGAAGATGCTGGACATGGCCAAGGAACTGGTCGAGTGGGACAAGTGGGTTGCGTATCGAGACGAGGCCCGCGCGGCGGGGCGCCATGTCGGTATTGGCATCGGCACGACGCTGGATTCCGGCACGAACAATTTTGGGCAGGCGCAGATCATGAACCCGTATCTGCCGTTTTCCGGCAATGCCGAGGCCTGCATCATCCGTCTGGATTTCGACGGGGCCGTGGTTGTGACGTTAGGTACCGGGCCGTCGGGTCAGGGTCACGAAACGTCAGCCTCGCAGGTCGTTGCGGATGAATTGAATATCGACCCGGCCATGGTCACCGTGCGTAGTGGCTTCGACACCAACTGGAACACTTTCGTCGGGCATTCCGGCAGCTACGCGAGCCAGTTCGCGGTCACGGGTCTGTCGGCAGTGCACGGCGCCTGTCAGAAGCTCAAAGCGGAAATGCGCCAGCTCGCGGCGTTTATGCTCGAAGCCTCCGAAGAGGACCTGGTCCTCGGGGTCGGCGACGAAGGGCCGGAGCTGCGGGTCAAGGGCACGGACAAGTTCGTGAATTACTGGGCCATGAGCAACATTGTCAACAACAACAATGCGGTGCTGCAGGGCGAGTTGCCGGATGTCACGTTAAATGTCCGGCATGTCTATCGGCCGCCGTTCAAGGTGCCCGATGTCGAGAAGAAGTTCGGCAATCTCACGCTTACGTACGCGGCGCAGCTGCACATCGCGGTGGTGGAGATCG
Source organism: Gammaproteobacteria bacterium (assembly GCA_030066665.1). Taxonomy (GTDB): domain Bacteria; phylum Pseudomonadota; class Gammaproteobacteria; order Steroidobacterales; genus J054. The sequence continues at coordinate 10,779 of JASJBD010000102.1, forward strand.
ATCCGGCAACGTCGCGTGTCGAGATCAAGGCCTACGCGGCGGTCGATGATTGCGGCACGGTGATCAACCCGCAGATTGCGCACGGCCAGGTGCACGGTGCCACCGTGCATGGCATCGGTGCCGCGATCATGGAAAGTTTCGACTACGACGAAACCGGCAACCTGCTTACATCGACCTTCAGCGATTATTGCCCGATTACGTCGGTGAATACGCCGGACATCGCCTACGGCAATATCGAAACGCCGTCGCCGTTTTCCTACAACGGCGCGAAAGGTATGGGCGAGGGCGGTGGTGCGCCGGTCCACACTATGTCGGCTGCGGTGCAAGACGCGCTGCACGGCGCCGGGGTGATTGTCACGGACTCCTTCACGTCGCCGCCGCGCGTGTTTGACATGATCCGGAACCCGAACCGGGAGACGGCGGTCAGCGTCGACAGCCGCTGACCGTTACGCGGCCGCTCTGCGGGCGGCCCGTATCGGCTAGGCTGCGTCTTCCGCACAGCACCGGGCTGGTTTTGCCTACCGGCCGTGGCTGCGGATTTGTGACAATACGCCAATTATTTAGGGGCTCGCCGGCCAGACCAGGTCGACGGGCCCGTTTGCCGCCCGCGGCAGGAGCATTCCAATGAGTTCGCCCAAACCCGTAGAGAGCATCGACCAGGCCGCCAGGAAAAAGTCCGTCAGCTCGCTGAATCCGCTGGACCTGTTCGACGTCCGCTCCATGCTCAGCGAGGAAGAGGTCATGGTGCAGGACACCGTGGCCCGGTTCGTCGACGACCAGGTTCTGCCGGTGATTCGTGACGCCTTCGAGCAACACCGTTTCCCGAAAGAGCTCGTCCCGGAAATCGCGGCGCTCGGTTTGTTGGGCAGCAGTATCGACGGCTACGACTGCGCCGGTCTGAATGCCGTCTCCTACGGCCTGATCTGTCAGGAACTGGAGCGCGGTGACAGCGGCCTGCGCAGTTTTGTGTCAGTGCAAAGCAGCCTGGTGATGTTCCCGATCTATACCTACGGATCTGAAGAACAGAAACAGCGCTGGCTGCCGGCCATGGCACGCGGCGAAGCCATTGGATGTTTCGGTCTGACTGAACCGCACGGCGGTTCCGATCCGGGCAATATGAAAACCCACGCAAAACGCGATGGTGATGACTGGATCCTCAACGGGTCCAAGATGTGGATCACCAACGGCACGGTTGCCGACGTTGCCGTCGTCTGGGCGCGCACGGATGAGGGTGTCAAGGGATTCCTGGTCGAAAAAGATATGCCCGGATTCGAGGCACCGGAAATCGAAAACAAGATGTCGCTGCGTGCGTCGATTACCTCGGCGCTATTCTTCGACAACGTGCGAGTGCCCGCCGCCAACGTGTTGCCCGGCGTCAGCTCCCTGCGCGGGCCGCTGAGCTGCCTGACCCAGGCCCGCTACGGCATCTGCTGGGGGCCAATTGGCTCCGCGCAGGCCTGTCTCGCGGAATTGCTCGACTACACGCAGGATCGCATCCTGTTCGGTCGCCCGTTGTCCGAAACGCAACTCATTCAGGCACGACTGGCCGACTGGGCGCGACGCATCACGACCGCGCAGCTGCTCGCGCTGCAACTAGGTCGCCTGAAGGACGCCGGCAAACTCGACCCGACGCAGGTGTCACTGGCGAAGTGGAATAACGTGCGCATGGCGCTCGACGTTGCCCGCGATGCTCGCGACATGCTCGGCGGTAGCGGCATCAGCGCGGAGTACGTGCCGGTGCGGCACATGATGAACCTCGAGAGCGTGATCACCTACGAGGGCACGGAGTCGATTCACCAGCTTGTCGTCGGGAAGGAACTGACGGGCTCTGCCGCATTCTGACGACCATCGTTAGGCCCCGGCGGGGATATCAAGCTCCGGGACACGCCGTGAATACATCTCACGAGGCGTGACTTCCTTCGGTCGCCTGTAGGCTCGCGCCCGACATCCCTGTCGGGCGACGGTCCCGGATCTTGATATCCCCACCGGGACCCAGCAGCACTCGACGCCTCAACGCGCTGCGGGGCGGGCCGTGACGGGGAGAACTCGCTGCGATGTACACGGACGTACAAGTGTCGCGGAGCGCCACGGACGGCGCGCAGCGACCAGCGACTTCCAAATCGGAGCAAGGCGAATTATCGCCGGCGCGGCCCGCTTGGTGACGCAACTCAGGCGGTGATGCCCGACCAGTTCTTGACGAGGTAGTCTGCAGACCGCATTGCGACTGCGTGAATCGTGAATGTCGAGTTTACGGCCGAGCTGGTCGGGAACAGGCCGCCACCGCCGATGAAGAGATTATCGACGTCATGCGCCTGGCCGTAACTGTTCGTCACTGAAGCGGCGGGATCTGACCCCATAATCGTGCCGCCGAGAATGTGCTGCGCGACTTTCGGGCCATGCCAGGCCTCGACCGCACCGGCGGCCTTCATGATTTCCAGGCCTTCCGGCGCGGCCTTCTGCCACAGTCCCATGCCGTCCGGGCTGGTCTGGTAACGAATCCGTGCCAACGGAAAACCGAACGCGTCTTTCTGATCCGCCAGTTCGATGCGGTTTTCACGCAGCGGGTGGTCTTCGGTAATCGCGACAATCTGCGCGATCTTCTTCGCCGCACGCTGCATGAACGGGCGCAGGTCTTTACCGATGATGTCGATGCGCGACATCCCAATGCCGAGCAGGTCATTCGGCTTCAGTGCCAGCCCGCCAATCCACTGGCGGCTGCCGAACGCGCCCTTGCCCTCATTCTTCTTGAAGTGATCCTGATTGATGATCTGGCCGCCGGTGATACCAAGGTGATTCTGCGTGTCCTCTTCGAACAAACCCGAATGAATGACGGTTGGATGTGACATCAGGTACGCGCCGACCAGGCCGCTGGAATTTGCCAGCGAGCCATCGCCGCCGTTCGATGAATTCAACAGGATGCGGGCGTTCTCGACGTTGAATGCGGTCAACACGACAATCTTCGCGCGCACTTCATGCCGCTTGCCATTGGCATCGTAGTACTCAATGCCGCTGGCGCGTTGGCCCTTGCCGTCTGTCAGCACCCGGGTCACGTGACTGTCGACCTGGATTTGCGCGCCGGCCTGCCGCGCGCGGGGCAGGAATTCGACCAGCGGATTGGCCAGCGCACCCGTCGGGCAGCCCGCATCGCACCAGCCGTCCCAGATACAGGCCGGCCGGCCTTTGTACGGGCGGGTCAGGATCGCGACCGGCACCGGCGCCACATTCATGCCGAGCTTTTCGAAACCGCCAGCAAGAATCCGGCCGTGTGGGAATTGCGGTACTGGCGGCAGTGGGTAGGGCTCACCGGGTGGGCGCCAGATTTCGGCTTCGGCATCACCGGCGACACCGACGTCGGCCTGCACCCGGTCATACCAGGGACGCAGGTCTTCATACTCGATCGGCCAGTCCAGCGCCTGGCCGAACTGGGTCTGCATATTGAAGTCGTTTTCGTGATAGCGCGGCCACACGCCGTAGTGATGCACGGCCGCGCCGCCGACACCACGACCCGCGTTGAAATTGAAACCCAGGCTATCGGCGGGATTGGTTTCCGCGACATAGGGTTCGGCCCATTTCAATTTGCGGGCCCAGAGTTGCGAGCTGTACAGATCGTCGAGTTCGCGCGCCGGTCCGGTCTCGAGTATCAGTACATCCTTGCCGGCTTCGGCCAGGATAGCCGCGAATACGGAACCGGCCGCGCCGGCACCGACAATGACAACATCGGTTTCTTGCGTTGCCATGCCTTTCACCATTTCGACGGCGGCAGGATGTGTGCCATGTAAGGAATATCCAACGCCTCGATGCCTTCGACCGTGCCATACACCACGTCGACGGCATCGTTGCGCAGCACCAGATAGACGAGCAGGGCGGGCGGCCCCTGCCATCCCTCGACCTCGGCGCCGAGCAATGCGGGCAGCAGGCCCTCCGCCTCGGCAGCCATGAGTTCCGTGAACGGTTTGTCAAATCGCGCACTGCTGAGGCCATTCAGCGCGTTCATGCTGGCGCGGTAGAAGTCGGCGAACGGCGGCGGCACGTTGAAATACCGCGCCATCAGCAGGGAATCGTTTGCCGGTACGGACAGTTGCTGGTCGATGAACCACGCGATTCCCGCATCGGTGGCGCCGGGGGCGAAGGCTTCGCCAATTGCCTCCAGCAGCCTGGCCTCATCGGCGGTCAGGATCTGCAGCTCGGCACCGCGGGCACGCGCCTCGCGTGGTGTCAGCCAGGTCGCAACACCGGCGACGGTAAAGCTGAACAGGCCGAGACCGGCGCCCCGCAATAAATTCCGGCGATTGGTAGATACCATCCAGAACCCCTTCAATTGGTTTAGAATAGTGGATTAGTCAAGGCCCCGCCAAGTCGTCGATTTTCGGTACGGAAACCGGATGGCACGAGAACGGCATGCGAGGAGCGCAATTGAAGACCGACATTCAAGCAACGCACGATAGCCAGGAACCGCACGTCATCGCCGGCTGGGTTGCGGCTGTTGCGCAAGCCTGTGATGCGCAGCATCTGAACAGCAAGGAGCTGTTCGCCGAAGCCGGTATCGATCTCACCGCGGTTCGCAAGCCAACGGCGCGTTTCCCGATCTCGCGGATGAACCGCGTGTACGAGCTGATCCAGGAGACGACCGACGATTCCGCCTTCGGCTTGAGTATTGCCGAATTCGTCCATCCAACCACGATGCATGCGCTGGGATATTCGCTGTTTGCCAGCAGCACGCTGGAATCGTTCTGCCGGCGCATCGTGCGTTATTTCCGGCTCGTGTCTACCAATGCCGAGTCGCAGTTGGAACGTACCGCCAGCGAATACCGGTTGGTGATGGTGCCGACCCTGCATGCTGAGCAGTTCTATCCGCAGGACGCCTGGATGGCGACCATTCTGCGTTACATCCGGGAAATCTATCGGCCGGACTATGTGCCGCTGGGTGTCTGCCTGCAACGGCCGCAGCCAGTGCGCAATAAACGGCGCTTCGATCAGTATTTTGGGGTCGAGGTCGATTTCGGCTGCGACGCTAACCGCCTGCACCTGGACCCGGCCGACATGCATGTCGATCTGCCCGCCGCCAACGCCGAACTGGCCCGCAACAATGACGAGGTCGTCATGAACCTGCTCGCCCGCATGGACCGCGAGGACATCATTACGCGACTGCGGGCGCTGATCGTCGAATTGCTGCCATCCGGTGAGTGCAGCAAGGAAGCCACCGCGGCACGCCTGAACATGAGTGAGCGCTCTTTGCAGAGCAAGCTTGCCGCCCGCGGCACGAGTTACCGAATTCTACTGAACGAAACGCGCCAGGAACTCGCCGAGCAATACATGCGGCAGGGTCGGCATTCCGTCAGCGAGGTGACTTACTTGCTGGGCTTCGCCGATGTCAGCAGTTTTTCCCGCGCCTTCCGCAACTGGACCGGGGTATCCCCGAGCGAATTCCGCGAACGCAGCCTCGGCAGCGCTGCGTGACCGTCCCTGAAATCCTCAGCCTGGTCGCGGCTCTGGCCGCATTGCTGGTCGCTTTGCTGGCGCTGAGCCGGGCCACCGCAGCCTTGCAGGCGCGGGCGCAGGTCGAGGCGTTCATGCGCGATTCCATGCAGACGGATGTGCAAGTTCTTTTCCTGAAAATGGATGCAGGCCAGTACAACTTCACGCTGTCGAATCGCGGCAGCAGCGCGGCGCGCAATATCGACCTGGCAATCATCGACGACGTGCCGGCCGCGCACAATCCACTGACATCAGCCCGTGAGCAATTGCCCGTCAAACAACTTGACCCCGGCGGCTATGTGCAGATTCCGGTCGCAGTGGACGCGGACACACCCAAAAATTTCGATCTGAAGGTCAGCTGGGTCAACGCCGGCGGACTGGAGACCGTCAAGGACGTCCCGCTGAACCTGCTCGATTAGTTTGGTAGTTTGGGGGCATTCTGCTTTTTCCGTTAGAAAAAAGCAGAATGTCCCTGTTTAAAAGGATCAAGAACGAACGTATGGCACAGAAAGGCAGAGCGTCCCCATTCCATCCGCCACAACGCACCCTGATGGGTCCTGGCCCGTCCGATGTCAGTCCGCGCGTGCTCGAAGCGCTGGGCCGCCCGACGATCGGGCACCTCGACCCGGAATTCATTCACTTGATGGATGACATCAAGGCGCTGCTGCAGTTCGCTTTTCAGACGCGCAATGAACTGACGCTGCCAATCTCGGCGCCCGGGTCGGCCGGCATGGAAGCCTGTGTCGTGAACCTTGTGAGCCCGGGCGATACCGCGATCGTGGCGCGCAACGGTGTGTTCGGTGGGCGCCTGATCGAGATGGTGCAACGCTGCGGCGGGACCGCGATAGCAGTCGACGACGACTGGGGCCAGCCGGTCGACCCGAACAAGATCGCCGATGCGTTGAAGGCACATCCGGAGGCCAGCGTCGTTGCCTTCGTGCATGCGGAGACTTCCACCGGCGCGCGTTCGGATGCGGCTACCCTGTGTGCCCTCGCGCAAGAACATGATTGCCTGACCATCGTCGATACGGTGACATCGCTCGGCGGCATCGAGGTCGAAGTCGACGGTTGGGGCGCCGATGCGGTGTATTCCGGCACCCAGAAATGTCTGTCCTGTGTACCAGGCCTGTCGCCGGTCACGTTCAGTGAGCGTGCGGTCGACCGGATTCGCTCGCGGACCACACCGGTCATAAGCTGGTTCCTGGATCTGAACCTGATCATGGGTTACTGGGGCAGCGGGGCGCAGCGGGCGTATCACCACACGGCCCCGGTGAACGCGATGTATGCGTTGCACGAAGCCTTGCAGATGCTGAAAGAGGAGGGCCTGGCGGCAGCCTGGTCCCGGCACGCCCGGCATCATGCTGCGCTGGCTGCCGGGTTGGAATCGCTGGGCCTGCAATTCCTCGTCGACCACGAGTGGCGGCTGCCACAATTGAACAGCGTCCTGTTCCCGGCAGGGATTGACGAGGCCGCGGTGCGGCGGCGCCTGCTTGCAGAATTCGATCTCGAAATCGGCGCCGGGCTCGGTCCGTTTGCCGGGAAACTCTGGCGAATCGGGCTGATGGGCAGCAGTTGCAACCAGCGCAATGTGCTGCGCTGCGTCAGCGCGCTCGAGAGCGTGATGGCCGGGTCTGGCAACGGGAGTGCGATAGCGGCCGCGAACGCGACTTATGTCGACTGAAAGTCAGTGTCCAAGCCCACTTGGGCGCAGCGCAATCGTGCTTGCCGCGCCTCGCCGCGGTGGTACTATCGATTAGTCAACGACCCTGACACGGCGCCGTGTCGGGGACGTACAACTCACGCCAGAACGGAGGCGTAACCATGGCTGCCGATCCGAAAGTCGTTCACAACTCCATCAAGCCCGGTCGCTGGGTGCGGTCCACCTGCAAAATGTGCCTGCACTCCTGTACCAACCTGATTCACGTCACTGACGATGGCGTGATCAACAAGGTTGAAGGTGACCCGACCAACCCGTCGAACCGCGGCAAGCTCTGTCCGAAAGGCAACTCCGCCATCATGCGGCACTACGACCCGAACCGCTTCAAGCAGCCAATGAAGCGGACCAACCCCGAAAAGGGCCCGGGCGTCGACCCGATGTGGGAGCCGATCAGCTGGGACGAAGCTTTCGATATTGTGACGAAACACCTGAAGGAAGCCCTCGAAGACGATCCGCGGCGCATCGTGCCGTCGATTGAAGACTTCCAGAAGATGGGCGTGTGGAACTGGCCACTGGCTTTCGGTTGCGGCAATTTCTTCCAGTCTGGCGGCACCATGTGCGGCGGTGCCTATCACCCGGTTAATGGATACGTGCATTCCGCGTTTGCCGGCGCCAACGACGCGAAATATTGCAATTTCTGGCTGAATGACGGCACAGGCGACGGCTTCTCGTCGCACTTGCACGCCGCTGCGCAATCGGCCTGGGTCGCCGAGGCGCGCATGGAACGCGGTATGCAATGCGTGACCGTTGAGCCGCGGCTGTCCATTTCCGCGGCCAAATCGGAACAGTGGATTCCAATCAAGCCGGCCACGGATCGGCAATTTGCGCTGAGTCTCGCGTACGTGCTGGTGAACGAAGACATGGTTGACCATCACTTCCTGCGCAAGGACACCAACGCCGTCTACCTGGTTGGAGAGGATGGC
>JASJBD010000103.1 GCA_030066665.1 Gammaproteobacteria bacterium
GGGGCGATGTAGTCGTCATTGGCACATATCTATCGCTTTGGGTAACGCAGGCTGGCATCGCCCAGGGCATGACTGCCGCAGAAGCCCAGGGGCGTGCTGGAATTGAATTCGCGATTGTCGCCGGCGCCGCGCTGGTAGCGGCCCCGCTGCTCGGCATCCTGAACGACCGGATCGATCGCGTTGCCGCCTTGGTTGTAGGCATGTTATTCGCCACGATCGGCTACCTCGTGTTCGGCGCGCAAACCAATCCGTTGGGAGAGATGTCGCTGTATCTCGCCGTGCTGCTCGGCGTCGGCCAGATGAGCTCGATACTCGCGGGACAGACTCTCATTTCGCAGGAAGCGGATCCCCGAATAGCCGGCTCGGTGATCGGTGTCTTCAGTTTCTTCGGCGCGATCGGCACGCTCGTTGGCGGCTGGCTGGGTGGCCAGCTGTTCGGGCTCTGGCGTCCTGGTGCGCCGTTCCTGCTTATGGGCGGCTTCAACGCGCTGGTCTTCCTGGCTGCGCTTTTTGTACTCGCCACACAGCGCCGTCGCACCAGCGCCGGTACCGGCGATCTGCTAGCATCGGCCGCCGTCAATAGAAAAGACGGCTAATGAGGTTCGACCATGGCGCTCGCCGAAACCCTCGCTGACCTGCAAGACAGGGTCGGCGAAGAAATCCACGTCAGCGACTGGCTGCCGGTCACGCAGGAACTCGTCAACAGTTTTGCCGATGCCACCGGCGATCATCAGTGGATTCACGTGGATCCCGAACGGGCCGCGGCAGAGTCGCCATTCCAGTCCACGATTGCGCACGGTTATCTCACCCTGTCGCTGTATCCCCGGCTGCGCGGGCTGGTCGACGAGACCAAACCATTGTTTCCGGGCGTCACCAACGTGATCAACTACGGCCTGAACAAGCTGCGGTTCACGAACGCGGTCCGGGTCGGGAGCAGAATCAGGGCACATTGCACGTTGGTCGACGCGACCGAGGTCAAAGGCTCGATTCAGCTGACCGAAAAGTACGAGGTCGAAATAGAGGGCGAGGAACGTCCGGCGTGTGTTGCTGACTGCATCATGCGAGTGTACTTCTGAAACGAAAGGCCCGGTTGTTGAGGTGAAGCAAGACCTGCTCGTTGCCAGTCACGATGCGGTCCTGACACTGACGGTCAATCGACCCGAACAACGCAATGCCCTGAGCCTGTCCCTGCTGGACCAGATCGGCGTGGCGCTGGCCGACCACGGCAAGGAAGATGGCCTGCGCTGCGCCGTCGTTACCGCGACCGGCGATCGGGCTTTTGCTGCGGGTGGCGACCTGAAGGAACTGGATGCCGTTCGCAGCGAGGTGGATGCGCGCGCAATGTCGCGCCGGGGTCGGGCGGCGCTGGATGCGATTCGAAACTTTCCCGTGCCGGTGGTCGCGGCCCTGAATGGTCTGGCGCTGGGCGGCGGTGCCGAGTTAGCCATGGCCTGCGATCTACGCATCGCCGCCCCCAACGCCGAAATCGGTTTCCTGCAGGCCCAACTCAATGTGACGACAGCCTGGGGCGGCGGGATCGATCTCATTGCTGCGGTGGGCGTGAGCCAGGCGCTGGAGCTGCTGCTATCGGCGCGCCGGGTGACGGCGCCACTGGCGCTGGAACTCGGGCTGGTAGCGCGCGTTTGTGCACCGGAGCAAAGTCTCGACGACTGCCTGCAGGAATTCATCGCACCGTGGCGCAAGCGCAGCCCGGCGGTACTGCGGGGGTTCAAGGCCCTGGCTAGAGTGCGACGGCAGGCCTTGCACGAGCAGCTGAGGGATTTCGAGGCGCAGGGCTTCGTCCAGACGTGGATCCACGAGGATCACTGGGACGCGGTCGCTGCGGCGGCGAAAAGTCGCGGCCAAAAAGCAAGATAATCCGTTGGGGACATTCTCTTCGAAGAATGTCCCCGATCAGGCAGTCTCATCGCGCAGCGCGCGCCGCAGGATCTTACCGACGTTCGACTTCGGCAGAGTGTCCCTGAATTCGACCTGTTTCGGCACCTTGTAAGCCGCAAGGTTTTCGCGGGAGTACGTCCGCAACTCCTGTTCAGTCAATGCCGAGCCCGCTCGCTTGACTACGAACGCCTTGACCAATTCGCCGGACTCCCCGTCGGGTACGCCAACGACAGCTGCCTCTACTACATCCGGGTGCAGGGTCAGCACGTTCTCGACTTCGTTTGGATAAACGTTGAACGCCGACACCAGGATCATGTCCTTCTTGCGATCCACGATGCGGAAATACCCGTCTGCGTCGATCACAGCGACATCCCCGGTTCGGAAATAGCCATCACTGGTCATGGCCTTCGCTGTACCTTCCGGGTCGTTCCAATAGCCATCCATGACTTGTGGACCGCGCGCGCATAACTCGCCCGGCTCGCCGTTCGGAACTTCCTGACCCGCATCGTCACGCAGGGAAATATCGGTGTTCGGCAACGGCAGCCCGATCGTGCCAGTGTACTCCTCCAGGTCCGGCCGGTTGCTGGTCAGCACCGGGGACGTCTCCGATAGTCCATAGCCTTCCAGGATCTCCGTTCCGGTGACGCGTGACCACGCATGCGCAGTGAATTCCAACACGGCCATGCCGCCTGCCGAGACAACTTTCAGCGAGGAAAAATCCACGGTACGCAGATCCGGATGATCCGCGAGACTCTGGTACAGCGTGTTCACACCCGTGATGCAGGTAAATGGCCACTTGCGCATCTCGGCAATGAAGCCCTTGGTATCGCGCGGATCCGTAATGAGCACATTCAGCGCACCGAGATCCACGTAAGCGAAACAATTGCAGGTCAGCGCGTACACATGGTACAGGGGCAGCGCGGTAACGACTATTTCCTGCCCCTTCTCGACCAGGGAACTGAACCAGGTATTCACCTGCCGCACGTTGGCAACCAGGTTGCCGTGACTCAATCGCGCGCCCTTGGCGCGCCCGGTCGTCCCGCCGGTGTATTGCAGACAGGCCAGATCACTGCCGGTGACGCGGCAGGGTTTAAAGGCGGACGCCTCGGTCCGCAGCGCTTCGTCCATGGTGCAAGCGCCCGGCAGTCGGTACGGCTCGACCATGCGTTTGATATAGCGAACAGCGAGATTCACGACCTGACGTTTCGGAAAGCCAAGGAGGTCACCGATCTGCGTGACGATGACTTTCTCGACCACGGTGTCATTGATGATCTCAGCCAGCGTCGCCGCACTGTTGGCCACCACGACAATCACGCGCGCGCCCGAGTTGCTCAGCTGGTGTTCCAGTTCGCGCGGCGTGTACAACGGATTCACGTTGACCACGACCATACCGGCCCGCAACGCGCCAAACATCGCGATCGGGTATTGCAACAGGTTGGGCATCATGATCGCGACGCGATCGCCCGGCACCAGTCCGGCGTCACGCTGCAGCCAGGCGGCGAAGCGCCTGCTCAGATCGTCCAGCTGGGCATAAGTGATTGCGCGGCCGAAATTGGTGAACGCGCGGCGATCCGGAAAATCCCGGCACGCGCGCTCGAGAATGGTTACCAGCGATTCATTGGGGTCCAGGTCCAGTTCCGCCGGCACACCCGGCGGATAGCTCCGCAACCAGACTGGTTCCATGGACGATCACTCTCCGCGATCCTGAAACAGGAATTCTGTCGCATTGTCGCACCTGCCGGGATCCAATGCATCCGGGGCCTGCAGGCCCAAGAGTGGCTCAACAACTACGGTAGTTTGCCTCGGGTCGGGCAATCCTGATAGGGTTCCGGGCGCGTGGCGCGGGCCGGTTTGCAGAACCCGGTCGGGCCTGTCCCAGTATCAGCCGGAGTCGAGCGTGGCCGGTTCAAGGATCCCCAATTTCTACCGTATGAGTGTCAGCGAGCGAGTGCGCGCGGTGCATGACCGCGGCCTGCTGAACGACACCGATTTCGAGAGGCTTGCATCCGGCGACGCCACGCTGGATCTCAGCGCCGCGGACAAGATGATCGAAAACGTCATCGGCGTACTCGGCATGCCGATCGGCCTGGCGCTCAACTTCCTGGTTAATAGTAAGGAGTACGTCGTGCCGCTTGCGGTGGAGGAACCCTCCATCGTGGCGGCGCTCAGCGCGGCCGCGAAACTGGCCCGACCGGCGGGCGGCTTCACGACCACGTCCACGCCGCCGGTATTGATCGGGCAGATCCAGGTGCTCGATGCCCCTGATCTCCAGCGCGCCCGCGCCGCGGTGCTCGAGCACAAACAGGACGTGCTTGACCTCGCCAACAGCTTCCACCCGCGCATGGTCGCCCGCGGCGGCGGCGCGGTCGGTCTCGAGGTCAACAGTTTCCCGATGACGTCGACCGACGGCGAAATGCTGATCATCAATCTGCTCGTGGATACACGCGATGCGATGGGAGCTAACCTCGTCAACGGGATGTGCGAGGGCGTGGCGTCATTGATCGAGTCCCTCACCGAGGGCCAGGTATTCCTGCGCATCCTGTCGAACCTGGCCGACCGGGCATTGGCCTGCGCCGAGGTGACACTCCCGGTCGATCAGCTGGCCGGCAAGGGTTATGACGGCGAGCGCGTGCGCGACGGCGTGATTATTGCCGCGGATTTCGCCTACGCGGATCCTTACCGGGCCGCGACACATAATAAGGGCATCATGAACGGCGTCGACGCGGTGGCGCTCGCGACCGGGAATGACTGGCGCGCGATCGAAGCGGGTGCGCATGCCTATGCAGCGCGACATGGGCGCTACACGTCACTGTCGCAATGGTGGAAGGATGATGAAGGCAACCTCCGCGGCCGGCTCGAACTGCCCATGAAAGTCGGTATTGTCGGTGGCCCGCTGGAGTCCAACCCCGGCGTTGCCATGAATCTGCGGATGCTGGGCGTGGAATCAGCCACGGAACTGGCCGAGGTCATGGCCGCGGTCGGCCTGGCACAGAATTTCGCTGCCCTGCGCGCGCTGGCGACCGAGGGTATTCAAACCGGGCATATGACGCTGCACGCCCGCAGTGTCGTGAAGGCTGCCGGCACACCGGCGGCATTGTTCGACGAGGTGCTGGAACAGCTACTTCGCAGCGGGGAAATCAAGGTCTGGAAAGCACAGGAAATTCTCGAGCAGGTTCGCGAGCAACGTAACGGCCGGGTGACGCCCCAGCAGCGCAGCGAGACGGAAACCGGCGTCGGCTACGGTAAGGTGATCCTGCTCGGTGAACATGCGGTCGTTTACGGACGGCATGCAGTTGCCGTTCCGGTACCGCTGGCGATGCGCGCGGTCGTCGAGGACGGCGACAGCGGTGTGAAATTGCTCATCCCCCGCTGGGGGATCGAGTATCAGCTGGCCAAGCCGCCGGAACAGCGCCGGTCCTTCGAACAGGCCGCGGGCGCTATCCTGGATCAACTTGGCCTGGCGGATCGAAACATCTGTATCGAGGTATTCCCGGACGTCCCACGGGGTATGGGACTCGGCGGCTCGGCCGCGCTGGCGGTTGCGATCATCCGGGCGCTGGACCTGCATTTCAATCTCGGGCTCACTGATGCCGAGGTCAACGAGCTGGCTTTTCTGTCGGAGCAGATCGCGCACGGGGAACCCAGCGGCATCGACAACACGCTGGCCACGTACGGGCAGCCGCTGCTGTTTCGGAAAGGCAATCCGCCGTTAGTCGAACCGCTGCTGTTGCCGAAGCCATTGACCCTGATTGTTGGCATGACCCACAAGGAAGGACTCACGGCCAAGACCGTCGCCGGTGTTCGTGCAGCGCGGGAACGCAATCCGAAACTTTACGACAAGATCTTCGACGACATCGACGGCCTGGTGCGCCAGTCAATTCCCATCGTGCAGGATGGCAATGTCGCGGCCCTCGGCGAGTTGATGAACATCTGCCAGGGGCTGCTCAACGCCCTGCAGGTGTCAACGCCGGAGCTCGAGCGGCTGATTGGCATCGCCCGGCGCGCAGGCGCGGTCGGCGCCAAGCTCACCGGGGGCGGCGGTGGCGGCGCGATGATCGCGCTGTGCAACGGGAATGCCGACGATGTGCAAAGCGCCATCGAACGCCACGGCTTCCGCGCATTACGCTTGAACGTCGGAGGCAGTCGGTGACAGCCGTCAGACAAACGGTTTCCAGCCCGTCCGAATCCCTGATCCTGGTCGATGAACAGGATCGCGAAACCGGCTTCTGCTCCAAACTGGAATGCCACCAGGGAGACGGCCTGCTCCATCGGGCATTCTCGATCTTTCTGTTCAATGCGAATGATGAGCTGCTGCTGCAACAACGCAGTGCTGAAAAGCCGCTTTGGCCGCTCTACTGGTCGAACAGTTGCTGCAGTCATCCACGCCAGGGCGAGTCTGTCGACGAAGCCGTGCGTCGCCGGGTGCATGAAGAACTGGCGCTCGATTGCGACCCGGTGTTCCTCTACAAATTCCAGTATCACGCGCGCTTCAATGACGTCGGGTCGGAGCGCGAGCTCTGTTGGGTATTTGCGGCCCGTTGCGACGGCGAAGTCGCAGCGCACCCGGAGGAAATTGCCGCGTGGCGTTGGGTCAAACCGGCCACGTTGACGGCGGAAATCAGCGCAAATCCCGATAGTTTCACACCATGGCTGAAGCTGGAGTGGGAAGTGATCCGGCGCGAACACCTCGACAATATTCTCCAGCGAGACTAGAACCGCGCGAGGCAATGCCATGTCGAATGTCGTCATAACCGGCAGCAGCAAGGGTATCGGCCGCGGCTTGGCCGAGGAATTCGTCAAGCGCGGTCACAATGTCACGGTATCGGCGCGGGGCACCGCCGACATCGAGCGAGCCGCCGCCGAACTGAATGCGCTCGGTCCGGGCAAGGCCAGCGGCACGACCTGCGATGTCACCAGCAAGCAACAGGTTCAGGCCCTGTGGAACCACGCCAGGAACGCGTTCGGCAGTATCGACCTGTGGATCAACAATGCGGGCTACGCGACGGCGCAATACCTCGTGCACGAAATGCCGGAAGACGTCGTGCACAAGCTGGTCGACGGTAACCTGAAAGGCACGATCTTCGGCTCGCAGGTCGCTGTAAGCGGTTTTCGCGAACAGGGTTCCGGCGCGCTCTACAACATGCTCGGCGGCAGTTTCCAGGGCAAGCGCCTGACACCCAACATGGGTGTCTACAGTTCCACGAAGAGCGCGATCTGGCGACTCACGCTCTATCTGGTCGAGGAGACCAAAGACACCAGTATTCTCGTTGGCGCCATCAGCCCCGGCATGCTGATCAGCGACAATTGGTTCGAACAGCAAAAGCAGGTCTCGCCGGAGGAATGGCAAAAGCTGCGTCCAATGCTGAATATCCTCTGCGACCACGTCGAGACGTCGACACCCTGGCTGGTCGAACAGGTATTAGCGAATACTGAACCGGGCAAGCGCATCGCTTGGCTGACGACCGGCAAAATCATGAAACGCTTTTTCGATGCGAAGGTGCTGCGCAAGGAGCGCGATCTGTTTTCGCGTTACGGGCTATAGAACACTCGCCAGATCACGTTGGCGCCATCATCACTGACCAGCAGTGAGCCGTCCGCGAGTTGGGCGAGTCCAACTGCGCGACCGCGCACTTCCCCTTTTGAATCGTCGGCGAGAAAGCCGTCTAGGAATATTTCGATGTCACCCGTCGGCCGGCCGTTTTCGAACGGCAGGAACACGACGTCCGGACCGATGAACGACGGGCGCCCTACCCCGGCACGGCGCGCCACGAACGCGCCACCGGCGTAGCGTGCCGGGAAACTGGATCCGTCGTAGAACAACAGGCCCAACGGCACGCTGTGTCCGCCGAGCGCCAGGTCGGGCACGCGGGCAATTTCCCGCGCAGCGGCCACGGCCTTCGGATCCCGCTTCGACTGGGTCGGATCCGGATAAGTGCCGAAGTAGACGTACGGCCAGCCGTAGAAGGCACCCTCGACGACTTCGGTGAGGTAATCGGGCGGCACATCCGCACCGATACCGTCGCGCTCATTCACGGTCGTCCACAAGGCGCTGCGCTCCGGCTCGATTGCAAGACCTACCGGATTGCGCAAACCGGTGGCGAAAATTTGCTTGTTGCCGCCGTCGCGATCGATTCTCCAGATTGCCGCGCGCTCGGGCGGCTCGTTGCCGTCGGCATTGATGTCGGTTGCCGAACCGACCGACAGGAACAGTGCCTCCGCGCCCGGCGCGGCGATGATGTTGCGTGTCCAGTGGTTATTCCACGGATTGGTCTCCTCTCCGGCTGGAATATCCAGCAGCTTCTCTCCGGGTCCGGTCAGTCGGGTCGCCCCAGTGTCGTAGTGGAAGCGCAGCAGTGCATCGGTATTGGCGACATAGAAATCGTCGCCCAGTAATAGCATCCCGCAGGGCTGGTTGAGATTCTCCAGAAACGTGTAACGCTGCAGGCCGGTCGCGGTTCGACGCAACAGAATGATGTTGTCCGCCGAGGGTCCGAACACACCCTGACGGGCCAGTTCAGCGTTGATCTCCGGTGGGAACCCGCCCATTGCCTCGGTGCGTGCCTGGGCCACGAGCACGTCGCCATTCGGTAGCACGTAGAGCCAGCGACCGCTGTCGAACCCGTCCGCGAACAACTCGACTGCAAATCCGGGTGGCGCCGCCGGCACCTGCCCGTCGGACCAACCGATAACTATCGGACGTTTGTAGGTACTGCCGCCGAGCGCGGGCAACTCCGGTACCGGCGGACCGTCCACCGAGCGGGCACACAGCATGGTCGGCAGTAGTGCGGCCAACCAGAGAGACCGGGGGAAACGCATGCCGGCATCATAACGCAGCCGGCCGGAACGACATCAGAAGCCGATGCGCCAGTGGAAAGTGAGACCGGCGTCGTCCGGATCGACAGCGACGCGCATGCCGGAACTCGGCTTGGTCTGACGGGCCTGATAGGCCTCGATCGGATCAAGGTCAGACTGGTCGTCGAAGGCGAAAATCAGGTCACTGTCGCGCAAGCTGAGATCGAGGTCGGATGCCCCATCCACGACCGGCTGCGGATCGAGATCCAGCACCAGGCGCAGCGCGTCATCTCCGGTTAATGGACCGGGCGCGGCCGGCACGGGGTCGTTCACGGCCACTGCCGCGGGCTCGTCGGCCAAGGTTGCGCCCGGCAACCAGGCCAGGCACAACAGGCCAGCGACCAACGCGCAGCGACCGGCCCCATTAACGAAAACCTGCTTCACGATTGATACCCCGCTACCGGCCGCACCACCGGTACCTGACGAAGGAGACAGTGTCAGGATAGACAGGGCTCGTCCGGGGGGCCGGAACTGCGTCTACCTTTCAGCAGGACGCGCGGGATTCTGTCCAACCGGGATTCTGTAAAGCCGCTGGCCCGGCGGGCTAGGTTCGTTGCCGGGCGTCGCCACCATCGCGGTGGAGCTGGCCGACAGTATCGCTGGCGAAGCCAATGCCGGCCTCGGAGAAGTTGCTGTAGATCGCATCGCAGCCCGCTTGCCGGATGCGGCTGATTTCGTCCTGGTATATGTGCGTCGCTGTAATCAGGCCCCGGAATCCCCTGTGGCGGAGTTGCTCCGCGGCGATTATCTTCGCCTCCACGTCGGGCAGCGCCAGCATCACCGCACGCACCTTGCTCAGGTCCAGCCGGTGCCAGAAACCCGGATCCTCGGCGTCGGCGAACGA
The DNA here is from genome assembly GCA_030066665.1 of Gammaproteobacteria bacterium. Lineage (GTDB taxonomy): Bacteria > Pseudomonadota > Gammaproteobacteria > Steroidobacterales > J054. The sequence goes on from JASJBD010000103.1 coordinate 9,596, forward strand.
CACTCTTCTGTCGGTGTCCTTGTGCCGGACGAGTTTGCCAGGGTCGTTTTCCAGACCGACTACGGCCTCGCCGAGTTCCTGCAGGTGATCATAGGCCGCGGTACCGATGCGGCCCATGCCGACGATGATGATCTCGGCGTCGCCGAGGGACACGGGCTGGTCGTCGGGATGCGCGCGTTCGTGGCGTTCAAACCGTTCGAGCCGTTGTCGGAAGCGCTCGTAGAGCTGTTGTGCGTACCGGTGCAACGGCGCGACCGCGACAAATGACAACGCGACCGTGAGCGCCGTGATCACGAGCCAGTCGGTCGCCAACAGCCCGCTGGAAACCGCGCCCTGCACCAGGATCAATCCGAATTCGCTGTAACTCACCAGGCTGAGCGTGGACATAAAAGCCGTACGTGCGCGCAGGCCGAAACCAAGCAACAACCAGAAGAACAGCAGGGCCTTCAGCGACAGCAACAGCAGCAGGCCCGCGGCGTACAGCAACATCTCCGGCGTCGGCAATGCCGTCAGCCCTATGTTGAGGAAGAAACCGACCAGCAGGAATTCCTTCACACCCCAGAGAACGTCGCCCAGTTCTTTCGCCTTGGGATGCTCCCCGATCAGGCCGCCGATCAGCAGTGCACCGAGCTCCGGATTCAGCCCCACAAACTCGAACCCATAGCCGCCAACCGCGAGCGCAAGCACGACACCGTAAATGACCAGCAAATCACCATGGCCAATGCGGTCGAGGATCGCGATGAACACCGGGCGAACCAAAAACAATCCGAGCAGACCGATAGCCCAGGGTGACGGCGAATGATCGCCGACCAGCGCGAGAATGGTCACCGCGAGCAGGTCCTGGACGATCAGAACGCCGATCGCAACGCGGCCGTGAAAAGCGCGCAGTTCCTTGCGGGCCTCGAGCATTTTCGCGGCGATTACGGTGCTGGAAAAAGCAAAACTCGCGCCCAGGGTGACGGCGGCGAGCAGCGACAGTCCGGCGAACTCGTGAATCAGGAGAGCGCTGAGTAACACGGTGATCGCAAAATGCAAAACTGCCGGCCAGATAACTTCCGTTCTGAACAGACTGGCAAGGCGCAGCTTCAGGCCGACGGTAAACAGCAGAATCATCACGCCGAATTCGCCGAACAGACGCAGCATTTCGTCGGATTCCACGCCGAGGGCGCGGAACACGAAACCGGCCAGCAAAAAGCCGATTAGTGGCGGCAGGCCGGCACGTGACACGGCGAGGCCGAGCAAGAAAGCGCCAGCGATCCAGACAGTGAAAACCATTTCGCGGGCAATCCCCGTTAACCCGTCAGGCTATGAGGCTAGCACGATGGATGATCCCGGTTTCGGGCACAAAAAAGGGGGCCATGGGCCCCCTTGATCTGGCGCAGTATGCGCGAGTCTTAGTCGACCTTGATCTCGATCGCTTTCGGTGTTTCGACCGGGAGCTTGGGCAGGCGGACCGTCAGCACGCCATCCCGGCTCTCGGCTGCAATCCGGCTCTCGTCGACATCAGCCGGCAGGCTGAAACTGCGCGAGAAACTGCCGTAGAAAGACTCGATGCGGTGCGTCTTCTCAGTGTCGTCGGTCTTCTCGAAACGCCGTTCGCCCTTGATCGTGATGACGCCGTCGTGAACGCTCACTTCCACGTCGTCTTTCTTGACCTCGGGCAGTTCGGCCTTGATCACGTATGCATTGTCCGTCTCGGAAATATTCGCGGCCGGGCGCCAATTGACGGTGGTGCCACCCTCACTGGCAGGCAAATTGCGTCCGCCGGTACGACTCCAGCGGCCCAACACATCTTCCAGCTCCCGGAACGGGTCCCAGTTCACTAAAGTCATGCCAAAATCTCCATTCAATAACAGCTTTTCCGCGACCTCGTCGCGGCCATGACTGCTTTATGGGGACGGTCCGGGACTTTTCAAGCGGACCAGGAGCCGCACGAATCGGGGTTTCTACTTACCCGCGTTCGGCTTGATGATCAGCACGTCGCAGGTCAATCCGTCGAGCACGGCTTCCGCTGTACTACCGATCAACAGGTGGCGCAGGCGGCTGCGCGACACGGCCCCGGTTACGACCAGATTGGCACCCAGTGACTCGGCCCGATCGACGATCAGGCGGCGGGCATCACCCGACTCGAGATGCATCTGATCGGCGGCGATACCGTGGTGGTCGGCAAGTTTTTGTACCGCATCCCGGTGCGCATCGGCCGGGCTTTCACGGGTATAGAACATCGCCGGCACCGCGGCACCCGGAGCGGCCAGCGGCAGGTACTCGCCCGTCAGGTAGCAGTGCAGGATGTGTACCCGCCCCGACCATGGCGCGGCGACGGCCTTGGCCGCCTCCAGTAGCCGGTCGTCCAATTCTGCCGGCTTGTCGTGGCTGTGCATCGGATCCACCGTCGCGAGCACTGTGTGGTAGCCGGCAAAACCGTCCGAGCGAACCAGCAGCAGTGGCATCTCGACCTGCCGAATGAGCTGCCAGTCGGTATTGGTCAACCCAAACCGCTGCGCCAGCGAGTGATGGAAGGTACCGGCCACGACCAGGTCGGTGCCAAATTCCGCCGCCGCAGCCAGCAGACCCTCGTAGACCGGGTACGCCCAAACCGCGTCGACCGAATATTGCACACCGGTCGACACGCAGTCATTTGCGAGAGTCTCCAGCGCCTTCCGCCGTTCTTCGACCAGCGCCTCACGGGCTGCGGCGAGATCCGGTGAGTCCGGGAAGCGCTCGCCGGCTACGTAGGGATCATAGATGCAACTGACCAGCCGCAGCTCGGCATCGAAAGCCTCCGCCAGCTGGCCGGCCCGCCGCGCAATCAGCAGCCCGAGATCCGTTGCTGGAACGGCAGCGAGTATTCGGCGCGGTGCGAACATCGCTCTTCAGTCCAGCGCGCGCCGTAATGCGCCGACCAGGTCCTCGACGTCCTCGAGTCCAACGGACAACCGTACCAGGCCGTCGATGATGCCGACGCGCTGTCGCTCGGCTTCCTCCACGTCGGCGTGGGTCATCGTCACCGGATGCGTGATCAGCGACTCCACGGACCCGAGATTCTCGGCCAGGGTCCATAGCTCGATGTTGTCCATCAGCGCTTTGCCCGCTGCCAGGCCACCCTTGACCTCGAACCAGAGCATGGCGCCAAACCCGGTAGCCTGCGAGCGCGCCAGTTCGGCTTGCGGAAAGGACTCCAGCCCGGGATAGCAGACCTGCTCGACTTTCGGGTGGGCCTCCAGGAATTCAGCGACCGCCAGCGCGTTTGCGGACTGGCGCTCAATGCGCACCGACAGCGTCTTGCAGCCCTGCAATGTCAGGAAGGCAACCTGCGGGGACATGATAGTGCCGGTGGCGTTTTGCACGAAGCGCAGTTTCTCGTCGTGCTCGGCCGTAGCCGCGACGATCGCGCCGCCAATCGTGGCATTGTGCCCATCGAAATACTTGGTCGTGCTGTGCACGACGAGATCGGCGCCCAGCTCCAGCGGCCGCTGGTAGTAAGGCGTCAGAAAGGTATTGTCGACCGCGTGGGGAATACGACGCGGACGCGCGATGTCGGAGACGGCCCGCAAATCAGTCAACTTGAGCGTTGGATTTGCTGGCGTTTCCGTCAGTATCAACGCGGTGTTGTCGCGCACCGCAGCCTCGACGGCAGCCGGGTCGGCGGTGTCGACGAAGCTGAAATCTACGCCGAAGCGACTGTAAATCTTGGTCGCCAGGCGATAGGTACCACCGTAAGCGACGTCCGAAATAATGCAGTGATCGCCGGCGTTCAGATAGGCCAGGAACAGTGCATTGATTGCCGCCATACCCGTGCCGTAGCAAGTGCAGTCCGCACCGCCTTCCAGATCGGCCAGTTTGAGTTCCAGCGCTCGCACGGTTGGGTTGTGGGACCGCGAGTACGAATAGCCCTTCGCCAGGTACTCGTCCACCGAGTCCTGCACATAGGTGGTCGTCTGATAAATCGGCGTGACGATCGACCCGGTGACCGGGTCCGGCGTAACCCCGCTGTGAATCTGCTTGGTGTTGAATCCCATCCTGTCTTGCCCCTGCGTCGCGCCAGCCGCGCGCCGCATCTGAATTCGTTGCCCGGCCAAACCGGGACCGCGAAGTGTAGCAGGCCGGTCAGCCTGCTCCCACGCGCCACGAGTGCGGCTTGCACGGATCGTGGCCATTTCCGATCATTGGTGTTATGAGTGAGCACGCCTGGCAAGTATTCCGTCTCGAGGAACTGACCGAAAAGGTTGCCGGGGACGAGCCCCGTTTTCTCGAGTTTCTGCGCGTGCCGAGCATCAGCGGCGCGATCTACCGCTTGCCTGCCGGCGCAAAGGACATGCAAGCCCCCCACCTGGAGGACGAGATCTATGTCGTGGCCGACGGTCGCGCGCGCCTGCGGGTTGGCGACCAGGAGCATGAGGTCAGGCCGGGCACAATTCTGTTCGTGCGGGCAACCGAGGAGCATTCCTTCTTCGACGTCGAAGAGGACCTGACACTGCTCGCGTTTTTCGGCAGCTCGGGCCCGCTCTGGGAGAAGTAGCCGGCCCGCTCGTCAGAGCGCGTCTTCCGGGACAGCCATTACCGCCTCGCTGCCACGGGCCAGGCAGCGACCATGCGCCGCCGCCATCGGTAGTTGCTGCTCCGCGAAAAACCGCGCGGTGGCAATCTTGGTCTCGCAAAAGGTCCGGTCGGCTGTGCCATCGGCCAGCATTTGCTCAGCCCGCAACGCGGCGCGCGCCATTTGCCACGCGCCTGCAACGATGCCGGTCATCATCAACAGGTGATACGAAACCGCGCCGGGTTCGCGTGAGTGCTTCGCGCCGTTATCGAGTACCCACTGCACCGCCGCCTGCAATTCGTCCACACCGTCGCCGAGCGCATCACGAATCACGGCCAGCGAACCGTCACTGCCCTTGCACTCCTGCAAGGTGGCACGCACGTCATCGATTAAACTGGCAAAGCCTTTGCCGCGGTCGCGCAGCGTTTTTCTGCCGATCAGATCGTTCGCCTGAATACCGGTCGTGCCCTCATAGATCGTCGTGATGCGCGCGTCGCGATAATGCTGCGCGACACCCGTTTCCTCCACGTAACCCATGCCGCCATAGACCTGGATGGCGAGTGACGTCAGGATTTGTGACATCTCGGTGCACCAGCCTTTGACGACGGGCGTCAGCAGGTCGACCCGCGCCTGGTGCCACGCGCGCGCGTCGGCATCCGGCGCCGCATGCGCGAGGTCGAGGTGCGCAGCGCTGACATATGACAGCGCACGCATCGCTTCGATGTGTGACTTCATGGTCATCAGCATGCGCCGCACGTCGGGATGATGGACGATCGGCGCGCGGCCTTCGATGCCCGCGACCTGTCCCTGCACCCGTTCCCGCGCGTAGTCCAGCGCATCCTGGTAAGCCCGCTCCGACACCGACACGCCCTGCAGACCAACACCCAGACGCGCGTGATTCATCATCGTGAACATACACGCCAGGCCATGATTCGCCGGCCCGACCAGGTAGCCGTAGGCGTCCTCGAACGACATGACGCAGGTCGGGCTACCGTGAATGCCAAGCTTGTGCTCCACGGACACCGCGCGCACGTTATTGGCCGCACCGAGGCTGCCGTCATCGTTCACCAGAATCTTCGGAATTGCGAACAGCGAGATCCCTTTCACCCCCTCCGGTGCATCCGGCAATCGCGCCAGCACGAGATGAATGACATTCGCCGCCATATCGTGATCGCCCCAGGTGATGAAGATCTTTGTCCCGGTGATGCGATAACCGTCGCCGTCCGGCACCGCCGCCGCGCGGACCGCGGCCAGATCCGAACCGGCCTGGGGCTCCGTGAGATTCATGGTGCCGGTCCACTCGCCGGATACCATTCGCTCCATGAAACGCGCCTTGGTCGCTTCATCGCCGTGCGCTTCGATGGCGCGCACCGCGCCCTGGCTCAACAGCGGGCAGAGTGACCAGGACAGGCACGCTGATTGCCACATTTCCTCGACCGCGGTGCCGACCACGTGCGGCAATCCCTGGCCACCGAAGTCGGCCGGGTGCGCCATACTGCCCCAGCCGTTTTCGACATATTGCCGATAGCTATCGATGAACTCGGCCGGCACATGAACACCGTCATCCTCGACCCGCGTGCCCTGCGTATCGCCGATGGTGTTCGTCGGCGCGATCACGCCGGCCGCGAACTGCGCGGCCTCTTCCAGCACGGCCTCGACAAGGTCGGACGTGGCCTCCTCGTATTCTGGTAAGCCGCTGATTTCCTTGAGGCCGGTCAGCTCGTTCAATACGAACAGCATGTCCTTGACCGGCGCCTGATAGTCAGCCATCGCGTTCCTACTCATCGCTCAAACGGCCGGATATTGTAGCAAGCCGGCTGGTCGCGGCATTGACCTTTGCGACCCGGGCGACGGATCCCTGCTAACATCCGCGTCGCCGAAACCGGGCGCCTTTGCTTCTGTCTATGACACTGCCAGCCAACTCTTTTGTCCTTACCGTCATGTGTCCCGATACCATCGGGATTGTGGCCGCTGTGGCCGGCTACCTGACCGATTCCGGCTATTTCGTTGACGAGTCGTCCCATTTCGGCGACCGGGACACGGGGCGGTTTTTCATGCGCACAGTGTTCACGCCGCAAAACGGCGCCTGTTCGCGGGCCGCGTTTGGTGACGGGTTCAAGCCAATCGCCGACAAGTTCAGCATGGAGTGGCAGGTCTTCGACACGAACGTGCGCCCGCGGGTGCTGATCATGGTGTCGCGCCATGATCACTGCCTGAATGACCTCCTGTACCGCTATCGAACCGGTGCCCTCGCGATGGACATTCCCGGCATTGTGTCGAACCACATGGACCTCGCAAACCTGGCACAGTGGCATCGCGTCCCGTATTTCCACGTGCCGGTAACTGCCGACACGAAACCGCAGGCCGAGGCCCGGTTACTGGAAATCGTCGACGACACCAAGGCCGATCTGGTCGTGCTGGCACGTTACATGCAGATACTTTCAGCCGATACCTGCGCGCAGATGTCCGGGCGCATTATCAATATTCATCATTCCTTCCTGCCGGGCTTCAAGGGCGCCAAGCCGTATCACAAAGCGCACGAACACGGAGTCAAGCTGATTGGCGCAACCGCGCATTACGTGACATCGGACCTGGATGAGGGCCCGATCATCGAGCAGGGCGTGGAGCGCGTGGATCACACGCACACGCCGGACGATCTCGTCGCTGTGGGTCGGGATATCGAGAGCCTGACGCTGGCGCGTGCCGTGAAGCACCACCTCGAGCACCGGGTATTCCTGAATGGTCGTAAGACCGTCGTGCTGCGCTAGCCGGCCCGGCGGGCAAGTACGACAGGTCGGAGCAAGTTAGCGGCATCGCGCAGCGTCTGCTCGGTCGTCGGCCAGTCGATGCAGGCATCGGTCACGGACACGCCGTAACGCAGCTCGTTCCGGTCAGCAGGGATTTTCTGGTTGCCCGCCTCGATGTTGCTCTCGAGCATCAACCCGATTATCGAGCGGTTGCCATTGACGACCTGCTCGATGCAATCGCGCGCTACCAGTGGTTGCAGGTTGTGGTCCTTGTTCGAATTGGCATGACTGCAATCGATCACGACATGCGCAGGCAGGCCGGCCTCGTGCAACGCCTGCTCGGCCAGCGCGACATTGACCGAATCATAATTCGGTCGGCCGTTGCCACCGCGTAACACGATATGTCCGTAAGGATTGCCACGCGTTTGAAAAACTGCCGTGCGACCATCCTGGTTGATGCCCAGAAAATGATGCGGCTGGCGCGCGGATTTCAAGGCGTTGACCGCTGTCTTCAACGAACCGTCGGTGCCATTCTTGAAGCCGATCGGCGTCGACAAACCGCTTGCCATTTCCCGGTGTGTCTGTGACTCCGTGGTGCGTGCACCAATCGCGGTCCAAGCGATCAGCTCGCCGAAATACTGCGGCATGATCGGGTCGAGGGCTTCTGTCGCTGTTGGCAAGCCCATTTCGTTCAGATCCAGAAGCAGCCGCCGCGCGAGCCGCACGCCCTGCTCGATATGAAAGGAGTCATCCATGTACGGGTCGTTGACCAGGCCCTTCCAGCCAACCGTAGTGCGCGGCTTTTCAAAATAGACGCGCATGACCAGGACGAGCACGTCCTGCAGTTCATCCGCGAGGACTTTCAGTCGGCGCGCGTAATCGATCGCCGCCGTCGTATCGTGGATCGAGCATGGCCCGACAACCGCGAACAGGCGCGGGTCGCGCCCATCCATAATTTCGTGCAACACGCGGCGGTAATTGATGACGTTCGCCTCTGCAGATGCGGTGCCGGGGATTTCCGCCTTGATCTCCTCCGGCGACGGCAGCAACTCCTTGGAGGCAACGTTGACGTTGTAGGTACGGTTATTCATGTTTATCGAGCGTTTACAAAAGCAAGGGATCAGGGTGTGCCCCGATCCCTTGCGACAGCCCGGTAGGATAGCAGCCCGGCCGACCGAAAGCCCGCCGTGCCGGCACCCGCCGGCTCACGTAGAATTCGCCGGGGGCTCTCTGGATATTGAAGCACGGGAACAATTGGTGGCGACTCCAAAATTGCCACGCGCCAGGCAAACCCTGGGCAAGTATCGGATCGAACGGCGGATCGCCAATGGCCCCCGGGCCACTGTCTATCGCGCGTACGACACTATTCACGGCGTCAAGGTCGCGCTGAAGATCGCCGAGCCGACCCTGATGTCGGAGGAATTCCTCGATGAGTTCCGGCGCGAAGCCAGGCTCTCCGTGCGAATGGAACATCCCAACGTGCTACCGATCCAGAACGCGTCTTTCATTGACGGCCTGTTCGTCATTGCCATGCCCCTGGGCGAGGAAACGCTGGCCGACCGCATGACCCGTCGGATGTCGACGACACTGGCACTGGACTTCGCCGAGCAGGCGCTGTCGGCAGTTGCGCATGCGCACGACAACAACATCATTCACTGTGATGTTAAGCCCGAGAATTTCATCCTGTTCGACCACAATCGCCTGCGCTTGACGGATTTCGGGTTTTCCAAAGTGGTAATCCGGCCCGGCCAGAAAGGCTCGGGCTCCGGCACGGTTGGCTACCTGGCACCCGAGCAGGCGCTCGGCCGGCCGATGTTCCAGTCCGATGTGTTTTCGCTCGGCCTGGTCATCTATCAGTTGTTCAGCGGCTACTTGCCGGAGTGGCCTTTCAAGTGGCCACCGCCCAACTACGCCCGAATTCGC
>JASJBD010000101.1 GCA_030066665.1 Gammaproteobacteria bacterium
GCCGTCTTTTCAATACCGCGATTTCACGGTTACGGAACTGATCGCGAGCAGTTTTCCGGTGTCACTGCGACTCGGTGCACTCGCCATCACGGTTGCGCTGCTGTTCGGCATTACTGCGGGAACCATTGCGGCCCTGCGCCAGAACCGGGCTACCGATTACACCGTGATGACCGCCGCCATGACCGGCATTTCGATACCCAACTTCGTAATGGCGCCGCTGCTCGTGCTGGTTTTCGCGGTCTGGCTGCGCTGGCTGCCGGCCGGCGGGCTTGGAGACGGTGAATGGCAGCACCTGGTTCTGCCGGTCATCGCGCTGGCGTTGCCGCAGGTCGCGTACATCGCGCGGCTCACTCGCGGCAGTATGATCGAGGTATTGCGTAGCCCATTCATCCGGACCGCGAAAGCGCAGGGCCTCGCCGGGCATACCATCATCCTGCGGCATGCACTGAAACCGGCCTTGCTGCCGGTCGTGTCTTATCTCGGCCCGGCGCTTGCCGCGATCGTGACTGGTTCCGTCGTGGTGGAGCAGATTTTCGGTGTGCCGGGTCTCGGGCGCTTTTTCGTGCAGGGCGCGCTGAACCGCGACTACACGCTGGTGATGGGCGTCGTCGTGTTCTACGGGTCGTTGATCATCCTGCTGAACTTCGTGGTCGACCTGGTTTATGGCTGGCTCGATCCCCGCCTGAGGCACTGAGCGGTGGATTCGCAGACGGCGGTGCGCAGCCTGTGGTCCGATGCCTGGGTGGTCCTGCGCCGGAATCGTGCCGCGATCGTCGCGCTGGTATTCCTGGTGGTCTTGACGCTGCTGGTGCTGGTCGGACCTTTGCTGAGTCCGTGGGCATTTGATTTCACCGACTGGGACAACGTCTCGGCGCCGCCCGAGCTGGCCAGCGGACACATCTTCGGCACCGACTCACTCGGTCGAGACCTGTTTGTACGCACGCTGTACGGCGGGCGCATCTCGCTGCTCGTCGGCGCGGTTGCAACGCTGGTGTCGCTATTGATCGGCATCACCTATGGCGCTATTGCGGGCTATGCAGGCGGGCGCGTTGACCAGGTGATGATGCGCATCGTCGATATTCTGTACGCGCTGCCGTTCATGTTCCTGGTGATCCTGCTGATGGTGCTGTTCGGCCGGAACATCCTGCTGATATTCGTGGCCATCGGGGCGATCAACTGGCTCGATATGGCGCGTATCGTGCGCGGCCAGGCAATGAGCCTGCGCCGGAAGGAATTTGTCGACGCGGCGCGCGCCGGTGGCACGCGCCCGGGACGGATCATCCGTCGCCATATCGTGCCGAACCTGCTCGGTGTCGTGGTCGTCTATGCAACGCTGACCGTGCCGCAGGTCATCCTGGTGGAATCGTTCCTGAGTTTTCTCGGCCTCGGCGTGCAGGAGCCGATGACATCCTGGGGCGCATTGGTGCACGAGGGTGCGCAGGAAATGGAAAACGCGCCCTGGATGTTGCTGTTCCCGGCGACGTTCCTCGCCGCGACGCTGTTCTGTTTCAATTTCCTAGGCGACGGCCTGCGCGATGCGCTGGATCCCCGGGACCGCAGCCAATGACCGGCGCTCCGCTACTCGAGGTGAGTGATCTGCGCGTGACCTTTACCACGCCGGACGGACCGGTGCAGGCAGTGTGCGGGCTCGACTTTCATATTGCGGCCGGTGAAACGCTCGGCATCGTCGGTGAGTCAGGCTCTGGCAAGAGCCAGTCCTTGCTCGCAATACTCGGGTTGCTTGCCGATAACGGCAGTGCCTCGGGGCGTGCCGTGTTCGACGGTAATGACCTGATGCAGATGCCGCCGGCGCAACTCGCCGCGATTCGCGGCGCCGGCATCGGCATGGTTTTCCAGGATCCGATGACGGCCTTGAACCCGTTCATGACCATCGGTGCGCAGATGTCGCTCGTGTTGCGCCGGCACGAGGATCTCGCGCGCGGCGCTGCGCGGCGTCGCTGTGTCGAGGCACTCGAATCGGTCAGCATTACCGACCCTGAGCGCCGGCTTGCGATGTATCCGCACGAGTTGTCGGGTGGCATGCGCCAGCGGGTTATGATCGCGTCGGCCCTGTCCTGCCGGCCGCGGCTGTTGATTGCCGATGAGCCGACTACCGCACTCGATGTCACCGTGCAGGCGCAAATCCTGGAGCTGCTGGACACGGTCACCCGCGAGCAGGGCACGGCCCTGATCCTGATTACCCATGACCTGGGCGTGGTTGCCGGCAGCTGCGACCGGGTGCTGGTGATGCAGAACGGGGAGCTGCGCGATCGCGGTGACATCGACGACGTCTTCTATCAACCGCAACACGAGTACACCAGGAAATTGCTGGCGGCGGTGCCGCGGGTGGACAACGCCGTTGAGCGTGGTCAGGCGGATGGTGAGCAGCTGCTCGCCGTCGACGATCTGCGGGTTGCGTTCCGAATGAACCGTACGACGTTGTTCGGGCCACGCCCGGTGCTGCGCGCGGTGGATGGTATCGATCTGCAGCTCCGCGCTGGCGAGACGCTGGGGGTGGTCGGTGAATCGGGCTGCGGTAAATCGACGCTGGCACGGGCCATCCTGCGACTGGTGGAGGTCAGCGATGGCCGGGTTGCAATGCTCGGTCGCGACCTGCTGCAGTTATCGGGAGACGCGTTGCGTGACGCCCGGCGCGATCTGCAGGTTGTATTTCAGGACCCGCTGGCATCCCTGAATCCACGCATGACCGTGCGGGACATCATTGCGGAGCCGCTGCAGAACTTCGGGGGCCCGCTGACCGCCGCGGACATTACCGAGCGGGTTGGGAAGATGCTCACGCGGGTCGGGCTCGAAGCAGCGCAGATGAATCGCTATCCGCATGAGTTTTCGGGTGGGCAGTGCCAGCGCATTGGCATTGCCCGCGCGTTGATCATCGATCCGCGGCTGGTCATCTGTGACGAACCCGTCAGTGCTTTGGATGTATCCGTGCAGGCCGGCATCATCCGCTTGCTGATGGATCTGCAGGAAGAATTGGGCCTGGCATTGATCTTCATTGCACACGATCTGGCGGTGGTTCGGCAGATCAGTCATCGGGTCATGGTCATGTACCTCGGCCGGGCCGTCGAATCCGCGGCCAGTCGCGCCTTGTACGAGCAGCCTCGCCATCCGTATACCCGGGCGTTACTCGATGCCGTGCCGGTGCCGGATCCGCGCGTCGAGCGCGGGCGCCGACGCGCGCTGCTGACCGGCGAGCCGCCCTCACCGCTCGACCCACCATCCGGCTGCACGTTTCGGGGGCGGTGTGCGTGGGCCGAGGAGGCCTGTGCTGCGGCGCGACCCGAACTCGAACCCGTCGGCAAAAGCCTCGTGGCCTGCCGCCGGGCCGCGGAGATTTAGTCGATCTGCAGGTCGAACACCGCGCTGACGCGCGCGTCGATTTTGATGTCGCCGGTCTGGTAGGTCTCGGCCGCCGTTTCTAGCGCCATGGGCGCGACATCGGACCTCATCATTGGTTGCGGCGGGCGCGGAAAACCACCGGCCTGCACGCTGCGCACGGGTCCGATGCGGCCATCCAGCGCCGCGGCCAGTGCTGCCGCGTTGGCGCGTGCATCCCGGGCCGCGGCTGCCAGGGCTTCGCGATGCAGTTCATCCCGTCGGCTGCTGTCGAGAAGCGGCGGGGACACCTGGTTGACGCCGCTGTTCACGGCGGCTTCGATCAACTCACCGAGCAGCTCGATATCGTCCAGCTCCACCTGTAGCTGGCGCTGCACGTAATAGCCCTGCAGTTGCTGCTGTTGCCCGTCACGATCCCACCGGTATTCCGGCCGCATCGTCAGCCCGGTCGTCTGCACTTTGCCTTCCGGGATGCCGAGCTTGTCGGCCAGTTTCAGGAAATTCGCGGCGACGCGGGCGACGCGGTCCCGCGCCGCCTGCAAATCCATGTTGCGCGCCTCGACGCCCATGTTTATCAGGGCCTTGTCGGGCGTCGCGATCACGCTGGCGGTGCCCGTGACCGAGACGCTGCGACTGTCCTCTTCGGCGGCCGCGGGGAGGACGATGAACAGGCAGACTGCTGGCAGAAATAGGTGTTTCACACGGTTACCTCGAGCCGCCGGGACGGCGGACAATCGCACTAGAAAATGGCAATGGCTGCCACTAACATAGCGGCCCGCCAATGGCTTCGTAAAGCCCGGACAAACCCCGCATGGACAAGAAAACCAGCGCGCTTCGAATTGCTCTTTGCTTCTGCCTCATCCTGCCGCTGGCCGGCCTGGCTGCCGGCGATGCCGAGCGTGGCGCCGTGCTGGCTGACACCTGTCTGGGTTGTCACGGCATTCCGGGCTACCGCAATGCCTATCCGAGTTTTCGCGTGCCGATGCTGGGTGGTCAGACAGAGGAATACCTGCTGCTCGCCCTGCAGGGCTACAAGAGCGACATGCGTGAACATCCGACCATGCAGGCCCAGGCTCAGTCACTGAGTGAGCAGGATCTCAAGGATCTGGCGGCGTACTTCGGCAGCGCCGGCCAGATCGAAGCAACGGAGCCGGTTACGAGTGGTCGTGCTGCACGTGGCGCCGAAAAGATCGTTGTGTGCACGGCCTGCCACGGGCAAACGGGCATCAGCCCGGCGCCTAACTGGCCGAACCTTGCCGGTCAGCACAAGGACTATCTGGTGCATTCGCTGGCCGCGTATCGGGACGGTGGTCGCAAGGACGCGGTGATGATGGGGCAGGCGATGAGCCTCACCGACGCGGATATCGCGGATATCGCTGCCTATTACGCTGCCCAGGACGGCCTTTTTACGGCTGACTACGTCAACTGACCGATTCCGGTCCGGCGTTTCGAGGCGCACATCGAAGCCCTGGTTCCCGCGTTACACGACGGCCTCGCGGCCATGGATTGTGCTGCCGACGCCGAGCAGCTTCGACAGCTGGCGAATTTCCTGCAGCTGCTTGCCAAGTGGAACCGCGCCTACAGTCTCACCGCCATCACCGACCCGCATGACATGGTCGCACTGCACGTGCTCGACTCGGTCGCGGCCAGGGATTTTCTGAACGGCGTGTCGGTGCTGGATGCTGGCAGCGGCGCTGGTCTGCCGGGCATACCGCTGGCGATTCTGGATCCTGCCCGACAATTCACGTTGCTGGATTCCGGCGGCAAGAAGATTCGTTTCTTACGCCACGTCCTGGCTGAACTGGCGCTGGGCAATGCGCGCACCGAAGAGGCGCGCGTGGAGAACTACCAACCCGGGCTGCCTTTCGATACTGTGATCTGCCGGGCGTTCACGGACCTTCGCGGATTCGTGCAGCGTTGCGCCGGCCTGGTGGCGGCGGACGGCCGGCTGGTGGCGATGAAGGGCCGGTATCCGGAGACGGAGCTGGCGGCAATACCGGTCGGCTGGCGGGCGACCGCCGTCGAACCCGTGCAGGTGCCGGGCATCGATGCGCAACGACATATGGTCGTGCTGGAACGCGCCTAGAACAATCCAGGGAAGTACATGGGCCGGGTAGTCGCGATCACGAATCAGAAAGGCGGTGTGGGCAAGACCACGACCGCCGTGAACCTGGCGGCGTCACTGGCGGACCGCGACCGGCGCGTGTTGCTTGTCGACCTGGATCCGCAGGGCAATGCCACGACCGGCTGCGGGATCGACAAGCAGGAGCTGGAACGGACCGTCTGCGATGTACTGCTCGGCGAGGCGCGGACCCAGGACGTCATCATCGCGGTGGCCGCCAGCGATTTCTCGCTCTTGCCCGCCAATGCGGAACTCACGGCTGCCGAAGTCCGTTTGCTGCAGGAGATCGGCCGGGAGATGCGCCTCAGAACCGCGTTGGAACCCGTGCGCGGTGTGTATGACTACATCCTGATCGATTGTCCACCGACCATTAACATGCTGACACTGAATGCGTTGACGGCGGCCGACAGTGTGCTGATTCCAATCCAGTGCGAGTACTACGCGCTGGAGGGGTTGTCAGCGCTCCTCGAAACGATCAAGCAGGTGCGCAATACGGTGAATCACGATCTGCAGATCGAAGGCCTGCTGCGCACCATGTACGACCAGCGCAACAAGCTGTCTGACGAAGTCTCGGCGCAGTTGATCAAGCACTTTTCGAGCAAGGTCTACGACACCATCATTCCGCGCAACGTGCGCCTGGCCGAGGCACCGAGTTTCGGCCTGCCGGTGATGTACCACGACCGCTCATCCATGGGCGCCAAGGCCTATATCAACGTTGCCAAGGAAATCATTGCCCGGGAAGCCGCGTGAATGGCGACGGACTCGCGGGCTGCTAGAATCCCGTGGGTGCGCGAACACGGGGTTAACGGACATGGCGACTAAGAAGACCGGCCTTGGGCGGGGACTGGACGCGCTGCTGGGGGATCTCCAGGTCGAGCCGGAACCGGCGGCCGCCCGCGATGACAGCGGCCTGAAACACATTCCCATCGATCTGCTCCGCCGCGGCGCGTACCAGCCACGCCAGCGCATGGACCAGGACGCACTCGAAGAACTGGCCCGGTCCATCAAGGCCCAGGGCCTGGTGCAACCCATCGTCGTGCGACCCCTGGCGCACCGGGACAGCACGGGCGCGATTCAGTACGAAATCGTTGCCGGCGAACGACGCTGGCGGGCGGCCCAGCTGGCGGGCCTGAGCGACATTCCGGCCGTGGTTCGGGACATTCCCGATTCCGCGGCGATTGCCGTGGCGCTCATCGAAAACATCCAGCGGGAAAACCTGAACCCGCTGGAAGAAGCGCAGGCGGTGCGCCGGCTCGTCGACGAATTCGAACTCACGCACCAGCAGGCTGCCGATGCCATCGGCCGGTCGCGTACGGCCGTGACCAATCTGCTGCGGCTGCTGGATTTGAGCCCGGAAGCCAAGGCGCTGGTGGAATCCGGCGACCTGGAAATGGGTCATGCGCGGGCTTTGCTGGCTTTGGTGACCAGCCGCAGCCAGGCCGAGGTGGCCCGGCTGGTGGCGAAAAAAGGCCTGTCGGTGCGCGAAACCGAGCAGCTGGTGCGCCGGATGCTGGCCGGCAAGGGTGATGGCAGGCGCCAGGCGCCGTCGATGGATCCGGACGTGCGGCGGCTGCAGGAGGACCTGGCGGCGCGACTCGGTGCCCGCGTTAACATCCAGCACAGCGCCAAGGGGCGGGGCAAGCTGGTGATCTCGTACAACAACCTCGACGAACTGGACGGGATCCTCGCCCACATCAAATAACGGGCCTTGAACGGCCGTATCGATCTCCCTAGAATACCCCGGCTCGGCGCCGTGGATCGTCGCTGAGCCGCCACCCGCCCGCGTTTTGCCGGGGCGCGACGTGGCTTTTTTTGCGCCCGTCCCGAGCCTGCATCGCAGGGCCCCGCGTAGACGGACCCAATAACGATGGGCAACGAGCAGGTATTCCGGTTACTGCGCCGCGCGATCTGGCGACTGGCCGGATGGCAGTTCGGCGTAACGGCTTTGGTGGCCGGTGGCGCAGCCCTGATCGGCGGACGTGGCTGGGCACTGTCCGCGTTGACCGGTGGAGCGATTGGTATTGTGGCCGGCCTCTACCAGGCGCTCAGGATGCTCAGGGTCGATGCGAGTGAGAACCCGGCAGGTTACATGGGCAGCGTCTACGCAGCCGAGGCGCTGAAGATAGTTTTGACGGTAGCGTTGTTTATTGCCGCTATCAGAGTTTTGAAAGTGGAAATGCTCCCGGTAATCGTGGCGTACGCGGCAACCTACGTCGTTTACTGGGTAGCTTTGAGTACAGATTATCCCTGGGTGACTCCTCCGACGGCGGGCGACGACTTGCCGGATGGCGGTAGCAACAAATAAAGACATGGCTTCCGAAGGCGGCAAGACCTCCAGCGAATACATCACACATCATCTGCAGAACCTGCAGGTGTGCCCGACCGATAACGGCTGGGTCTGGAACGACTGTACCGGCAACTTCCTGGGTATCAATGTCGATTCCATTTTTTTCGCCGTCTTTCTCGGTATCGGGCTCTCCTGGCTGTTCTATCGCGTGGCCAAGAACGCGACGGTCAAGAATCCATCGAAAACCCAGGCGGTGGTCGAGCTGCTGGTTGATTTCGTCGACACCAGCGTACGCGAAACCTTTCATGGCGAGAACAAGCTGATTGCACCGCTCGCGATCACGTTGTTGTGCTGGGTGTTCCTGATGAACCTGATGGATCTGGTTCCGGTCGACTGGCTGCCGTCGTTGGCGCACGCCGGTGGCATCGAATACCTGAAAGTGGTGCCGACCACGGATCCGAATATCACCTTCGGCATGTCGATATCCGTGTTCATCCTGATTATCTACTACAGCATCAAGATCAAGGGCGTGGGTGGGTTTTTCGTCGGTGAACTGATGATGAATCCGCTGAATCCGAAGGATCTGGGCGTGCCCAAGATCTTCTGGCCATTCGTCATGGCCTTCAACTTCATTCTCGAGTCCGTCGCCTTGCTGGCCAAGCCGCTGTCCCTGTCATTGCGACTGTTCGGCAACCTCTATGCCGGCGAACTCATGTTTATCCTGATTGCTCTGCTGGGTCTCTGGCAGCTGCCGCTGCACTTCGGCTGGGCGGTCTTTCATATTCTGATTATTACGTTGCAGGCCTATATCTTCATGATATTGACCATTGTGTACCTGAGTCAGGCGCACGAGCACCACTGATTTTTATCGTCCGGAGAATCTTGTCTAGGAGCAAGTAATGGAAACTGTAGTTGGTTTAACCGCGATCGCCGTCGCGCTTCTCATTGGTTTCGGCGCGCTTGGCGTTGGCGTCGGCATGGGCCTTTTGGGTGGCCGCTTCCTGGAAGGCTGCGCTCGCCAGCCGGAACTGGCCCCAATGTTGCAGACGAAAATGTTCCTCGTGGTCGCATTGCTCGACGCGGTCGCCATGATTGGTGTGGGTATCGCGCTGTTTTTCGCCTTCGCGAACCCGTTCGTCGGTCAGCTGCAGGCTGCTCTCGGGGGCTAGTTGAATTCACGGGAGCGACGGTTCCCGTGACCACTTCTGCCGGAAACGGAGAAGCAAGGTGGATATAAATCTAACTTTGATTGGCCAGACAATCGCGATGATCGTGTTCGTCTGGTTCTGCATGAAGTTCGTCTGGCCGCCGATTGTCGGCATTATCGAAGAGCGCCAGACGCAGATCGCAGATGGCCTCGCGGCCGCTGAGAAAGGTACCCGCGCGCTGGACGACGCGCGGGGCAAGGTGGACGAAATGGTCGGTGACGCGCGCACTCAGGCGCGGCAGATCATCGATCAGGCCAACCAGCGCGCCAACGCAATCGTCGAAGAGGCACGGAACGACGCCAACCAGGAGCGCGCGCGGATTCTCGCGTCGGCGCAGTCGGAGGTGGAACAGGAAGTGCACCGGGCCCGTGACGAATTGCGCGGCCAGGTTGCTACCGTCGCTATCGCGGGCGCGGAAAAGATTCTGGCCCGCGAGATCGATGCGAACGCGCATCGCGAGCTGCTGGACCAGCTGGCCCGCGAGATCTAGGAGCCTGACGCATGGCGCAAATTGGTGCAGTTGCCCGACCCTACGCCCAGGCCGTGTTCGAGCTGGCGCAGGAGAGTGGGCAGCTCGATGGCTGGTCGGCACTGCTCGGTAGCGCTAGCCAGGTGATAAAAAACAGCGATTTGCGCGCAGTCATGCGCGCGCCCGGCGCAGATCTCGGTGGCGTGGCCAGCCTGATCGCGGAAACCTGCGGGAAGGATCCGGAGGCCGCGGTCGTGGCCGGCAGCGCTCAGGGCAGCAATTTCTTCCGGCTGCTGGCTGAAAACCGGCGTATCGAGGCGTTGCCCGCGATTGCCGAGGCTTTTGAGCACCTCAAGGCCGAGGTCGAGAACAAGGTAGACGTGGTGCTGACGGCCGCCACGCAGGTCGACGCCGGTCAGCAGGTGCGAATGACCGAAGCGCTGAAACAGCGCTTCGGACGTGACGTGCGGCTGCGTTTCGAGCAGGACGAGAACCTGATTGGTGGCGCCCGTCTGCAGGCCGACGACCACATCATTGACGGATCGGTTCGCACCCGCCTGGCGAAGCTCGCCAGCGCGCTGGTGAATTAAGAGGAAACAGAAATGGCACTCAAGGCTTCTGAAATCAGCGAGCTGTTAAAGGAACGCATCAAGAATTTCGAAAGCGCGGCCGAGGCGCGGGATGTCGGTACGGTTATCGCTGTAACCGACGGCATCACCCGCATCCATGGTCTTAACGCCGCTCAGTACGGCGAGATGCTCGAGTTCCCCGGCGACACCTTCGGCCTGGCGCTGAACCTGGAGCAGGACTCGGTTGGTGCTGTGGTGCTCGGCGACTACAAGCACATTGCCGAAGGCGATACCGTCAAGACCACCGGCCGTATCCTCGAGGTTCCGGTCGGCGAAGGCCTGCTGGGTCGGGTCGTCGACTCGCTCGGCAATCCAATCGACGGCAAGGGCCCGATCAACGCCAGCGAGACCTCGCCAATCGAAAAGGTCGCGCCGGGCGTTATCACTCGGCAGTCGGTAAGCCAGCCGGTGCAGACCGGCCTGAAGGCAATCGACTCCATGGTGCCGATCGGCCGCGGGCAGCGCGAGCTGATCATTGGTGACCGCCAGACCGGCAAGACCGCGGTGGCCGTCGACACGATCATCAACCAGAAGGGCACCGGCGTTAAGTGTATCTACGTCGCGGTCGGCCAGAAGAATTCGTCGATTGCGAACGTCGTGCGCAAGCTCGAAGAACACGGCGCAATGGAACACACCATCGTCGTCGCCGCGCCGGCCGCGGAATCCGCCGCCATGCAGTACATCGCGCCGTATTCGGGTTGTGCGATGGGCGAGTATTTCCGCGACAAGGGCGAAGATGCGCTGATCATCTACGACGACCTGACCAAACAGGCCTGGGCCTATCGCCAGGTATCGCTGTTGCTGCGGCGCCCGCCGGGCCGTGAAGCCTACCCGGGTGACGTGTTCTACCTGCACTCGCGGCTGCTGGAACGTGCCGCGCGGGTCAACGCCGACTACGTCGAGAAGATCACCAACGGCCAGGTCAAGGGCAAGACCGGCTCTCTGACCGCGTTGCCGATCATCGAAACGCAGGCCGGTGACGTCTCGGCGTTCGTGCCGACCAACGTGATCTCCATTACCGACGGCCAGATCTTCCTCGAGACGGATCTGTTCAATGCCGGTATCCGCCCGGCGATCAACGCTGGTTTGTCGGTGTCGCGTGTCGGTGGTGCGGCACAGACCAAGATCATCAAGAAGCTCGGCGGCGGCGTGCGCCTGGCGCTGGCGCAGTACCGTGAGCTGGCCGCCTTCGCGCAGTTCGCATCCGACCTGGACGAGGCGACCCGCCGGCAGCTGGAACGCGGCCAGCGCGTGACGGAGCTGATGAAGCAAATCCAATATGCGCCGCTGTCGGTTGGCCTGATGGGCCTGTCGCTGTATGCGGTCAACGAGGGCTTCCTCGATGACGTGCCGGTTGAAAAGGTGGTCGATTTCGAAGCGGCTCTGCACGCGCACGCCACCGAGAAGTACGGTGATCTGATCGACCAGATCACCAGCAGCGGCGACTACGACGATGACATTGCCGCGAAACTCAAAGACGTGGTCGAGGACTTCAAGCGTTCCGGCGCTTACTGAGGCAAGCCTAGATGTCCGGCGCCAAAGAAATCCGCGGCAAGATCGCCAGCGTCAAGAACACGCAAAAGATCACCAAGGCCATGGAAATGGTTGCGGCCAGCAAGCTGCGGCGGACCCAGGACCGCATGGCGCTGGCCCAGCCGTATGCGGAAAAGATCCGCAACGTGATCGGCCATTTGTATGAGGCCAACCCCGACTACAAGCACCCCTACCTGGTGGCGCGCGACATCAAGCGGGTCGGCTACATCGTCATAACGACGGATCGCGGTCTCTGCGGTGGTTTGAACGTCAATACCTTCCGCAAGCTGCTGGCGGACCTGCGCGAATGGCGCGACAAGAACGTGGAAGTCGACCTGTGCCTGATCGGTGCCAAAGGTGTCCAGTTCTTCCGTCGGTTGGACGTGAACGTAGTCGGCGCGACCACGCATATCGGTGAGGATCCGAAGCTGGCGGACCTGCTCGGCGCGATCCGCATCATGCTGGACGCGTATACAGAGGGGAAGGTCGATCGCGTGTTCATGATGCACAGCGAGTTCGTCAACACCATGACGCAGACGCCGCGCGCGGACACATTGCTGCCGGTCGATCCCTTCGACAAGGAAGAACTGGCAACGCACTGGGATTACATCTACGAACCGGATGCCGTGGACCTGCTCGACAGCGTGCTGATGCGCTATATCGAATCGCAGGTTTATCGCGGTGCCGTAGAAAACGTTGCCTGCGAGATGGCCGCCAAGATGGTGGCGATGAAAGCCGCCACGGATAACGCCGGCAACCTGATCGATGATCTGCAGCTGGCCTACAACAAGGCGCGGCAGGCCGCGATTACGCAGGAGCTGTCGGAGATCGTTGGCGGCGCGGCGGCCGTTTAACGGGAACTGAAGAAAATTTAGCGGCGACGATGGTCGTCAACAGAGGTTGAAGTAATGAGTGCTGGCAAGGTTGTACAGGTAATCGGCGCGGTGGTCGACGTTGAATTCCCGCGCGAGTCCATCCCGAAGGTCTATGACGCGTTGAAGCTCGCGGACCGGGATCTGACGCTGGAAGTGCAGCAGCAGCTCGGCGACGGCGTGGTGCGCACGATTGCCATGGGCTCCAGTGAGGGTCTGGAACGGGGCGTAGACGTCGCCAATACCGGCGAGCCAATCGCGGTGCCGGTCGGCGAGAAGACACTCGGACGCATCATGGACGTGCTCGGTACCCCGATCGACGAGGCGGGTCCGATCGGCGAACAGAAACGCCTGCCAATCCACCGTACACCGCCGGCTTACGAAGACCAGGCCGCCAGTACCGAATTGCTGGAGACCGGTATCAAGGTCATCGACCTGATCATGCCGATTGCCAAAGGCGGCAAGATTGGTCTGTTCGGCGGCGCCGGCGTGGGCAAGACCGTGACGCTGATGGAGCTGATCAACAACATCGCGAAGGAGCATGGCGGTTACTCCGTGTTCGCCGGTGTCGGCGAGCGGACGCGCGAAGGTAACGACTTCTATCACGAGATGACGGAGTCCGGCGTTATCGACAAGGTCTCGCTGGTCTATGGTCAGATGAATGAGCCGCCGGGCAACCGCCTGCGCGTGGCGTTGACCGGCCTGACGATCGCGGAAGATTTTCGTGACGAAGGCCGTGACGTGCTGATGTTCATCGACAACATCTATCGTTATACGCTGGCTGGCACCGAGGTGTCGGCGCTGCTCGGCCGGATGCCGTCCGCGGTGGGCTACCAGCCGACGCTGGCCGAGGAAATGGGCGTGCTGCAGGAACGCATTACGTCGACGAAGACGGGTTCCATTACATCCTTCCAGGCCGTTTACGTGCCCGCGGACGACCTGACCGACCCGTCACCGGCGACGACCTTTGCTCATCTCGACGCAACGCTGGTGTTGTCGCGGCAGATCGCGGAGCTCGGCATTTACCCGGCGGTCGATCCGCTGGATTCCACCAGCCGGATCCTGGATCCGAACGTGATCGGCCAGGACCACTACGACACGGCCCGCTCCGTGCAGTCGGTGCTGCAGCGGTACAAGGAGCTGCAGGACATCATCGCGATTCTGGGTATGGACGAATTGTCGGAAGACGACAAGCTCGTGGTGCAGCGCGCACGGAAGATCCAGCGCTTCCTGTCGCAGCCGTTCACGGTGGCCGAGACCTTCACGGGTCAGCCGGGCAAGTACGTGTCACTGGCCGAAACGATCCGCGGCTTCAAGGCGATTGTGGCCGGCGAGTACGACGAGTTGCCAGAGCAGGCCTTCTACATGGTTGGCACCATCGAGGAAGCCGCCGAGAAAGCGAAGACCCTCGTCTAGTCACCAGCGGGTTCATAACGGGTAATCGAACATGGCCACTATCCAGGTCGAAATTGTCAGCGCGGAAGGCGAAATCTTCTCCGGTACCGCGGAGATGGTGGTCGCGCCCGCCCGGCTTGGCGAGGTCGGCATTGCCCCGCGCCATGCGCCGATGCTGACCAACCTGAAGCCGGGCGAAGTCCGCGTGAAAGTGCCGAACGAGGCCGAGGAAAAATTCTTCTACGTCACCGGCGGCATTCTCGAAGTGCAGCCGCACCTGGTGACGGTATTGGCGGATTCCGCGCTGCATGCGGAACAGCTCGACGAGCAAGCTGCGATGGAAGCGCGGCAGGCTGCCGAAGAAGCCATGAAAGGCGCAACCGGCAAGGAAGACATTGCCCACGCGCAGGAGCAGCTCATCGAGGCGGCCGCCCGCTATCGCGCGGCGCAGAAGCTCAAGGGCAAACGCTAAAGGTCTCTGGCCCCCGCCACACACCCCGCGGGCCGCGCCGGCGATAATTCGCCCGCGCTGGTCGCCAGTCGAGGCGGACGGCGATATCCGTCTCCGGGACACGCTGTGAATACATCCATGTACGCTCGCGCCCGACATCCCTGCGCTGTGCACGGATGCACGAGTGTAGCGACGGCCAGGGATGGCCAGGAGCGACCCGGGCGACGGTCCCGGATCCGCATATCCCCATCCGCCTCTGGCAAGCGGCATGAGCGCGTACCTACTGTGAAGCCGACCCTCGCCCAGCCGCGATCATCCGGATAAAGTAGGCGCCCCGAAGGACGGGAGAGCTCCCGAGCCGATGAAGCTCAGCGTCATTATTTTGGCGGCCGGACAGGGCAAACGGATGCGTTCCGACTTGCCGAAGGTCCTGCAGCCGCTGGCAGGACGGCCCCTGCTCGGCCACGTGCTGGATACCGCCGAGGCGCTTGGCGCTACCGATGTCCACGTGGTCTACGGCCACGGCGGCGAACAGGTCCAGGGGGCCTTCAGGGACCGCGAGGTCGATTGGGCCCTGCAGGCGGAGCAGCTTGGCACGGGCCACGCCGTGCAACAGGCCTTGCCCGGCGTGCCGGACGATCACACTGTCCTGATCCTGTGCGGTGACGTGCCGCTCGTGCGGGCCGAGCTACTCAAATCGGTCGTGTCTGCGGGGGAACAAACCCTCGCCGTACTGACCGCGGAGCTGCCGGACCCGACCGGGTATGGTCGGATCCTCAGGGACGGCACCGGGCGGGTGAACGGCATCGTCGAAGAGCGTGATGCGACTGACGATCAGCGCGCTGTGCGCGAAATCAATTCCGGTCTCATGGCCTGTCCGGCCTCGCTACTGGGTGGCTGGCTCGGCCGGGTCGGTGCGGACAATACGCAGGGCGAGTATTACCTGACTGACATCGTCGGTCTCGCCGTGACGGATGGCCGACCGGTAAACGCCATTTGTGCGCCAGTGGCCGACGAAGTGCTCGGTATCAACGATCGCCGACAACTGGCACATGCCGAGAGCCTCTTTCGCGCACGGGTCGCCAATGCACTGCTGGACGACGGTGTCACGCTCGTCGACCCGGCCCGCATCGACGTGCGCGGCGAGCTGATCTGCGGTCACGATGTAGTCATCGACATCAACACGCTATTCATTGGCGCGGTGGAACTCGGCGACGGCGTCGTCATAGGACCCAACGCGGTGATTCGCGATTCCGTGCTCGGGGCCGGCACGCGCGTGCTGCCGCATTGCCTGATCGAGGAGGCTACCGTCGGCACGGATTGTGAGATCGGTCCCTATGCGCGACTTCGCCCGGCAACCGTGCTGGCGGAGCGCGCCAAAATTGGCAACTTCGTCGAGATCAAGAAAAGCGAAATCGGCCCGGGCAGTAAGGTCAATCATCTCACCTATGTCGGGGATGCAACGGTCGGCGCCGCAGTGAATGTCGGTGCTGGCACGATTACCTGCAATTACGACGGCGCCAACAAACATCGCACGGTCATCGGCGATGGTGCATTCATCGGCTCCGGCGTGGAGCTGGTCGCCCCCGTGGAAGTTGGCGCCGGTGCGACTATTGGTGCCGGATCGACCATCAGCAAGTCCGCGCCGTCGGATCAGTTGACCCTGGAACGTAGCAAGCAGGTCACGATCAAGAACTGGAAGCGGCCGGTCAAGGAATAGATCGAGGACCAGGGCTATGTGTGGAATTGTCGGCGCAGTAGCAGAACGCAATGTGATTCCGATCCTGATGGAAGGTCTGCGGCGGCTGGAATACCGCGGCTACGATTCGGCCGGCGTTGCCTGTATTGCGGACGGCCGACTCGAAAGGCGCCGGCGCCTCGGCAAGGTCGCGGAGCTGCAGGCGGCCCTCGACGAGTCGCCGCTGCGGGGCCACACGGGTATTGCGCATACTCGCTGGGCCACACACGGCATTCCCAGTGAGGACAACGCCCATCCGCATGTGTCGGGCGACCATCTCTCCATCGTCCACAACGGCATCATTGAAAACCATGAACAGTTGCGGGCCGAGCTCGAGGCCGATGGCTATGTATTCGATACGGACACGGACACGGAAGTCATCGTGCACCGCATTCACCAGCACCTGCAGCAAGGGCAGGACCTGTTCGATGCGGTTCGCGGCACGGTAGCCGAACTCGAGGGCGCGTACGCGCTGGTCGTGATGTCGCAGGACGATCCGGACCGGTTGATCCTCGCGCGCTGTGGTTGTCCGGTGGTTATCGGTGCGGGCATCGGCGAGAACTTCGTCGCTTCGGATGTTGCCGCGCTGCTGCCCGTCACGCGCCGCTTCATATTCATGGAAGAGGGCGACATCGCTGAGATTCGTCCCGGAGGCATCAAGGTTCTGGATGAATCCGGCAGCGAGATTCAGCGTCCGATCACAGAGAGCGAATTGTCGGCCGATGCGGCGGACAAGGGTGGGTATCGGCATTTCATGCTGAAGGAAATCCACGAGCAGGCGCGCGCCGTGGCGCAAACGCTCGAGGAACGCGTGGCCAAGGGCAAGCTTTTGGAAGCTGCCTTCGGGCCGGCGGCGTCCGGCGTCTTTGCCAAGGCTCAGGCGGTGCATATTGTCGCCTGCGGCACCAGCTACCACGCGGGTCTGGTTGCCAGTTATTTGGTTGAGCAGATTTGCCGCCTGCCCTGCAGTGTCGACATTGCGAGCGAATATCGCTATCGCGATCCGGTCGTGCAGCCCAATACGCTGTTCGTGACGATCTCCCAGTCCGGTGAAACTGCAGACACGCTGGCCGCCTTGCGCCTGGCAAAGGAAGCGGGATACCTGTCGACACTGGCGATCTGTAACGTGCCGGAGAGTTCGCTCGTGCGCGAATCCGAATTGACCATGCTGACCCGGGCTGGTCCGGAAATCGGTGTCGCGTCGACCAAGGCATTTACGACCCAACTGACAGCGCTGGGTATGCTGGTGATTGCACTCGGCAAACATCATGGCTGCGACGCGGAACGCGAGCGTGGTCTCGTGACACGACTGATCGAGATTCCCGGGCTGATCGAAGAAACGCTCAAGCTCGACGGTGCGATGCGTGCGCTCGCGAAGCGCTTCGCGGAGAAGCATCATGCGCTGTTCCTCGGTCGCGGTGTGCTGTACCCGGTGGCCATGGAAGGCGCGCTGAAGCTGAAGGAAATTTCCTACATTCATGCCGAAGCCTACGCCGCCGGCGAACTCAAGCACGGACCGCTGGCACTGGTGGACGACGACATGCCGGTGATCGCGGTCGCCCCAAACAATGACCTGCTGGAGAAACTCAAGTCGAACCTGATGGAGGTTCGCGCGCGCGGCGGCGAGTTGATCGTCTTTGCCGATCCCGAGTCAGGGATGGAGTCCAGCGAGGGGGTTACCGTGATTACGATGCCGCGGCACATCACCTATTTCCAGGCGCCGGCCGTGTACACCGTGCCGCTGCAGCTGCTCTCCTATCACGTTGCCGTGCTGAAGGGCACGGACGTCGACCAGCCACGCAACCTCGCGAAATCAGTTACGGTTGAATAAGGGCGCGCGTGCCGGACTACTGGTTCCGGAGAATATAGATTCGAACCAGGGAATAAAGATTCGAAAAAGCAGGCGACGTTCGCCAAAGACGTTACAGATCGGGCGCTCAGCAAGGTGACCGCAAGTCGAACGACGGATTTCGTCCTGTCGGGAACATTCGAGTCGCCAACCTTCGTCCGAAACTGTGGCTGATCGCCGACTACGAATCTGGAAGTACGCGTTCGGGCAATGATTCGGGCAGATAAGTTCGGAGATACGCTATCGACGCTCGTTTTGCCTCGTCCGCCATGTCTTCAGAAATGTAGCCACTCCGAATCATCGACAAACTTAGGATCAGGTCGACAATTTCGACCGCAATAAAGAATATCTTGCTGCGGCCAGGGAAGTCCTGAAATTCAAACCTACGATTGATGATCTCGACAAACAGATCGCCGATCTGCTCGTCGTTCTCGCGATCGCTGAGCTTGATCTCCGAGGGTGCCTGTCCACCGATGATCAACTTCGCATACGCAGGTTTCCGTCCGTAAAGTTTGACGGCACGGTCGATATCTGTGCACCACATTGTCTGCCAGGAACTTGCTTCGTCGTTGTCGAACGGAGCCGCCACAAGTTCCGCGAGCTCCCCTCCGAACCGTCGGGCCAGTTCGGCAAAGACCTCGGTCGAATTCGGGAAGAAGTGGTAAGCGGAGCCAACGGCAATACCCGCCGTATCGGCGATCAGCTTTAGCGAGATTTCGTTGATGGAGCGTGTCTCAAGCAGTTGGGCCGCAGTATCGACAAGTGTTTCCCTGCGGGTGATGCCCTTCGCATACATTCGATGACTCCCGCTCGATTTCGATGTCGTCGCCGTATCACTCATTCGCGTATTCCTCTGGCGCGCTGTCAGGCTGCTCTTGCTTGTACATCTGTAAAAATAGAATATATACGAAATTTGAGAGCTTGGCATGCGACTCAGACTCAATTATATCGGGAGTGTGACGAGCACCGGCCGATTATGTAGTCTCGAAAAGCGAACTAATTCGATTTTCGAGACAAGTCGTTGAGCAATCACCGATTGCTCTCGGGCCCTCGACGTGAGCAGGAGAACATCCGCAGCAATTGAATTTCCAGGATTTCCTTGTGACCGCAGGACGCATTTGGAGAAGAAAATGAGAAAAATGGTTTCGCTTATTGCCGCTGTTTTGCTGGGCGCATG
>JASJBD010000104.1 GCA_030066665.1 Gammaproteobacteria bacterium
TGGTTGTTCTGGTCGGCGCCGGCACCGCTGTGCAGGCGGCGGAAGCGTTTCAGCTGCAGACGGCCGATGCCGACTTCTACGGGGTAACAGAGCTCGAGGCCGGGCAGTACGATCGTGGCAGCGAGCGCTTCGAGCTGATGCTGAACCTGATGGGCACGGCTCCCAGTTTGCGTGCGCCGGTACTCAATAATCTCTGTGTTACCTACATCGCGCAGGGCCGCCTCGAAGAAGGCGCCGACTATTGCAACGAAGCCGTTGCGAATGGTCGGGAATTGGGTCTGGCCCTGAACAATCGTGGGGTGATGCACGCGCGGGCCGGTCTGTATGACGCCGCGGTTGCGGATTTCGAGGCGGCAATTGCCGCCCGCGGTACCCCGGATGTTGCCCGCGATAATCTGCGCCTGGCCCAGCGCCGGGTAGCGCAGCTCGATCAGGCTCGCGATGAACGCGTTGCCGACAATGAACAGCGGCTGGACGGAGACGGCGCCTGACGCGGTCAGAAAGCCAGTGGAATCCAATTCCCAGGACCCGCACCGGCGGGTCTTTTTTTTGCCAGGCCTGACGCGGGTATAGTCAGCGCCAGCCAACTGGCCGGACCTTATGTTTCCGATTCGCGACGACAACCCGCATTTCCTGACGCCGTATGTGACCTACGGGCTGATCGCCGTGAACGTGCTGGTCTGGCTGTTCGTGCAGGGACTCGGTGCGGGTCCGGCACTGGTCCAGTCGCTGTGCACGCTGGGACTGATTCCCGGGAACGTACTCGGGACCCTGCCGGCAGGCGCGCGGATTCCGCTGGGTCCGGAATACGCCTGTATTCTTGGCGATTCGGCCGCGTGGCATACGCTGGTGACCTCGATGTTTCTGCATGGCGGCTGGATGCACATCATCTCCAACATGTGGTTCCTGTGGATTTTCGGGAACAACGTCGAGGACTCGATGGGACACGTTCGTTTTGCCGTGTTCTACGTGTTGTGCGGTCTGGCAGCGGCCGCGCTCCAGATTGGCTCGAACCCCGATTCCGGCGTGCCAATGGTCGGAGCGTCCGGCGCGATCGGCGGCGTGATGGGTGCCTACGTCCTGTTGTACCCGCGCGTAAACGTCCACATGTTGATCTTTCTGGGCTTCTTCGTGACTACCGTGGCCGTGCCCGCTGTGTTCATGCTGGGCTACTGGTTCCTGCTGCAGTTAATCGGGGGATTCGGCAGTCTCGGCGCGGATGGTGGTGGTGTCGCTTTCTGGGCGCATGTCGGCGGTTTCGCCGCCGGCGCGGCGTTGATTCCGCTATTTCGCGATCGCGCGCTGGTCGATCGACATCCTTATCACGGCTGGAACCGTCGTTCCGCGACGCGGAGCTGGCGGCGGATGCGCTGAAGGCGATGATGTGACAAGCCTGACTAACAGTTCTGCAGCGACCGCGGTGTTGACCGTGAAGCTCGATAGCCTGGTCCGGAACTTTCGGTACCTCGCCAGGCGGTCTAAGAGCGCGCATTGTGCGGCCGTGGTGAAAGCGAACGCTTATGGTTTAGGTGTGGAACCCGTCTCACGCGCCCTGCACGGCGCAGATTGCCGTGATTTCTTCGTCACCACGGCCTGCGAGGGCCAGGAACTGCGAGCGATATTGCCCGATGCGAACATCTATATGTTCAACGGCCCGACGGAGTCATCGCTGGCCGCAATCAGGGACGCCGGTCTGATCCCGGTGCTCAACTCACCCGAGCAAGTCCAGCTCTGGGTGAGCGCGGCGTCGTCCGAGTCCTGCGTGTTGCACGTTGACACAGGCATGCGGCGGCTGGGTCTTTCCCCGCAACAGGCACAATCTCTCGCCGCGACCCGCGACGTCGCGGATCGACTGAAGATCGACGCCGTGATGACGCACCTGGCCTGCGCGGACGAGCCTGGGCACGCACTGAACGAGGCTCAGTTACAGGATTTCGCCCGGGTGACACAGCACTGGCCGGGTGTCAGGACGAGCATTGGTAATTCCGGCGGCATCTTGCTCGGCCGGGAGTATTGCGGCGATCTGGCCCGTCCCGGGATCGCGCTGTATGGCGGCCTGGTAGGACTCGATGCGGCCCTCGAAGAAGTGGTTGGTCTCCACGCCCGCGTGCTGCAGCTGCGCGACATCGATCAAGCCGTGACGGTCGGTTACGGGGCAACGGCGACGGTGCAGGGACCGGCACGGCTGGCGACACTCGGCATCGGGTACGCCGATGGTTATCCCCGCAGTCTCGGCAACCGGGCCAGCGGTATCGTCGACGGTGTCCGGGTACCGGTTGTCGGTCGCGTGTCGATGGATACGGTAGTCGTGAATGTCAGCGCGCTCGAGCCGGGTGCGCTTGCCAGCGGCGACCTGGTCCGGCTGCTTGGCGGGGGCATCGGGCTGGACGAGTTGGCGACCCTTGCGGGCACGATTTCCTACGAGATCCTGACCGGCATCGGCGCGCGCGTGGCGCGGCAGTACCAGGGGGCAGGGTCGGGGTAATGACTTTGACCCTTATCCGTAGCTAGAGGGTCATGGTCGGGGTGACTGGATTCGAACCAGCGACTTCTACCTCCCGAAGATAGCGCTCTACCAGGCTGAGCTACACCCCGTTGTTGTTCGGCCAACCGGCTGCTGCGCCGGGGCCGCCTTTATACGCGCGGCGTCGGCCGCAGGCAAGTGAGCGACGCGTCAGTAGCGGCGTTCGACCGAGAACCGCGCCAGCTCGATCAGGGCGTCCTTGAAGGCCGAGTCGGGCACGCGGTCCAGCGCCGCAATGGCGCGCGTCGATGCATCGCGGGCTTTGCTGACGGTATAGGCCAGCGCGCCGCTGGACTCGATGACCTGCAGGATTGGTTGAATGTCGCGACAGCCACCTTCCTCGATCGCGCGTCGAATCAACAACTGCTCCTGTGGCCCGCCCCGTTGCAGCGCGTAAATCAATGGCAGTGTCGGCTTGCCCTCGGCCAGGTCATCGCCGATGTTTTTGCCCAACTGTTCGAGGTTGGCATCGTAATCGAGCGCATCGTCGACCAGTTGAAATGCAATCCCGAGTTCTTTGCCATAAGTGACAAACGCGTCCTCCACGGCGCGTGACTGATCCGCCAGGATTGCCCCGATCAGCACGCCGGCTTCGAACAGCTTCGCCGTCTTGCGATAGATCACTTCCAGGTACTGGTCCTCGGTGGTATCGGGATCGTTGCAGTTCATCAGCTGCAGCACTTCACCCGCCGCGATCGTATTGGTGGCATCGGCCAGCACATCCATTACGCGCATCTGGCCGATCTCGACCATCATCTGGAAAGACCGCGAATACAGGAAATCCCCGACCAGCACGCTGGCTTCGTTGCCGAACACCCGTTTCGCCGATTCCTGGCCGCGGCGCAGGTCTGAATCGTCCACGACGTCATCGTGCAGGAGTGTCGCGGTGTGGATGAACTCGACGATCGCGGCGGCGGTCACATGCTTGTCGCCGGTGTAGCCGCAGGCGCGGGCCGACAGCAGGACCAGCAGCGGCCGCAGTCGCTTGCCGCCGCTGCCGATGATGTAATGCGCCACACTGTTGACCAGCGCCACGTCGCTCTTCAGCTGGCGCTGGATCTCCCGGTTGACCGCGGGCCAGTCGTCATCCAGCCGGGCCCGGATGGCGGCCAGATCAAAAGTTTCAGTATCGGGCTGAACGACGTGCATGGGGCGCATAATGCCCGGCCCCGATTGCGGAGTACAAACGGCCTTGTGGCCGCCCGCACGGCGGGTCGTCTGCAGCCCCGCGAAACGGCCCTAAGCCGTTGATCTGCCGGCCCGGGCTAGATAGAATTCCCGGCCTTTCCAGCCCGGGCGTCCGGGCACGTTCCGGAGATCCGAGATGTACGCCGTGTTCAAGACGGGTGGCAAGCAGTACCGCGCCAGCGCTGGCGACCGGCTGAAGATCGAGAAGCTCGATGTGGCCGCCGGCGACAGCGTTCAGTTCGACCAGGTGCTGATGGTCGGCGAGGGCGAGTCCGTCACCATCGGCACGCCGCTGGTCGACGGCGGCAAGGTCGAGGCGAAAGTGCTGGACCAGGCGAAGGACCGCAAGATCGACGTCATCAAGTTCAAGCGGCGCAAGAACTACCTGCGGCAAAAGGGACACCGGCAGAACTACACGCTGGTCGAAATCACCGGCATCAGCGGTGGCGCCTGAGCGGCGAGGAGCAGACAGATATGGCACACAAGAAAGCGGGCGGCAGCTCACGCAATGGTCGCGATTCCGAATCCAAGCGCCTCGGCGTAAAGAAGTTCGGCGGTGAGTCGGTACTGGCGGGCAATATCCTCGTGCGACAGCGCGGCACGCGTTTTCACGCGGGCAGCAATGTCGGCCTCGGGCGGGATCACACGCTGTTCGCGAAAGCCGACGGCGAGGTGAAATTCGAGCGCAAAGGTCGGCGTGGCAGCCGCACGGTTGTCAGTGTCGTTACCGAGGCTTCCTGATCGCGGGCGCGTACTGCGACGGCGATGAAAAAACCCCGCGTGCGCGGGGTTTTTTGTTTACGGCGCGCCATCAAAGCCAATGAAATTCGTCGACGAAGCCACGATCCGGGTGCAGGCGGGTAACGGCGGCCCCGGCTGTGTGAGTTTCCGGCGGGAAAAGTACATTCCGCGCGGCGGGCCGGATGGCGGGGACGGCGGACACGGTGGCAGTGTTTACCTCGTCGCGGATGAGAATCTCAATACGCTGGCCGACTTTCGCGTGCAGCGCACGTTTCGGGCTGTGCACGGCGTTTCCGGTGCCGGAAAGAACCGCACCGGTGCGAGCGGGGCGGACCTGGAGGTACCCGTTCCGCCGGGTACCCGCGTGCTCGCGGCCGACACCGGCGAGCTGATCGGCGACCTGGTCGCGCCGGGAGAGCGGCTGCTGGTTGCGGCCGGCGGCGACGGTGGCCGGGGCAATACGCGATTCAAAAGCAGCGTCAATCGCGCGCCGCGCCAGTCGACGCCCGGCACGCCGGGCGAGAAGCGCAACCTGAATCTCGAATTGAGCGTGCTCGCGGACGTCGGCCTGCTGGGTCTGCCAAATGCCGGCAAATCCACGCTGATCCGCGCGGTATCCGCGGCCCGTCCTAAAGTCGCCGACTACCCGTTCACGACATTGCACCCGAATCTCGGCGTCGTCTCCGTAGAGGCGCATCGCAGTTTCGTGATGGCGGATATACCGGGCTTGATCGAGGGAGCCGCGGAGGGTGCGGGTCTAGGAATCCGGTTTCTGAAACACCTGGAGCGCACGCGCCTGCTGCTGCATGTCGTGGATATCGCGCCGCCGGATCCCGCGATCGATGCGGTGGGGGATGCGCGCGCGATTATCAGCGAGCTCGAGCGATTCAGTCCGGAACTCGCGGCGCGCGAGCGCTGGCTGGTGATCAACAAGGCCGACCTGGTCGGCGACGACGAGCTGGAACAGCGCCGCGCCGCCCTGTGCGACGCACTGGACTGGCACGGACCCGTTTACGTTGTCAGTGCGCTGGCCGGCACCGGCACGCGACGGCTGGTGACGGACATCATGATGCGGCTGGAGGCGCTGGCGGCGGAGTCGCGCGGCGACGCCTGACTGCCACGGAGACTATTCAGGCCTGCAGATCGCGAATGGCGCGATTCAGCCGGCTCTTGTGCCGCGCCGCTTTGTTTCGATGCACCAGCTTCTTGCCGACCATCGCGTCGATGACCGGCACCGCCTGCCGGTAGGATTCGGCGGCCGCGGTCGCATCGCCGCTGTTGACGGCCTTGACGACCTTCTTGATCGCGGTGCGCATGCGGGAGCGCAAGGCGATGTTGTGCTGGCGGTTCTTCTCCGCCTGCTTGGCGCGTTTTGCCGCGGACTTGATATTCGCCACGTTGGAGATCCTGATCTGCGCCCGGGGGCGGAAAAGCCGCGTATTCTTTCGTTTCGCCGTGGGCCTGTCAATGGGCGTCCGATAGCATCTAAACTGCGGCCCGGATGACCTCTCCGCCAGCACATACGCGCCCCACAGTCCGCCGGCTCCTGCAATCGACCTCTGTCGTCAGCCTGATGACGCTGCTGTCGCGCGTTTTGGGGCTCGTGCGGGACATCGTGTTCGCGCGGCTGTTCGGGGCCGGGCTTGTGATGGACGCGTTTTTCGTGGCCTTCAAGATCCCCAATATCTTCCGCCGGTTTTTCGCCGAAGGGGCCTTTTCCCAGTCCTTCGTCCCCGTGTTCGCCGAGTATGACGAGCGCCGGGACCATGCCGAAGTGCGCGAACTCGTTGACCGGGTGACCGGGACGCTGGGGCTGGCGCTGTTCGCCGTGACGGCCTGCGGCGTGCTCGCGGCGCCCGTGCTGATCTCGCTGTTCGGAATGGGCTGGGTCTGGGATCCGGCGCCGGAGGACGCCGACAAATTCGCCCTGGCGGTGGACATGCTGCGGCTGACGTTTCCGTACCTGCTGTTCGTGTCCCTCACGGCCCTGGCAGGCGGCATACTCAATACGTACCAGCGCTTTGCAGTGCCGGCTTTCGCGCCGGTACTCCTTAATATTGCGCTGATAGTCTTCGCCGCGTTCGTGTCACCTTATTACGAGCGACCCGGTCTGGCCCTCGCGGCGGGTGTCTTCGCCGCCGGGCTGATTCAACTGGGATTCATGCTGCCTTTCCTGGCGCGCCTGAAGATCATGCCGCGACCGCGCTGGGGCTGGCACCACCCGGGCGTGAGAAAAATCATGAACCTGATGGTGCCGGCAATCTTTGGCTCGTCGGTGGCCCAGATCAACATCCTGTTCGATACGCTCATTGCGTCGTTCCTCGCGACCGGCAGCATCAGCTGGCTGTATTACTCGGATCGGCTCATGGAATTCCCCCTGGGTGTATTCGGCATTGCGTTGGCGACCGTGATCCTGCCAAACCTGTCTCGCCAGCATGCGGCCGAGTCTGCCGAGGATTTCGCCGCCACGCTGGACTGGGCCGTGCGGCTGGTCGTGCTCATTGCGCTGCCGGCGGCGGTCGGCCTCGCGCTGCTGGCCGGTCCGTTGCTGGCGACTATCTTCTATGGCGGCCTGTTCAATACCGGGGATGTGGCGATGGCGCGCATCAGTCTCATTGCGTACGCGCTCGGGTTGCTCGGGTTCACGCTGGTCAAGATCCTCGCGCCGGGGTTTTTTGCCCGCCAGGACACGCGCACGCCGGTGCGCATCGGGATCATCGCGCTCGTGGTCAACATGGGCTTGAACGTCGTGCTGGTCGTGTCCTGGTTGCGG
Organism: Gammaproteobacteria bacterium; assembly: GCA_030066665.1. Classification (GTDB taxonomy): domain Bacteria; phylum Pseudomonadota; class Gammaproteobacteria; order Steroidobacterales; genus J054. The sequence goes on from JASJBD010000104.1 coordinate 7,227, forward strand.
GCCGGGCTGCCCGGCCCGCATGCCGGTCTCGCGCTGGCGACGTCGCTCTCGGCCTTTCTCAATGCCGGGTTGTTGTGGCGGGGACTGGTGCGCGACGGTGTCTGGCGCGGCCAGCCGGGGTGGCGGCGCTTTCTGCTGCAGGTGCTGGTCGCCTGCGCCGTGATGGCCATGCTGCTGAGCGAATTCGTCCCGGATACGGCGCAATGGCTCGAAGCCGGCGCCTGGCAGCGTTGGGGATGGCTCCTGCTGGCAGTGGCAGGCGGCATGCTGGCCTATGGCGCAGCCCTGTTCGCGGTGGGTCTGCGACCCGCGGCATTGCGGATGACATCGACCTGACCCTCTTTATAATGACGCCTTTTTTCCGCACCTCGAACCATGCAGCTTATCCGCAGAACCGGCGCAGACCGGCCGGCATTGCCGGGTGGTTGCGTGGCCACCATTGGTACCTTCGACGGTGTCCATCTCGGGCACCAGCGCATCATCGCGCAAGTCGTCGAGGAAGCCCGCCGGCGGTCGCTGCCCGCGCTGGTGTTTTCGTTTGAACCAACGCCGGCCGAATTTTTCAGTCGCGGTAAACCGCCCGCGCGTCTGACGCGGTTTCGTGAGAAATTCGAAGCGCTGCGGGGGCTCGCGGTCGACTACCTGTTCAGCCCGCCGTTCGACACAGCCATGGAGCGGCTCGAAGCAAATGAGTTCATCGAACGTTTGCTTGTCAGGACGCTGGGCGTGCAGCACCTGGTCGTGGGCGATGATTTCCGGTTTGCCCGGCAGCGATCCGGGGACTTCGACGCGCTGCGCCGTGGCGGCGAGCAATGGGGTTTCGGTGTCGAACAGGTTGGCAGCGTGCTGCTTGATGATGCGCGGGTGTCGTCGACCGAAATCCGGCGCGCGCTGAGTAGCGGCGAGCTCGAGCGGGCGCGGCAGTTGCTGGGCCGGTACTATCGGATGACAGGGCGGGTCGTCGCGGGCCGCAAACTCGGCGCGCAGCTGGGCTATCCGACCGCAAATGTGAACCTGCACCGCCGGGAGTGCGCCATTGGTGGCATCTTCGCAGTGCGCGTGTGCGGTCTGCCGGAGGGTTCGCTTGACGGCGTTGCCAGTCTGGGTTCGCGACCGACCGTGGAGGGCAACGGCCGGCCGTTGTTGGAAGTGCACATTTTCGATTTCAATCGGCGCATTTACGGCGAATATATCTCCGTAGAATTCGTCGCCAAGTTGCGGGACGAAGAGCAATTTCCGGACCTCGACAGCCTGACGGAGCAGATGCACGAGGATGCTGCGCGCGCTCGCGCCATACTCGCGGCGGCCTGACAAACGACTGAGTGATGACAGACTACAAGGACACGTTGAATCTGCCGAAGACCGCGTTCCCGATGAAGGCGAACCTGGCGCAACGCGAGCCGCAAATGCTGGCCCGCTGGCAGAAGCAGGATCTGTACGGGCAGATTCGCGCGGCCGCGGCCGGTCGCCCGAAATACATCCTGCTGGACGGTCCACCCTACGCGAACGGCCGGATACACCTCGGGCACGCTGTCAATAAAGTGCTCAAGGATATAGTCGTAAAGTCTCGGAATTTATCAGGTTTTGATGCCCCCTACATTCCAGGTTGGGACTGCCATGGACTGCCGATCGAGCACCAGGTCGAAAAGAAACACGGCAAGGTTGGCCGGAAACTGGATGCGCGCCAGTTTCGCCAAGCTTGCCGTGACTATGCATTGAAGCAGGTCGACAGCCAACGCGCGGACTTTATCCGGTTGGGCATCCTCGGCGATTGGCAGCGCCCGTACCTGACCCTCGATCCGCGTTTCGAAGCCGAACAGGTCCGCGGTTTTGCGCGCATCATCGAACAGGGGCATCTCCATCGGGGCTACAAACCGGTGCACTGGTGCCTGGATTGCGGATCGGCGCTGGCCGAAGCGGAAGTCGAATATCAGGACAAGCATTCTGTCGCCATCGATGTGCGGTTTGCGGTGGCCGACCAGGCGGCCTTCTATGCAGCGCTGGCCAAAGCCGTCGGCCGCGATCTCGCTGCCGATTTGCCGGTCGCAATCCCAATCTGGACCACCACGGCATGGACGCTGCCGGCCAACCAGGCGGTGGCGGTCGGGCCGGCCTTCAATTACTCACTGGTCGAGTTTGCGCTGAACGGGCGGCGCGAACGCCTGGTGCTGGCGACTGAGCTGACCGGGGCGGCGCTGTCGCGGTATGGCGCCGAGGCTATCGAAACAGTCGCGGCATTCCCGGGTGAGGCACTGGCGGGCCTGCATCTGCATCATGCGTTCTATGCGCGCCAGGTGCCGGTCATCACGACCGATTTCGTCACGCTCGAGACCGGTACCGGCGCGGTCCACATTGCACCGGGTCACGGTCATGACGACTTCGCCGCCGGCGTGGCCCACGATTTGCCCGTGGACAATCCGGTTGGCGGCGACGGTGTCTACGTCGACGGCACGGAGCTGTTCGCGGGTCAGCACATTTACCAGGCTGGCGAGCGGATCGTCGAGGTCATGCGCGAGCGGAATACGCTGTTGCATGCCGAGGACTTCGGGCACAGCTATCCGCATTGCTGGCGGCACAAGACGCCGCTGATCTTCCGCGCCACGCCGCAGTGGTTCGTCGGCCTGGATCAGAACGGGCTGCGCGCGGCGGCACTGCAGAACATCGCGGATGTGCGGTGGATCCCTGACTGGGGCGAGCAGCGCATCGAGGCGATGGTCGCCGGGCGGCCGGACTGGTGTATTTCCCGCCAGCGCACCTGGGGCGTGCCGATTCCGCTGTTCCTGCATCGGGACACGGGTGAATTGCACCCGGATACACCGGCGCTGCTGGAGCAGGTCGCCGTGCGGATGGATAGCGACGGGATCGATGCGTGGTTTGAGCTCGATCCGGCGGAATTGCTCGGCGATGCCGCCGGCGAGTACGAGATGGTGCACGACACCATGGACGTCTGGATGGACTCCGGGATGGTGCATCACTGCGTGTCGCAAAGTCGCGAGGAAATCGACTACCCGGTTGACCTGTATCTCGAGGGTTCGGACCAGCATCGTGGCTGGTTCCAGAGCTCACTGCTGACCTCCGTGGCCATGCATGGTATTGCGCCGTATCGCCAGGTGCTGACACATGGCTTTACCGTGGACGAGGCCGGCCGCAAGATGTCGAAGTCGCTCGGCAACACCATCGAGCCGCAAAAGGTCGTCAATTCTCTCGGTGCGGATATCCTGCGGCTGTGGATCGCCAGCACGGATTACAGCGGCGAGATGAGCCTGTCGGATGAAATCCTGAAACGGGTCGCCGACTCCTATCGGCGCATGCGCAATACGGCGCGCTTTTTGCTGGGCAATCTGCACGGGTTCGATCCGTCCCGCGATCTGGTCGCCGTGGACGCGATGGTCGACCTGGATCGCTGGGCCGTCCATCGTGCCGCGCGGCTGCAGGAAAGCCTGTTGCGGGAATACGAGCATTACGAGTTTCACCGTGTCTATCAGCAACTGCACAATTTCTGTATTGTCGATCTGGGCGGTTTTTACCTCGATGTCCTGAAAGACCGCCTGTACACGACCGGCGCGGACAGCCATCCACGGCGCTCGGCGCAGACGGCCATGTATCACATTGCGGCGGCCATGGTGCGCTGGATGGCGCCAATCCTGAGCTTCACCGCAGAGGAGATCTGGCAGTCATTGCCGGGTGATCGCGGCGCGTCCGTGCTGCTGGCGCAGTGGTACGAATTCCCGGCCGTGTCTGCCGCAGCGCTGGACTGGGATCAGCTCATTGCCGCCCGTGATCCCGTGGCCCGCGTGCTCGAGGACCTGCGAAATCGGGGAGTGATTGGCGCGGGGCTCGAGGCGAATCTCGAGGTCTACGCGGACGGTGAGTTGCTGACGGCGCTGCAGTCTGTCGGTGATGAACTGCGCTTCGTCTTTATCACGTCGGACGCCGTGGCGCGGCCGCTCGATGACAGGCCGCCGGATGCTGTCGAGCAAACCGGCTGCTGGATCCGGGCCACCGCGTCGGAAAACCGGAAGTGTATTCGTTGCTGGCATCGCCGACCGGATATTGGCGCCGTCGCCGAGCATCCGGACATTTGCGGGCGCTGCGTGAGCAATGTCGACGGCGACGGCGAGGAGCGCCGCTATGCCTGACGGGCACGGCAGAGAAAAGTCCGCGGCGCAGCCTCGGAAGATGGGGCGGCGCGTCTTCTTCTGGCTGGGCTTCTCCGCGATCGTCGTTTTGCTCGATCAGCTGACAAAGCTGGCCGTCGTCGAGAATCTGACCCTGTATCAGCGCTTGCCCGTAGTCGGATTTTTCGACCTGGTGCGGTTGCACAACACCGGTGCAGCCTTCAGTTTCCTGGCCAACGAATCCGGCTGGCAGAACACGTTTTTCATGAGCGTCGCGACCCTGGTCAGCATTGCACTGATCTGGTGGCTGGCCACGCTGCCGCGCCGGGGACGTGCTGTACTCGCGCTCGGTCTGGCGCTGGTCATCGGCGGTGCTGTCGGTAACCTGATCGACCGGGCGGTCTATGGGTACGTTGTCGATTTTCTGTTGTTCTATTACCGGGACTGGTCCTACCCGGCATTCAACGTGGCGGATTCAGCCATCACCTGTGGTGTGGTGCTGATCCTGTTCGATGGCTTTGTACTGGAACGCCGCCGCCAGGATTTCTCCTGACGGCGGCGTTGTCACTGACACGAAACGGGCTTATCGCCAGCAGTAGTCCGTCTGATCCCCGCCGCCGTCATCAACTGCCTGGCGTTGGCCACGCTCGTTGATGGTAAAGCCGGCGCAGCGGCTGTCGTCGGCCTGTGCCTCGCCGGCATTGACCACCGCGAAGGCGAAGTAGCCGGTGGCCAGGCCACCCGGGCCCGGGGCGACAAACAAAGCATAGTAATTACGCTCCGTGTTCGGAATGCCCAGCCCCAACGGCGGCGCCGGCCCCAGTTGCGCGTTGCTGGCATAGGTGCCGTTCTGGATATAGAACCGTTCCTGTGCCGCTGCGATGCGCAGCAGGGCCGTAGTGGCGTCGGCGCGGTTGGCTCGCCGCATGTACTCGCGGTAACCCGGTACGCCGACGCCCACGATGATGCCCAGCACAACCATCACGATCAGCAGTTCGATCAGTGAAAAGCCCTGTTGCTTTCCTTGCTTCATGGTGTGCTCCTATTGGGTCTCGTCCTGGAACCAGTAGGACCGATTGACGATTTCGTCAAAGCCCGGATCCATACATTCCGCACCGATACAGATGACGGGGTCGCCTTCCTGATCTTCCGGGAAGAAGAATACTGCATCCGGCGCGATACCACCCTGCTTGAGCTGCTTCCAGCGCTCCTTCGGCTCAGGCGGCTCCTGCGGATCCCACGGATTGTCATCCGGCGGCGGCGGTGAGCCGTCTTCGATCCGCACGCGGTACAGGCGGTTTGTGCCCTTACCGGCGGTACAGGCGTTGTTTGACCCCGGCGAGAAGGAGGTGAAGAACACTTGGCCGTCGAAGGTGAAGGATTCCACCAGGATCTTCTCGCCACTGTGCACCATGCGCAGGCGCCAGCCGTCGTCGGTCGGCAGCATGGTCGGCAGCGTATCGTTGGTAATGTCCTGCAGGTCATCACGCTCGAGCGGCTCCGGATAGTTATCCGTGTCGATCACGTCGTAGACCGCGAAATCACGCACAGCGAAGAACTCGTCGTTGATCGATGAATTCAACGGATGTGCACGATAGCCGGAACCGATGTTGACGCTGAGATACGTCCACTCCGGCTTCTCGCCCAGCACCAGCACCACGTCCGGCGATGCATAGAAGCGCCGCACGTCGGCTTGTGCCACCGGGGCCGTCAGATCGGCCGCGCCGAGGCTGGCAATCCGGCCGCCTTCGACCAGGTCACCCACCGCGTTGCCGCTGAGGATGTCGAAGCGCCACAGCTGGCCGCCCATATCACCGACGTACATGCGGTCCGGCACGTCGTCGCCGGTCAGGTCGATGACTTTCATGCCGGCGGGGATGGAGTACTCCATCTCGTCCAGCACCAGGTCATGACTGCGGGATGCATTCGACGGGCCGGCGCTCCACAGCAGGTTGCCGGTCTCGAGGTCGATCATGTAGACCGCGTTGCCCGCGTTATCGGTTTGATGGCCCGGGTTGTCCTGGCCCTCGTCATAGCCACCACCGACGACCACGACGTGTTTTTTCTGGCCGCCGATGTAGATCGGGTCGATATGTGCTCGCGACCAGGTCTGACCCATGTCCTCGAAGCCAGGCGTGTTGCTGTCGATCTCCCAGACCAGTTCCGGGGCTTCCGGGTTGGTCACGTCGAGGGCGAACATCGCATCGCCACCGCGGCGCATGCCAAAGACGATATACACCTTCTCGGCACCACTGATGCCGGGCTGCCGATCGTCGTTGGCAATGTACGCGGTGATTTCACCGTCAAGGCCGTAACGCTTGTCGGGAACGATGCCGTCCGTGTAGACGTCGTGCAAGCGACCCAGCAGTCGGGACGGGATAAATGACCAGCGTTCACTCCCGTCACTCGGATCGATCGCGTGCATGTAACCGTCATTCGTGGAAATGAAGATGGTCGCTTCGACTGTGCCCAGACCCGGGTCACCGCCATAGATGACGGTCACCGGCCGCACGTGCAGCGGATCGCCCATCTGGTTACGATCGTCGGTCGTGACATCGTCCTCGTCGACGTCCCACACATCCTTGCCGCGCGCCCAGTCGAGCACGTTGTCGCGCTCGATTGCGGAGGGGGCACCGACCATTGCAGCCGTAATCGAATTGTTGTTGCGATCAACGGCGTTACCCGCGGAATTCAGCATGCCGCCGGCGATGTTGGTGTACACGTCGCGACCAATCCACGCGGGCTGCTCGTGGGCCGCGCCACCGGCACCGACGACATCGCCGTCGACGCTGTCGGACCAGAAGCTGAACGCGTTGTCGGAGAAGAAGCCCGTCTGCGGATCCACGGCCGGCTGGCCGTCCTGGCCAACGAGCAGACCGTTCTGCAGCTTGTACTTCTTCAGGTTGCCCGGCCAGTGCACGTGGTTCGACGGCTCGAACACCGACACGAACACATCGTCCAGGTTCCGCGTCCGGTTGAACGCATTCACCGGGACTGACGGTGCGGTGAAGGTGGTCGCATCGTCCAGGATCGACTGCACGATCTGGGTCAGCGCGATCGCGAGGCTGGCCGTGTCGTCGGCCAGGCGATACTCACCGCCACCGCGTGCCGCAGTCGACGCCAGGATCGGCAGGTCGACCGTGAAGCCAATCGTGTAGGTTGTTACGTTCTGCGGCCCGGGCAGGTTCGGATCCAGGTCGTAGTTGAACATGTAATCCGCCATGTCATCGAGACAGGCGCCATGACCGGTGCCGTCGCAGCTGCCGACCGTCTGCGCGAAGCCGGGCAGAGCCTGGATTTCGCTGTTGGCATCCTTGTCGCGCGTCGGCGCACCGTCGGTCAGCAAGATGACGTAGTTCTTCTGACACTGGAAATTGACCGGCGCGTCGTAGTTGGCACCGTTCGCGGCACCGCCCACGCGGGATTCCGGCACGCTGTAGACGTCGGGGCCGTTGTTACCCATATCGACCGCCCGACCGGCGTAGTACTGACCGGCTTCATACAGCGTTTCGGACAACGGCGTCCAGCCGGAGTGCGGCAGATCGTCAATGGTGTCCTTGATCACGGAGCGGGCCGCATTCACGTCTTCCATCGCGTGAATGACCGGGCCGCCGCTCTGGCCGGAGTACTCGTTCCGGTTGAAACGCATCAGGCCGACGTTTACGCCAGTGACGTTGTCGATCAACTGTTTGCTGACATCCTTGACGACCTGGAGACGCGTGGTCGTCACCGTGCCGCCGGTGTCGTTCCAGTTCAGCCAGTTGCTGTCGTAAATGGTGTAGGTGGTGCCGAAGCTGATCTTGTCGTCGTCGTTGTCGGACCACGGACCCTCATCGCCGTCGACAATCCACGGGTCGCCGTCACCGGCGCTCTGGCCGTGAATGCCCTGGTCCGCGGCGCAGTCGTGCCGGCGGTTTTTGCGGTTACCCGCCAGATTGACCCAGCGATCCTGGTTACCGCGCCAGGCCTTGAAACCATCCTGGTACTGGCCCACGCCGGCCAGGTCGGTGGCCGACGCCTGACAATAATTCCGGTTTTTCCAGAAATAGTTGTTACTGCCGCAGCCGGGCACAGTGCCGGTGGTGCTCCAGTAAATGGCGTCCTCTTCGTAGCAGCCATCGAATTCCTCGTTCGGATCCCAGGCCACCTGGGTGACGACTTCGCCATCCATACTGCCGGAGGTATCGATTATGAACAGGATGTTCGGCTGGGCCCCGGTTACGACCGGATCGAACGCCGCGACGAACAACTCGGTGTCGTCCGCGTAGGCTGTCGGCCCGGATAACAGGGGAATGAGAAGGCCTGCGATAACCAGACCAATACGATTGCGTCCTTGCTTCATGGTTCTATCCTCGCTCTGGTCCGTGGGTTAGCCCGACACGGACAGTACGATTCGAGTCACAGCCGCGCTGTTGGGCACGTGGAATACGTACACAGCGCCTCCCTGGGCTTCGCGCAATGCGGCACGCAGCGTCCGCAGGTCAACGGCGCCCTTGTAGCCGTCAATTTGGAAACGGGTCGAGTCGGTGAGTCGCAGCGACACCGTCTGACAGTCGTCGCATTCGCGCACCAGCACGTAGCCGCCCGGATAGGCGGGTAGTTGAACGTGTTCCAGGCTCAATTCGAAGCCGTCTTCGAGCCGCTCCAGCGCCGCGCCGGCCAGGCCGGGCACAAACGCCAGCACGGCGGCCACAATAAGGGTGAGAGTGTGCTTACGCATGGTCATCCTCCTGGTATCAGATGCCGTCCGGTCCACGGACGAACAGGCCCTGGTGATGGAACGAGCGGGCCTGGGGTCCGGGCAGCTGCGCCTCGGACCGGTTGACGTAATGAAACTGGCGGATCTTGCCGATGCTCGAGCCACCGGAGAAATCCGGGATATCGCCCTGGAAGCACAGCAAGGTGCGGAACTGGCCGTTCATCGCGGGTACCGCCTGCCATGGGTTGAACGCAGGGCAGACGCCCGGGTTCAGCGGCGGCGGTACCGGCGCACCGTTGTTCAAACCGCTGACGGTCTGGTCGATTCCTGATTCGGCCATCTGAAACGCGTTCTCGAAGAATTGGTCGTTACCGGCCATGTTGAGCTCGAGACTCGCGGTGTTCATTGTCGAGATACCGAGCACCGTCATGACCAGCAGCAGGACCAGGCTCACGACGAGAATCGCGCCTCGCTGTTGCCGGGGATTTGTCATCTCCTTACGCACGGCTTATATCCTGTTATTCCGAAGGTGGATTGTCTTGGTGATCTGTTGCCGGCGGACGTTGACCGGAAAACCCGGGGTGCCCGGATTGATCACGGCAGCGTCCGCATCCGGCGGGGTGTAGACGTTCTGGTCGACGAAAGTCGGTTCCGGCAAGTAGGACCGCATCAGGATCCACAGGCGCACTGCGACGATTTCCGCATCGGGCAGGAAACCCACGGCACCGGGCGTGATGATCGGATCATTGCCGTCGACGTAGCGGGTGACCGAGCCGGTGGCTGGTTCGTCCACGCCGAATTGCACGTGCAGGCTCTCCACGCCCGCGATGATTTCCTCGTCGACCAGGTTACCGGCGTTATCCAGCGTCCAGCGACGCAGCGACGGCACGTTGGGATCGAGATCCGACCCCGTGGCGACGTAATAGAAGTTCACGACCACGTCATGGGTCTGCGCGTTCAGCCCGAAACCGGCCGGATTAATGCCGTTGTTGAACACCTGCACGACGCCGAGATCGGTGCGCGCCTGCACGGTGCCTGGTGTTGGCGGCATCTGCTGGGCGCTCACGTGGCGCACCATGAGCACGTCGGAACCGGGCTGCGCGGCGCCGGCCGGCACCGCGCAGGGCACCACGGCGCCGTAACCGATTGTGTCATCGACCGAACCGACCTGCTGACCGAAATTCGTGACCAGCGCCGTGGCATTCGCGCCGCCGCAGAAGACGGCGAGACCGGCAGGTGTATTGACGAAACCGGGCTCGTTATTCCGGCCCCAGAATCGCGCCAGGCGCAGATCCGGCTCAATCACATCGATCGCAAAGCGCAGATTTTCCTGCAGTCGGGCCTGCGCGTCAGAGACCTGGTAGCTGGCTTTGCTCTGCGTGTACACCGTCACAGTGCCGAGCGCGAGAAACAAGCCGATGACCATCGCGAGCATCAACTCGATAAGTGTCAAGCCTGCCTGGTTGTGCCACATGGGTTTCATGTGCTGCTCCTAGAACGAGAACTGCAGGTTGTAAAAGGCTGGCAACACCTGGCCTGGTTCCGGCCAGATGATCGTTACCGTGTAATTCGTGAAAGGCGGGACGGGAAAGGCTGCCACGAGCGCGGTCGCCCCGACCGGCAGCCGACCCTGTACGTCCTGCAGCCACCAGAACCAGTCGTCCGCGGCAAGCTGCGCGGGGGTGCAGGGCACGGGCCCGTTCACGCACTGGTTGTTCACACCTGGGCCGACACCGGCGTAGTTGGCCGGCACGGTCGGGTTGGCGCGAATGCGGTCGGCCATGTCGCCTGCCAGCGCAACGGCCGTGGTGCGGGATACCGAAGCCTGTCCGGATCGCAAGCCCTCGATATAGAGCGCCGCGATGCCGAGCATGCCGACGGCCAGCACGACCATCGCGACCATTGTCTCGATCAGCGTAAAACCGGTTTGTTTGCGCAATGTCGTCATCGTCGTCATCGTCCTTCGCACAATTCCGCCAAAGGCCTCAGCAGCCGTTCAGCGGGTTCTGAGCGCCCTGCACGAAAGCCCGGTCGCGATACATTTGCGGGCGTCCGGTAGGCGTCATCTGAATCCAGCGACCGGCCGCGATGCCGCCGCCGATGTCGTGGTCCCCGCGGTCGTCACAGAGCTCGATGTTCTGGATTGCAGGACCAAAACCTGGCGCGTTCCGTGGGAAACCGGTCGGGCCGAAGCTTACGTAGGCAACGCCAGCCGCGTCGGTCGTGATGCGGTTGTTGATCTGGTTCGGCAGCGGGCCATGCGCGCTCAGCACGGTGTCGAAGCCGTTGACCGTGAGGTTCGGCACGCCACAGGCGGGTGCCGGCGCCGAGCAGTCGACGAACATGATGAAGCCATCGCCGAGGTTGCCGCCGTTATTGCAGGTCGGATTTGCCGCCTGCCAGTCGGCGCTGGCGCAGATCGTCACGTTGGCGCGTTGCTTGATCGCCTCGGTGCGCGCGATGTGCAGCGTACTGACAATGTCGTTGGCCGCCGTCGCCATGCGATTGTTCGAGACGAATTCGTTGAAATTCGGAACGCCAATACCGAGCACGATGCCCGCAACGAGCAAGGTGATCAGCAACTCGATGAGCGTGAAGCCCTTTGTGTGCCACGTTTTCATGGCACAGAATGTTGCGCTATTAAAGGGTGCGCGCGGGATTCAGCTGACTGGCGGCGGACGACCGCGAATGAGCGGGTTTTTCTTGAACTACGTCACGCCGTTATGTCAACAACGGCTCAGGGCGTCTCGTCCTGGAACCAGAAACTGCGGACGTACGGTAATTCATCATCGCCGCCCCCGTCGCCGTCGTCGTCGTCATCCGGGTCGAAACACTCCAGGCCAACGCAGGTCTGCGGCCCGCCACTGCCGGTGAACAGGAAGATCGGCGTGGGCGCGATACCGGCCTGGGTCAGGATCCGGGAGCGATCATCGACAGTCAGCGGATCGTCGACCTGCGGATTGTCGAAATTTGTCTGCGCGGAGCCGTTCAACACGTTGACCTCGTACAGGCGGTTGATGCCGCCCGCCGGGACGCAAATGTTGCCGGTGCCGGCCGGGGTAAAGGACGTGAAGAACACGCTGTTGTTTAGCGTCACTGAGCGGCTCAGCACCTTCTCGCCCGTGCCGTTGATCATGCTGAATCGCCAGCCGGGGTCGTCGAAGCTCAGCAGCGGATTATTGTTGTTGGTCACATCCACCAGGTCGTCGACGGTCAGCGGCGCCGGGTACTGATCGGTGGGGATTACGTCAAATACGGCGAAGTCACGCACCGAGAAGAACTGTTCGTCTTCCACTGTATCCAGCGGATGGGCGCGATAGCCGGAGCCGATATTGATGGCCAGGAAGATTCGCTGGAACTCGAGAATTGGCACGACATCCGGCGTATTG
>JASJBD010000105.1 GCA_030066665.1 Gammaproteobacteria bacterium
GCCCAGGCGAACCAGGCAGGTTTCCATTGCGTTTAACATCACGAGTCTCCCGCGGCCCTCGGCCACATATACCGAAATTTTCGCCAGCGTCAGGAGTGCGGATTCACCCATTGTGTCCTACCAGGGAATACGGGCGCCGTCCCAGGCGAAAAAACCGCCCGTGTCGTCCGGGCCGATCCCGTCCAGCACGTCGAGGAGCTGCCCGGCCGCGGTCTCCGGCGAGAACACAGTGCGCCTGGCGTCGCCATTGCGACGAAACGGGGCCGACAAGTCGGTCGCCACGGTGCCCGGATGGAGCGCAATCGTGGTAATGCGCCGGGAACCGCGAGCCCATTCAATAGCCAGCGTGCGCAGCCCCATATTCAGCGCAGCCTTTGACATGCGGTAGGCATACCAACCGCCGAGACGGTTGTCGCCGATGCTGCCAACGCGAGCCGACAGCGCCGCGAATCTTGGTTGTTCACCCGCGCGCAGTAACGGCTCGAAGTGCCGCGCCACAAGCAGCGGTCCGAAAGCATTCAGGTCGAACACGCGCTGCAGCGCGGAGCGATCGACTTCAGACAGCCGCCGTTCCGGCCGCAGGTGTGAACCCTCATGCAGCAGGCCCGCAACGTTGATCAGCAAATCCAGACGTTCGGTGCCGGCGGCGATGGACTCGGCCGCTCGTCTAACGCTGCGGTCGTCGGTGGCATCCAGCTGCACTGGTCGTATGCCGGTATCACTGTCCGCCAGGCCGGTCAGTTCTGCCGCCGCGGCCGGCTCACGGCATGTGGCGAAAACCGTGCCGTCAGGATTGCGGCGGCGCAATTCCTTGACGAATGCCAGACCGATACCCCGGCTGGCGCCCTGCACGAGCGCGCGCTGATCCATCGGTCAGGCAACTTCCTGAGCTGCAAGTGTTTTTTCGCGCAGGAATTCTTCGGCACATTGCTCGAGTCGCCGCAGACGGTCATGCGGCATGCGGTCCAGGTTGCTGACCAGCATGCCGAGTCGCGGCTGGCTCGCGAACCACTGCCGATGCTTGCGCACGAAACGCCAGAACAAGCCGTCCACGATATCCGTCCATGGACCCCGCTCGTAGTCGCCCATGCGCAACAGGTAATTGGAACCGCAAATGTACGGCTTGGTCGTGAAGGTCCCGCCGTCGGCAAACAGCGCCATGCCATAGACATTGGGATTCATCACCCAGTGCGCCGAATCCACGAACAATTCCATGAACCAGCGGTAGGCCGCGCGCGGTGCGATCTCGCACAGCACCATCATGTTCCCGACCACCATCAGCCGCTCGATGTGATGCGCCCAACCGAGGCGATCCACCTTATGAATCACCTGGTCGAGCGGCAAGATACCGGTAGTGCCGGCGTACCAATCAGCCGTGAGGCCGCGCTGGTGGCCCCAGAAATTGCGGCGGGCCATCGACTGACCGCGAGCGTGGTAAATACCTCGCACGAATTCGCGCCAGCCGACAATCTGGCGGACGAAACCCTCGACGCTGTTGAGCGCGATGCGTTCGTCGTTAGCGAAATTCAGTGCCTTGCTGATGACTTCGCCGGGCGGTAGCAAGCCGATATTCATCAGCGGCGACAACGCGCTATGAAACACGGCGTCAGACCGCGATGTCAACGCATCCTCATAATCGCCGAAGCAGCTGAACCGTTGCTCCAGGAAGTCCTTCAACCAGTCAGTCGCCTGCGCCCGCGTCGTCGGCAACCAAAAATCGTCCGTCCGGCCGGGGTGGTCCGGAAAGTACTCGTTGACCAGATCACAGACCGGCTGCACGTGCCGCCCTCGCCGCGGCCGGGGCAAATCGGGCACCGGCACGCCGGGCGGCAGGCTCTTGCGATTCTCGGCGTCGAGACTCCAGCGCCCACCCAGCGGGCGTCCTGACTCATCCAGCAACAAGCCGCGCTGCTTGCGCTGCTGCCGGTAGAAATCCGCCATCCGGGGCGTCGAGCGTGCCGAGAGCCAGTCCGCGAACTCGTCGCGGGTATTCAGGAACATCGGCGTCGGCACAACCGTCCGGCGCAAATCGTAGCGTTTGGCGAATGCCGCGATGCGCTTCTCCATCATTGGGTCTTCGATTTCGAAGTGCACCAGCTCGCGGAAGCCCGTGCGGCTGAGCAAATGCCGGAGTTTCTCGGTCATGCTCAGGCGGTTGACGGCATCACTCAGCGGCAGGTAGTCGACCGTGAAGCCTTCACGACGCAGTAACTCCGCGTGGGCCCGCATGGCAGCGAGCATGAGCACGAGCTTGTGCTTGTGATAGCGGAGTCGCCGACACGTCTCGTAATCCTCCGCCATGAACACTAGCGCGCCCTGCCAGGGCCGCAGCCGGGCCACCGGCAACAGCTGATTGCCCAGCATCAGAAAGACGCGTCGATGTTGTTTGGGACGACTGGCCATAGCCTCGGAAATCCATTCTGGGTACAGGAGTATTCGCCGGTTCCGGCCCCGGCGGATTCCCGTGCAGGGCTAGTCGGGCCGGGGGTCGCCGGAGCGGCGCTCGCGTCGGCTGCGAAGCAGCAAAGTCACCAGCGGAACGAAGGGCAAAAAGGCCCCCGCAAGGATCACGGTCCAGTGGGTATACAGCCCAACCATGATCAGCAACAGGCTGACCGCGAGGCTCGCGTACCAGGAGCAGGCCATCAGTCAACGGCCGCCGCAAGACCCTGGCTGCAATGACAAAGACTGCTTGCCGATGCGTTCATCAATAGACAGCTGATCTGCTTCCGGAGTTCAACACTGTGGGTATACTGCGCCGTCCCGGCCGATGCAAAAGGGATTCTCACGTGATGCGGTACCGACTGCTGCTCCCGGTTCTGGCGATGCTGGCCGGCCCGGCTCTCGCCGACGAACAACAAATGCATACCGCCATGGAACTGATCAAGGCGTGGGTGCATGGCAATTATGACAACACGGCCCAGGCGCAGGCTGACATCGATAACAACGTGCCCGATGAATTCAAGCACCGGCAGATGTTCCAGCTTTTTGTACCAATCGAGATGCCGAACATTCCCGGTCACACCGTCTATCAACAAGCTTCGGTCGATGGCTCGCTCGAACCGGATCGCATCTGGCGCAATGGCGTGCTGCAGTTCTTCGCCGACCCCGATACCAACACCATCCGCGAACGCGAGTTGAACTTCAAGGAACCGGAGAAATTTCATAACGCACAGTTCCGGCCAGATTCCCTGCGAGACCTCACGCTGGACGCATTTACGTGGAACCCGGGCTGTGATTTCTTTCTCAAACCCGACGCTGACGGCACTGCTGTACGAGGCCGAGTCGGCGATTGCCGGCTGCCGCTGCCGGGCCGCGACGGCGACATGATCGCCGATGACGAAGTCGTCATTACGCCGGACGAATTCTGGTTTCTCGGCCGCTACAAGGATGAGGTTGGGAACGTCATGTGGGGCAATGCCAGCGACGAGCACGTCAAAATGCGGCGCACGGCATCGGTAGAAGATGTGCTCGCCATGGCGCCCGGCGGCAACTAATGCGCTGGCGAACCGGGCGCCGCAGCTCGAACATCGATGATCGTCGCGGTCGCCGCCATGGCGGCAGGCGCCTCGTGGGCGGCGGCATAGGCACCATTGTGCTAGTGCTTGCCGCGCTCTATTTGGGGATTGATCCAACGCCGCTGCTCCAGGGAATCCAGGTCGAGTCGCCGCCGTCCGGCCCGGCACAGCCGCGCCCCGCGGCCGAGAACGAACTCGCCGATTTCGTTGCCGTCGTGTTGGCCGATACCGAGGACACCTGGAAGGCACAATTCGCGGCGGGTAATGCAACTTACCGGGAGCCGGTGTTGGTGCTGTTTACGGACGCCGTCCGTTCCGCCTGTGGCATGGGCTCCGCGGCCATGGGTCCGTTCTACTGCCCGGCCGATCAGAAAATCTATATAGATCTCGGTTTCTACCGGGATTTGCGGGAAAGATTCCACGCGCCGGGCGATTTCGCGCAGGCCTACGTGATAGCACACGAAGTCGGTCATCATGTGCAGAACCTCCTCGGCATATCAGGCCAGGTTGCACAACAAAGACAGCGACTGGACAAAGTCTCGGCCAATCAGCTGTCCGTACGCCTCGAATTGCAGGCGGATTGTCTCGCTGGCCTGTGGGCGAATCACGCTGACCGGGCGCGCAATATCCTCGAACGTGGTGACATCGACGAAGCGCTCAACGCTGCCAGTGCTATTGGCGATGACCGGATCCAGCGGCAGAGCCGCGGCACCGTCGTCCCGGACTCATTCACCCATGGCAGCTCGGAGCAGCGCGTGCGATGGTTCCAACGCGGCCTGCAATCAGGCCAGATCGGCGCCTGCGATACCTTCAGCGCAACGTCGCTGTAATGCCCCGCTGCTTCGTCATTCCCGCAGCCTGATCTGTACACCGCCGTCGGCGATGCGAATCGTCTCGATGCCGGCAGCAAGGGAGCGCCAGAAACCCGGGTTACTGCCGAACTCCGCGACCAGGTCGACGTTTTTCAGATTTCCCAGCCACGCATTCGGTAGCGGCACGCCCATAATGCTGACACCGCGCAGGCGCACGGCGAGCTGCCCTTCCTGGTGACGTATTTCGAGCCCGGTATTGACGCGGAGCGTGCGACCACCGAGCAGCGGCAGCTCGGGATCCAGTGGCACCAGCAGTCGCGCACTTGCCAGATCATCCGACAGGTCGATTGCGAGCCGGCGCGCCAGGTCGGGATCCCTGCCTATCAGGCCATTCAGTTCACGCTCCGACAAAGTGATTTCACGATTGGCATCGTCTTCGCTGTATGGCTCTGGCCTGAGCCACTCGTCGTCGGTCTCTGCCGGTGCGCTGCCCGGCGGGGTCGCTGCGCGTTCCAACGCCTGCAATTTTCGATCCAGTCGTTGCTCTTCGACCTGACTCAGTTCCACCGGCTTGAAATCACTCGGGAACAACCAGGCTCTGGCAATCCACAAGGTCGCCGCGACCGCAATCACGATCGCGGCCAGCACGATCAGTACGACCTGGGTTCCGCTGAAGCCGCGACGCGGAACGTCGGTACTCACTGTTTCCATCTGCTTCCTCCGCAGCTGCTATGGTAAAAATATCACGCTTCGAATGACCAACCGGCTGCGGCAAGTCATGCTGCACGACAAGACATGGGGACCTCGGGGATGAATAACAAGATTGACAAACGTGCATTGATCAAAGGCGCCGCTGCGTTCGTCGGCGGCAGCGCGTGGCTCGGCGGAGCCGCAATGGCCCAATCAGCAGGCGGCAGCGTGTCAGTGCCCGCCAACGGACGCTCTTATGAGCGGGTCGATTTGCAACAGGATGTCGTGACCGTATCAGCGGTGCAGTCGCGCGTGCGCGCAGTCGACGGCAAGAACCCTCGCAAAGGCATTCGGGCCAACCTCGATCACATGCTCGAACTGATCGACAAAACGCAGTTTTACGGCGGCAAGAAAGATCTGCTTTGCTTTCACGAATTCCCGCTGCAAGGCTGGAATCCGTGGGATCGCAAGGAGCTCGAACGCCTGTCCATCGAAGTGCCCGGACCTGAAACCGAGGAGCTGTCAGCGAAGGCGCGCGAGCACGGCTGCTACATCAAGTTCGGTGCGTATGTGGTCGATCGCGACTGGCCAGGGCACATTCTTAGTGTCACAAGCATCATCGGCCCCGACGGTGAACTCATCGCACGCGATTGGAAAGCGCGCAATATCAAGGGTGTTTTCACCGGCTTCGAGCTGCTGACGACCACCGTTTACAACGTGATGGATCAGTACATCGAGATGTATGGTGCCGACGCTGTGATACCCGTGCATCGCACACCGATCGGCAATCTGGCGACATCATCCACGCAGCTCGAACCCGAGTTATTTCGCGCGATGGCGATGAAAGGTGCGGAGATAATTCTGCGAACCGCCACCGGTGGCTTCACGAAGGAAGACATGCAGATGTGCGCACGTTACAACCAGGTGTACACACTGATCGTCAACAATGCAGTTTCGCCGGAAAACCCCGGCTTCATGGACGACGCGACCGGTGGCTCGGGTGGGTCCGCAATTTATGGCCCCCGCGGCGAGGAACTGGCAGTGGCCGCGTCGAAGTTCGAACAACAGGTTGTGGCCCGTATTCCGATCGCCGCATATCGCGCCAGGCACCGGATCCCCGATGTGCACTGGGCCCTGTACGAGCCGGTCTTCTCGGCCTACCGGCCGCGCTACCAGCCGGACTTGTTCGCGGACTACCTGCCCACGAGCCTGCAGGACGCCAAGCGATACCTGGACGAGCTCGACGGCTGGCAGTAACGCGTCGAGCCTCCGGGCCAGGTCTCCGGGCCAAGTCTGCGGGCCTGTGACACAGGTCAACGTCGCGGCCGCAATTTTTACCTAATCTCGTCCGTATCCCGATCCATGGATACGGACGGATGACACGCAGGGAACGCGGGCTGACATTCACTGAATTGCTGACGACCCTGGCCGTCGCTGGCATCGCCCTGTCGTTTGCGCTGCCGGGCCTGAATGCCGGTTTTGCCGATCAGCGCCGCGCGACGACGATCAACGAATTGATTGCCACGCTGCATCTCGCACGCAGCACCGCGGTAACGCGGAACGAACTGGTGACGGTGTGCCCGAGCGACAATGGCCAGAACTGCGCGAGTGGCGGCTGGGAACGCGGTTGGATTGTCTTTGCCGATCCGCTCGGGACGCAGACTCCCGATGGCGAAATTCTCGTTGCCGGACCGCCGACGGAGTCATTCACGATTCGCTCCGATGACTTTGCGCGTTTCCTGACTTACCGGCCAACCGGCCAGCTCATGATCGACAACGCGGTAGAGAATACCGGGCAGTTCACCATCTGCGATGACCGCGGCGCCGACGCCGCCAAGGTGATCGCCGTTAACGCGAGCGGCAAGCCGGTCGTGGGTGACCATCAGGTAGACGGCAGCGCGCCTCGCTGCCCTGCAAGCTAACAAAATAACGGCGCGAGTCCGCCGCGACCCGGCTATTCCGAAACCGGATGGCGGGGTCAAAAAAAATACCTATATTCATCGGTTTAAATCGCCCGACACCGGGTGCTGCAGACATAATCGCCAAGCGGCGATGGCGATGCCCCATGTCAGGCATTTGACACTGTCATGCCAGAAGCTTGCCAGCCGAACTGACGCGGGTTAGTGTTGCGAAGCCGTTGATACGGCCGGTTTTTCCGGATCAGGGGATGGATGAGCCGCGCGGACGTGGGGGTCGCGACGGCCGCAGGCGAACTGCGGTCACCAGCCTGTGCCGCCGACTCACGAGCCTCAGGTCCGCGCCGCATAAGTCCAAACGATTTTGGAGGATAGTCGCATGACACGATCCCGCGCGTTTCTAGGCGCATTTACGGCTGTGAGCTTGACGCTCGGGCTGTCGATCAACGCTTCGGCGCAGACAGTGAACAGCATTTCGGGCACGCAGTCGCCGGTGGAAGGTGCCTGTCTCGGGCTGCTGGCGCTGTTCAGCCAGGAAGATTGCTCCTACGACATGGTGCCATTCACGACGTTCCCGACGACCGTCTGGACAGGGCCAACGAAAAACGCCGGTACCTACGCGCCTGGTACGTCGCCCTGGGAAGTGAATGGCATGCCGGACGTAAACGTCGTGCCGACGACCGGTGACAACAAGGTCTCACTGGCAATCAGCGGCAGCGTGACGATCGAGAACGGCGCGGACATGAACAGCTGCACCGGTGACGAAACGATCGCTGCGCAAATCGTCCCGGCGTCCGGTGTGCGCGCCGCGGGCGGTGGCCCCGGCACCCAGTTCGAAGAGTACTGGTCCATGGGCGAGGTGACATTCGATCTCGCGGCAGCCGGCGTCGATAACGCGACGGCGGACGGCATGGGCGGTTGTACCTACGTGATCGGCTCGCTGGGATTCCCCGAGTTGCTGACCTACACCGCCGGTGGCAACTACGTGCAGGACATCGACAGCGGCGCCGGTGTGTTCGCGGCACCCGGCTCCGTGGGTGTCGCCAGCTTCGAAGGCGACAACGATCCGATGACCACGGGTAACGTCGGCGAACCGATGACCACGACGACCAGCGGCGGCTACAACTGTATCGACCAGAACAGTGCCGCCTGCCCGGGTGACGCCGGGGTCTACAGCGGCACCTACTCGACACTGGAAAACACCACCTGGGAAGTCAACGTGGACGCGACCGGCGCGATCACGGGGGCGACGGTGCACGGTGTGAATGAATTCCAGACGCTGAACCTGGATTCCTGGGCGGACATTGTCTGGCAATTCACGGGTACCTGCCAGAGCGGCTGCGTCACGGCCGGCACGGCCAACGATGACATGGCAGGCACGCTGCAGGACACCGCGGTCGATATCGATGTCTTGAATAACGACACCGGTTTCAACGATCCGGTCACGCTGACGATCGACACGGCGCCGATGAACGGCATGACGGCCTTCGTCGGTAACAACCCGGGCAATCAGGACCAGCTGCAGATCCGGTACACACCCGGACCCGGTTTCACCGGCCAGGATACGTTCATCTACGAGGTAGATGACGGCTCCTTTACCGATACGGCTACAGTAACAGTCGACGTGCAAGCGGACCTTCAGCCGGTCGCACCGGACGGCAACCTGGCGCTCGATACCCGGGGCCAGGAAGGCGCCGCGGCCGCGAACAGCATCAACGTGGCGACGCTGCCTGGCTTCAATCCCGGCAACACGCCATCGACGTGCAGCATCGCGGCACAGCCGACCAACGGCACCGCAATGTGCGCCGGCACGACCGTTACGGTCACACCGAACAACGGTTTCGTAAACGGCGGCGCCATGGACACGACGGACTACCAGATTGACGACGGCAACGGCGATATGGCCCAAGGCACGATCACCGTCATGATCACGGACGTGCAGCCGACGCTCAGCTACGCCAACATCGATACGCCGGCCAATACTGCGGGCATGTCGGCGGCGACAGTGACGCCGGGTAACGGTACACCGGCGCAGCACACGATCTCGGTGTCGATGGATGCGATGAACGGCAGCTGCATGGTGGACGGCGCAACTTTCGCCGTCACCTACAATCCGGACGTCGATTACTCGGGACCGGATTCCTGCCAGGTGACGCTGGAAGATGCGGACGCCGATCCTGCGGTTGCCACGGTGCAGATCGTCGTCACCGCGGTGCCGGAGACCGGCAGCATCCAGATCAGACTGCCAAGCAGCGGCTCGGCAATCAGCCCGTGGACGCTGGCGCTGCTGCTGGGTGTGCCGCTGCTGCGACGCCGCCGGATGCGGTAAACAGCGACGGCCAAACCACTGATTAGGGCCCCGCCTTGGCGGGGCCTTTTTCTTGCTGACCAGCGCACGGTTATGATTTCGGACGTGCAAAGTTTCGATCGCGAAAAACACCCGGCCGTTGAACCCTCAGCGTGGATCACCCGCTTTGCGTCATTGATACAACCCGGCGGCAAAGTGCTCGACCTGGCTTGCGGGCATGGCCGGCACACGCGCTGGCTGGCCACGAAAGGGTTCAGCGTTTTGGCCGCCGACATCGATGTGGCCGGACTCGGTGATCTGCGCGATAACCCGCGGGTCGAAATTCTCGAAATCGACCTCGAGGCCGATTCGTGGCCGTTCGCGTCGGGCGGCTTCGCCGGCGTTGTAATCGCGAACTACCTGCACCGGCCGCATTTCACCAGGCTCCCCGGCATCCTCGCCGAAGGCGGCGTGTTATTGATCGATACCTTTGGCGCGGGCAACGAGCGGTTCGGCCGGCCCCGCAATCCGGACTTCCTGCTGCAACCGGGTGAATTGATCGACGCGTTTCACCCGGCACTGCAGGTCATCGCGTACGAACACGGGCTAGAATGGACGCCGCGCCCCGCTGTGCGACAGCGGCTCTGCGCCGTCAAGGGCAGCGCGCTACAGACTCTTCCGGGTGACGGCTGATTCGCAGGTCGACGGACGATCGGCCACCAGCGCCTCTTCGAGCCTCACGGGCTCGCCCAGCAGATAGCCCTGGCCCCAGGTCACGTTCAGGTCGCGCAACAGTCGCAGCGAGTCTTCTTTTTCAACGTACTCGGCGACCGTTTCGAGTTCCATCACGCGGGCGACTTCGGACAGCGCCGCAACCACGGACTGGGACACGACGTTGGTCGCGATGTCCTTCACGAAGCTGCCGTCGATTTTCAGCGTATCGATCGGGAATAGTTTCAGGTACGAGAAGGAGCTCAGCCCGGTGCCGAAGTCGTCCAGGGAGAATCGGCAGCCCATCTTGCGCAGCGAGTGCATAAACGCCTGGGCGCGCTGCATGTTGGCCACCGCGACTGTTTCGGTAATCTCGAAACACAGCAGTTCGGGCGCAACCCGCATGGCTTCTATTTCGTCCTTGACGAAATGCAGAAAACCCTCGTTGCCGAGGCTCTGCCCGGACAAGTTGATGGCCAGGCGCACCCCCGAATCGCGGCGCCGCAGGCCATTTTCGGCAAGCATCCGCAGACTCATCCTGACGACGCGGCGGTCCAGCTCATCCATGAGCTGATAGCGCTCTGCGGCGGACAGGAACTCGGCCGGAGGCAGCATGCGGCCCTGCTCGTCGAGCATGCGAACCAGCACTTCGAAGTACCGCAAATCATTGCCTCGCTTGAGCGGCAGAATCGGCTGGCCCAGCAGCACCAGGCGATCTTCGCCGATTGCGGCACGCACACTGCCGACCAGCTGGATATCGTCCAGACGCTGCATGATGCTCTGGTCCGCCGGCTCGTAGGCTTCCACCCGGTTGCCGCCGCGGTCTTTCGCGGCCCGGCAGGCGACCTGGGCCGCAGCGAGGCTTCGACTGGCGCCCTTTTCGCCCGCGGTCAGCGGCGCGATACCAACACACACGCCCGCGTGGAAACTCTTGCCCGCGCCGAAGAACTCCAGCTCGTGGAATCGCCGGCAAGTGTCCTCGCCGAGCTGGCGAGCCTCATGGGGCGACAGGTCCTCCAGCAACGCCGCAAAGCTGTCGCTGCTGATCCGGGTGACGAGATTCGTGCCAAACCACGTCCGCAGTATCCTGGCGAAGGCTCGCAGCACTTCGTCACCGATTTCACGGCCGTAGTTCTGGTTGATGACGTGCAGCTGGTCGACATCCAGGTACATCAACAGGCTGTCGGCCCGGTCGTCGGACTGGCAGGCTGCCTGCAGCTGTGCTTCGAACACCGACCAGGCCGGCAGCCCGGTCAACGTGTCCGTATCACGTTCGAGTGCAGAGACAGCGTGGGATGCCAGATATCGGGCGACTCGCCGGGCGCGCCGCCGACTGAATTGTGAGTCGGACCAGCCCTGCAACAACAGCTTGCCCCCGCCCGCGGTTACGATACCTTCCAGCGGCATGGTGACAAGATCGGCCATCGACTTGTCACCGCCATCGGGATTCATCATGTGCTTCAGGGCCACGTCTCGTTCCTCACCCTTGAGGCCGTCCGCATCCAGCAGACGTATTCCCCGGCCCTCGACGACGATGCCGGCGCGCTCGACTGCGAGGTATTTCCGGCATAGCTCAAGGATGCGGCGCAGGCTCGCCTCGGAACTCTGTGGCTTGTGAACGAGCGATTCCACGTGATGCAGGAGTTTTTCCTCGGCCGCCTGGACGACGAGCCGGCGCTGGTTCTCCAGCAATCGAAACCGCAAATCGAGTTCCCGCTGCATGGTGCGGATTGCCGGCTGCAGGGATTGCCGTAACGCGGCCGGATCCAGCGGCAGGCTCGACATGATCACGGCCAGCACGCCATGCGATTCGGTATTCGAGCCGGTCAGCGGAAACAGCACCGCGCCGCCGGGATCCATATCCACGGCTTGCAGCTCGGCATCACTATCACCGGATAACAGGCCGGCCAGCGCGGACTTGTAATCCGGCGTGAAATCCTGCGCCTTGTCCCCATTGCGCCAGAACACCCGCCCGTGCCGGTCATAGCACAGGAAGCCCGTCGCATCGGGCAGCAAAGCCTTGAACCAGGCGGCATAATCGTCGAAAACCTGGTCTTTCTCGCGCGGCGTGTCCATATCGAGGTCAGGCAAACCGAGAGACGGACAGGATGCCCGTTATGGTCAAGCCGCGCTGTGACCCTACTCCCAGTTCGCCACCCGAAGCGCGCGTTGACCCGGTTCGGCTGTGCCGTCTAGCATTCGTGCCATGACGGATAGTTCACATTTGGCGTTCACGCCAGAGGTCGAGGCCGCTACGCGGCCGCTCTACGAGCGTCTCCGTGACGTGATCCCCGAAGTCGAATGGCCCGTCCATGCGCCGCTCATCGCCCGTATCAATGAGCTGAAGCAAGAGCGCAATGCAGTGCTGGTGGTGCACAACTATCAGGTGCCCGAGATCTTTCACACAGTTGCGGACTACACGGGTGACTCGCTGGGCATGGCGCAGTACGGCGCCGATACGGATGCGGATGTCATCGTGGTGTGCGGCGTTCGCTTCATGGCCGAGACCGCCAAGATCCTGAGTCCGGAGAAAACGGTGCTGCTACCGGACATGGACGCGGGTTGCTCGCTGGCAGCATCGATTACCGGCGAGGATGTTCGCAAGCTGCGCGAACAGTATCCGGGGGTCCCGGTGGTGACCTACGTCAATGCCTATGCCGATGTCCGAGCCGAAGCGGATATTTGCTGTACCTCCGCCAATGCCGTGCAGGTCGTGGAATCGCTCGGTTCGGACCGCGTGATCTTCGTGCCGGACGGCTACCTCGGCCGCTACGTGGCAACGCAGACCGACGTGGAAATCATCTATTGGGAAGGCGCCTGCGAGGTGCACGAGCGGTTTACCGGTGAGGAGTTGCGCAACTACCGCAGCGACTATCCGGACATTGAGATCATCGCGCACCCAGAATGCCCGCCAGATGTGCTGGCCGAAGCCGATTTCGTCGGTTCGACGTCGGGCATGATCAAACACGTCGCGGAACGGCATCCGGAACGGGTCGTACTGGTTACGGAATGCACGATGAGTGACAACGTGGCAGTGGAATTCCCGGACACTGACTTCGTCCGCCCCTGTAATCTGTGCCCGCACATGAAGCGCATCAGCCTGCCGAAAATCTTGCGCAGCCTCGAGAACCTGGAACCCGAGATTCACGTCGATCCCGACATTGCGGCCCGGGCGCGCCTCTCACTGGAACGCATGCTGGCGGTCGGCCGCGGTCCGGGCCAGGGCTGAACCGCGCCGGCCAGGCGGGCCCGACTAACGATGTCACGTGCCAACTATGATGTCCTGATCATCGGCGCCGGCCTGGGCGGCACCGCACTCGCCCTGCGCCTCGCCGACGCAGGCCACCGTGTCGGCCTGCTCTCGAAGAAAGACCCGCGTGACAGCTCCAGCAATTGGGCGCAGGGAGGCATTGCCGCGGCCATTGGTCCCGACGATACGCCGCAGCTACATGCGCACGACACCAATATCGCCGGCGCGGGCTTGTGCAATCAAGAGACTGTCGAGCTCGTTACCGAGCGGGGACCGGATTGCATTGCGTGGCTGCAGGACCGCGGCGTGAGGTTCACGCAGGAAGCCGACGGCGCAGACGCCGGTCTGCACCTGGCCCGCGAAGGCGCCCACAGTCAGCGGCGCGTCGTGCATGCCGCCGATGCCACGGGGCGGGCCGTTATGGCCGCACTGCTGCCGCTGGTGCAAGCGCATCAGAACATCGAAGTACTCGATGACCTGCTCGCCATTGACCTCATAACCACGCGAAAACTCGACCCGACCCTGGAGAATCGATGCATCGGGGCATACGCACTGGATCGGCAAAGCGGTCACGTGCGCACACTGCAAGCGCAGATCGTCGTGCTGGCGACCGGCGGCGCGTCCAAGGTCTACCTCTACACGACGAACCCGGATACCTCCACCGGCGATGGCATTGCCATGGCCTGGCGCGCTGGCTGCCGGGTAGCCAACCTGGAGTTCGTGCAGTTTCACCCGACCTGCCTGTATCACCCGCTGGCGAAGTCGGTACTGATTTCCGAAGCGCTGCGTGGCGAGGGCGGGCGCCTGCTGTTACCCAACGGCGAGCGCTTCATGCCAACCCACGACGAACGCGGTGAACTCGCCCCGCGCGATATCGTCGCCCGCGCGATCGACTACGAAATGAAGCGTGGCGGCCACGATTGTGTCTACCTGGATATCTCGCACCTGCCGAGCGGCGAAATCCGGGCGCATTTTCCGAATATCACGCGCCGCTGCGCCGAGTTCGGCATCGACATCACGGCGCAGCCGATCCCGGTCGTGCCGGCGGCACACTACACCTGCGGCGGCGTCGTCACGGACCTGAACGCGGCAACCGACATACCCGGCCTGTTCGCCATCGGCGAATGCACCTTTACGGGGCTGCACGGAGCCAACCGCCTCGCAAGCAATTCACTGCTGGAATGCGTGGTCTTCGCCGACCAGGCCGGGCAGCAAATCCATGCAGATCTGCCGCGGCTGGCCGGACCCGGCATTGCGGTTCCCGACTGGGACGAGAGCCGCGTGACCGATCCCGACGAACAAGTGGTCGTGTCGCACAACTGGGATGAGCTGCGGCGTTTCATGTGGGATTACGTCGGCATCGTGCGCACAAACAAGCGACTCGAACGCGCCCGGCATCGCGTCGAGCTGTTGCAGGAAGAAATTGCCGAGTTTTACGGGAATTTCCGCGTCACGAATGACCTGATCGAACTACGCAACCTCGCGCTGGTGGCTGAACTGACGATTCGCAGCGCCAAGGCACGTCACGAGAGCCGCGGATTGCATTTCAACCGCGACTATCCGAACAGTTTCCCGAACGAGGAAGCCGACGACACGGTACTGAGTCCAACCCTGGGTCGCGAAGGCCTGGCCGCCTGACGGGGACAGGGACATTCTGCCTTTCCGTGCGCCGTTGATTGAAGACCAAACAGCGGCAGTCGAAAAAGCAGAATCTCCCCATCTAAGCGCGAATCACGTGGTCCGCCGAGATATCGGCCAGAGTCGGCGTGCCGGCAAACTGCATGATGCGTTTCAGTTCCGCCTGCAACAGGCTCAGGACTCGGGCTACGCCCTCTTCGCCGAAGGCCCCGAGACCCCACAGGCAGGGCCGGCCGATGCACACGGCGGCGGCGCCGAGAGCCAGTGCCTTGAAAATATCCGTGCCGCGCCGAAAACCACCATCGATCAACACGGGCAACTCTGCCGCGGCAGACACGACTTCCGGTAAACACGCCAGCGTGCCGCGGCCGCTCTCCTCCTGCCGTCCGCCATGGTTCGACACGATCAGGCCATCAACGCCGTGCTTCACACTCAGACTGGCGTCCTCCTGCGTAACGATACCCTTCAGCAGAATCTTCATCGCCGTGTTGTTGCGCAACCAGTCGATGAATTCCCAGGTCAACGACGAACTGCCGAAGCGGATCCGGCCCTCATAGTCCTCGAAATTTCCCAGCCGTAGCGTCGCACGATCCATCTGTCGCGCAAACCAGCGTTCCCCCTGCCGGTTCCCGCGGGTCGGCGAGTCAATCGTCAGCACAACCGCCCGGCATCCCGCATTTTCCGCCTTCTTCAGCAGGTGTCGGTTCAGCGCCTCATCATCGGAGGCGTAGAGCTGGAACCACACGGGTCCGTTTGCCGATGCCGCGATCTCATCGATGGCATAACTCGAGACGGTCGAACACATCATCAGATTGCGACGTTTGCCCGACGCGCGGGCACTTGCCAGTTCGCCGTCCGGATGGATTGATAACTGGTTGCCGATTGGCGCCAGCATTATCGGCGTATCGAGTGTTTCGCCAAGCAGTGCGAGGCTGGTGTCGATGCGGCTCACATCGATCAGGCGACGAACCCGTATCTGCCAGAGATCCATCGCGGCACGATTCGCTGCAACGGTCTTGCCGTCGTCCGCACCGTTCATGATGAAATGCCAGACGGGCAGCGCCAACTTGCTCTGCGCGACGCGTTTCAGCTGGAACACGTCCAGCGCAGCGGCGGCCCGGTCCGGGATCGCGCGTTCCGGCAGCGCGTGGGTGCCAGTCGGCCACCAGCTGGCCAAGCCAGCGGCGCCGGTCAGCAGCGGCGACTGCAGCATGAAGCGCAACAGTCGGCGTCGATCCGTGGCGCTTGCGGGACGGGTCATTGATCGCCTTGCAATGACTCTTCGAAGCCGGCGAAGTCGGGGCTGACAATGCGCTGGCGCAACGCCCGCACGTAGGTGTCCGGACCGAGCGGACACTGCGCGTAAAGAACGTGGCGCCAGCCCTCCGGTTTCTTGCGAAACAACGCCAGGCAACGATCGAAGCCGGCTGTTGGCGGCGACGGCGGGCCGACGGCCAGCGAAATCTCGTAGAAGTGATCAAAGATCGCGAGACACAGGTCCGGCGCCAGCGGCTTGACCTTGAGCTTGGAAAACTGCCACCGGAAGGCACGCAGTACCTTGCGGCCAGGGTTCCAGTAACGTTCGATCTGGGCCCAGTTGAAAAACGGCTCCTCGATTTCTTCCGGGACGTACCAGGGCTCCGGATCGTCTGCATCCCAGACTTCTTTCAGTCGATGAAACTCCTGGCTGTTCCAGATATCGGCAGTCAGTTGCAGCACCGCCTCGATCTCGTCATAGATCTGCCGGACCGGCCCGGTCGGCGGCACGCGCTGCGACTCGCGTCGACTGGCGAAATGGGCCCCGGAATGCACATCCGACATAAGTCCGGCGCCCCCGATGGCCAGCAGGAGCTGTAAAGCGGCACGTCGATCCAGATTCCCCTGTTCCATGGATTTCCTCCACTTATAATTGTCTATAGTGACCCGTCGGTCAGGAGAAAGCTAACAATGGCGACCCGGCGCTCAGACCTCAAAGCCCGCCAGGACCAGGAACTACAGGAATGGCTGGAATCCATGGAGTCGTTACTCCGCGTGGAGGGAGCACCGCGCGCGAAGCAGATCTTTCGGGCATTGCGCGACTACCTGACCGACGAGAACGTGATCGTCGAAGATGCAACATTAAACACGCCCTACCGCAATACGATCCCGGTGGCGCAGCAGCCCGCCTATCCCGGCAATATCGAACTGGAGCAGCGGATCGAAAATGTCCTGCGCTGGAATGCAATGGCCATGGTGCTGCGCGCCTACGACAGCGGCACCGGCGTTGGTGGCCATATCGGCACCTATGCGTCCGCCGCCACGATGATGGAGGTGGGTCTCAACCATTTTTTCCGCAACAAGAGTGACGAGTATGGCGGCGACCTCATTAGCATGCAGGCTCACGCGGCGCCCGGCATTTACGCGCGCGCCTTCCTCGAGGGCCGCTTGAGCGAGGAACAGCTGCAGAATTTCCGCCGCGAACTGCAAGCGGATGGTGGGCTGTCATCCTATCCGCATCCACGCAACATGCCCGACTTCTGGCAGATGCCCTGTGCCTCGATGGGACTGTCGACGCCGAGCGCGATCTACCAGGCGCGATTTGCGAAATACCTGGAGAACCGCGGACTGAAGCCGCGCAATGGCGGCAAGGTGTGGAATTTTATCGGCGACGGCGAATCGGACGAACCGGAAGTGCTCGGCACGATCAATATTGCAGCCCGCGAAAATCTCGACAACCTGGTCGTGGTGATCAATTGCAACCTGCAGCGACTGGACGGACCCGTGCGCGGTAACGGCAAGATCATCCAGGAACTGGAGCGCAGTTTCCGGGGCGCCGCCTGGCAGGTCATCAAGGTGATCTGGAGCGGCGAGTGGGATCCGCTGTTCGCAATTGACGACGAAGGCGTGCTGCAAAACCGGATGGACGAATGCGTGGATGGCGACTACCAGATGTATTCGGTCGCCACGGGGCCGGAAGTCCGCGCGCACTGGGTCGGCGACAATCAGAGACTTGCCGACATCATGGGCATCCTGTCGGACGAAGAAATCCGTGTCATTCGCCGGGGCGGTCACGATCACCACAAGATCTACGCGGCCTTCAAGAGCGCGGCCGAGGCGGACCGACCAACGGTAATCCTGATCAAGACCATCAAGGGCTACGGCATGCAGGGCTACGAAGGCTCCAATGTCGTGCACCAAAAGAAGAATCTCAATCGCGACGAACGTATCGATACCGCTCACCGGCTTGGCATCCCGTTGGACGATGAAGCGGCTGCGCGCGCGGACTTCTACCGGCCCCCGGAGGACAGCGAGGAACTGCGGTATCTGGAGGAGCGCCGCGACGCGCTCGGCGGTCCCTGGCCACAGCGCCGCGTGGATTGTCCCGCACTGCCAACCCCGCCGCTGGAAATATTCGCGGATCAGCTCAAGGGCTCCGGCGATCGCACGCTGTCGACGACCATGGCCTTCGTGCGCATGTTGGGCAAATTGCTGGACGACAAGGAGCTGGGCAAATACATCGTGCCCATCGTGCCGGATGAAGCCCGCACCTTTGGCATGGAGGCGCTGTTCCGCAAGGCCGGGATCTTCTCGATCGAGGGCCAGAAGTACCGCCCCGTCGACAGCGCTACGCTGATGCCCTACCGCGAAGCGGAAGACGGACAGATCCTGCAGGAAGGTATTTGTGAAACCGGCGCGATGGCGTCGTTCCTGTCGGCCGGCACGGCCTACGCGGTCCACGGCGTGCCCACGATTCCGTTTTACGTGTTCTATTCGATCTTCGGTTTCCAGCGGGTCGGCGACATGATCTGGACCTGCGGCGACATGCTGTGTCGCGGTTTCCTGCTGGGGGGTACGTCGGGCCGCACGACGCTGAACGGTGAGGGTCTACAGCACGAAGACGGCCATTCCCAGGTCGTCGCCAATACCGTGCCGAACCTGATCAGTTACGACCCGGCATTCGCCTATGAACTCGCGATCATCATCCGCGAGGGAATCCGGCGGATGTACACCGAGCAGGAGAACATGTTCTATTACATCACCATCCACAACCAGAACGACGCCATGCCAGCCATGCCGGAAGGCTGCGACGACGGCGTGATTCGCGGTATCTATAACTACCATCGCTCAGACAGTAAAACGAAACAGGGCAGAAAGGCGCATCTGTTTGGCAGCGGTGCAATCATGGCGGAAGTGTTGCGCGCCCGTGATTTGCTGGAAGACGTGGGTATCGCGACGGATGTCTGGAGTGTGACGAGCTACAACGAACTGAGCCGCGATGGTCTGCGCGTCGAACGACGCAATAATCTCTCGGGCAAGATCAGCGAGACACCATACCTGCGCCAGGTGCTCGACGGAGAACAGGGTGTCTTCGTTGCAGCTTGTGACTACATGAAGGCATTGCCGCTCTCGGTGGCCCGGTGGGTGCCCGGGCCTTACGTCGTGCTCGGCACGGATGGTTACGGCCTGAGCGAATCACGTCCCGACCTGCGTGCCTGGTTCGAAGTCAGCGCGGAATACATCGCGCATGCGGCCTCGGCCAGTGTGGCCACGGCCGCATG